>NZ_JBVVPC010000011.1:0-182390 GCF_055807355.1 Bradyrhizobium sp. Ken01
TACAGAAGCAGGTTCCCGGCGAGAGGATGCCGCAAAAAGGGATTGACTAACCAAGGCCCGTTACAGAAGCCCGGATGGAGCGAAGCGTAATCCGGGGCCGCTATCGCTTGGGGCAAGACCCGGATTGCGCTGCGCTCCACCCGGGCTACGAAGCGGGCTAGAATACTGCCAGATATTTCAGCAGCGAGACGATGCCGATGATGATGACGACCACCCGCGCGATCTGCTTGGCGCGGCCGTCCATCGGCAGCATGTTGATGAGGTAAAGTACGAGAATGACGACGAGAAAGGTGACGAGGACGCCGACCAACATTGCTAGGACCCCCCTTTTAGGCAGTTGCTGACGCTCTCTTAACGCACAACTCTCGTGCCGGTTCCATTGAGGCAACCCTCTGCAACTTCTAGTAATTCCGTACTTCTACCGTCAGTCGGCCTGCCTAAAACTTTACCCTTTTCCTTTCAGATGCAGTCGCCGTTTGGGCCCTGAGCCACAAACGGCATGCGATTGCCTGGTCTTGCGTGCCCCTTTTTCCGATGTTGCCGGGGGCGACTTCACGAACTTTTTAATGGGAATTGGGGACTTCGATGCTGAATCGTCTGACCGTATCCGCGCTGCTGAAGGCGGTGATCGCGATCACATCGATCTGCGTGGTGATCGCACTCTCGCTCACCGCCTACGAGTCCTGGGATCGCCTGAAGACCGCCAACCGCATCTCGCAGATCGCCGTCACATCCGCCGATCTGTTCAAGGCGATGCACAATCTGCGCACCGATCGCTCGACCACGGTCCGCCTCCTGAACGCGACCGAGCCGATGGACGGCGAGATCGAGAAATATCTGCGCGCCCTGCGCGATGCCCAAATGCCTGCCATGGCGCGCGCGATCGAGCTGCTGCCGGCCATGGACTTTCCGCAATCGGGTACGCTGGTGCCGGAGCTCGCGCGTCTATTCAAATTGCTGACCGAAGAGCAGAAGCAGTTCTGGGAGGATGTGGCCAAGCCGAAGGACCAGCGCCGCGCCGGCCTGCCCAAGGAATACATGGAGACGACGCAGGGCCTGCTCGACACGCTCGACAAGCTCTCGAACACGTTGGCAGCCACGGTCAATCACCTGGACGCCACGATCGACCAGCTCCTGTCGATCAAGCAGAATGCCTGGCTGCTCCGCAATACCGCAGGCGAGGCGTCGCTGATCGTCTCGACCGGGCTTGCCGCCGGCAAGGTCACGCCGGAAGGCCGCTACGCCTATACCCAGCATGTCGGCGGCACGAGCGCAATGTGGAAGGCGCTGGAGTTGTCGACGTCCGGCATGCAGTTGCCGGCGGGGCTCGCCTCCGCGATGGCCTCCGCCAAGACCTCCTATTTCGAGCCGCAATATCTGGCCTTGCGCGACCGTCTCGCGGACGCGCTGGTCAAGGGTGAAAAGCCCGAGATGACGGCGAACCAATGGAGCCCGCTCACGGTCGGCCGCATGGCGAGTGCGGTCGCAGTGGCAGAAGGTGCGCTCGATGCTGCCAAGATCCACACGCAGGAGCAGCGCGGCACCGCACAGCGCGCACTGATCGTGCAGCTGACGCTGCTGGCGCTCGCCGTGGGGCTTGCCGTCGGCGCGATCATGCTGGTCAGCCGCCGCGTCATCACTCCGCTCAACACCATTCGGGACGCCATGCTGAAGGTCGCTGGCGGCGACCTTGCCGTCGACAGCGGCTATCTCGATCGCAACGACGAGATCGGCGCGCTTGCCGGCGCGCTGGAGACCTTCAAGCAGCAGGCCAACGAGAAGCTCACGATCGAGGCGCAGGAGCGCGAACGCAATGCGGGCGCCTCCGCGCGCCAGCGCGCGGTCGAGACCTATGTCGGCGAGTTCGAGGGCGCGGTGCGCAAGACGCTCGGCGAATTGAGCGAAGCCTCCGGCGAAATGCGCAAGACCTCGGGCGATCTCTCCGCGGTGTCGCGGCAGACCAACGACCGCGTGCAGGTCGCAGGCAAGGCCTCCAATGACGCCTCTATGAGCGTCGACAGCGTCGCCGCCGCCGCGGAAGAGCTCAGCGCCTCGATCAACGACATCAGCCAGCAGGCCGCGCATGCCGCAGGCATCGCCAGCCGCGCCGTGACCCAGGCGCGCGAGACCGACGGCACGGTGCAGGGACTTCAGAAATCGGCCGGCCGCATCGGCGAGGTCGTCGGTCTGATCAACACCATTGCGCAGCAGACCAATTTGCTCGCGCTCAACGCCACGATCGAGGCGGCCCGCGCCGGCGAAGCCGGTCGCGGCTTTGCCGTGGTCGCCTCCGAGGTGAAGTCGCTGGCGAGCCAGACGGCCAAGGCGACCGAGGAGATCTCCGAGCAGATCGCCGACATCCAGAAGGTCGCGGGCGACGCCATCAGCGCGATCCAGACCATCGGCGGCATCATCGGCGAAGTGAACGAGGTCGCAACCGCAATTGCCGCCGCCGTGCAGGAGCAGGGAGCGGCCACGCAAGAAATCACCCGCAGCACCCAGTTTGCGGCGCAGGGCACCAAGAACGTCTCGGACAACATCACCGGCGTCAAATCCGATGCGGACGCTGCTGCCGCTGCCGCCGACAACGTGAAGCACGCCTCCGAGATGCTGGAGAACCAAAGCCGCCAGCTCGGCCATGAGGTCAGCGACTTCCTCGGCAAGATCCGCGCGGCATAGGGCGGGTATCTAGAGCCACACAGGCTTCGGTGTCGTCCTGGCGAAAGCCAGGACCCATAGCCACCGCACTCTGCAAGGGGCAGGCCGGTGGTTAGCCGTGTGGGGGCAAGATCGGCATTTGGGGCAATGGGTCCTGGCTTCCGCCAGGACGACGTTGACGCTACTCCTTCGCCACCACCGGCACCTGGCGGAATCTTGCGCGCACCGAATCGGGCAGCGGGGAGAAATTCATCGCGACGCCGCGGCGGTCGTTGGCACTGCGGCTGGCGACCACCAAGCCGTCGGCGCCCGCAACGATGTCCCCCTTGCGCAAGGTGGGATCGTCGTCGACCTTGACCTGAGCGAGCCCGACCGGATCCTTGCCGTTGCAGGTGCAGCCTGCGACAATCTCATTGCGATAGCGGAACGCGTTCGGCAGGTCGGAATAGGATTTCCCCTTGTCCGTCGTCGCGTCGTCGATGTTGCCACCGTAGACCAGGGAGGTCTCCGAGGCCGGGCAGAAGCTCTTGCAGGATTGCGCCTTGCTCTCGGAATCGTTTCCCTGCGCCGGGAAATACCGTCCGTCGCAGCCGCGCACGCAATAGGCCGTGCCGCCGCCATAGGAGGCCCGCTGGCGCGGCGTGTCATAGCGCGGCGTGTCGTAGCGCGGCGCGTCATCGGTCTGGAACGGCATGCGGATCTCGGGCGCCGCCCGCCCGCGGAAGCCGCCGAACAGGGCCGAGAAAAAGTCCTCCGCATGGGCAGATGGCGTAAGCGCGAGGCCGAAGGAGGCAACGGCGACGAATGCCGCCACGCCACCGGCGAGTTTGCCGATCGAACGTCTCTTCATGTGACCTCACTCAACTTAGTTCACGGCGGAATTCGAAATGTTCAGCGCCTGCCGGCCCGAGGGCAGCGCCGTCACAGCCGGACGCTTGCGCACGGAATCCCCGCCTTTTGCCATCAGCGGCGCGTTCTTCGGCAGCACAACGACCTTTGCACCGACATTGACGCGGTTGAACAGGTCGGTGACGTCCTCATTGGTCATGCGGATGCAGCCGGACGAAACGAACTTGCCGATCGTCGTGGGATCGTTGGTGCCATGGATGCGGTATTCGCTCGATCCGAGATACATCGCACGCGCGCCGAGCGGATTGCCGGGGCCACCAGCGACGAAGCGAGGCAGATAGGGTTGGCGCGCGATCATCTGGGCCGGCGGATGCCAGTCCGGCCACTCCGCCTTGCGGCTGACGCTCTGCACACCCGACCAGGTGAAACCTTCGCGCCCGACGCCGACGCCATAACGGATGGCGCGGCCTTGGCCGAGTACGTAGTAGAGATAAGTATTGTTGGTATCGATGACGATGGTACCGGCCGGCTCGCTGCGGTCGAAACTGACAATCTGCTTGCGCAGGCGATCGGGTAGCGCGGCATCCTCGTCGGCGGCCTGCGCGTTTTGGCTTGCGTAGCCTTGGTTCGCATAGCCTGGGCTCGCATAGCCCTGCGAATAGCCCTGGCCCTGCGGGTAGGTCTGATCCTGCGGATAGGTGTAGCCCAGCGTCTGTGCGCTTGCGGCGCCAAACGGCACTGCCAGCAAAGCGGTTGCGAAGGCGAATGCGGTGATGCGGCGCGGCGATAAGCGGCGTCGGACTGCAGAGAACTTTGTCATGTGCTGCCCCGTTGAATGCCCGCATCTGGGTGATGCGCTGTGTCGATCAACGCGGCCGAGCCGATACAAGTTCCGCGCAGCGATGCAGCAGCGACGTCACAGTCAAGCGAGCATTTCTTCACGAAGCCGCGATGGAACCCGGAGGGTGCTTGGACGTTCTCCCCTCGTCATGGGCGCGCGGACCGAAGACTCCGTGCCGGAGAGGTATTGTGCGCGTCCTTCCCAGTGAACGTATGACTTCCGGCAACGGCGAAGGCACTCCGCTTCCCGAGAGCCACGGCGAACTTCCGCCGGTGATCCGCCGCACCGAACTCGTCGCCCTCTCGCTCGCCGGACTGCTCCTCATCGCCATCGTCGCGGTGCTCTATGTCGGCAAGGCGTTCTTCCTGCCGGTCGTGATGGCGTTCGTCACCGGCACGATGCTCTCGCCGGCAGCGACCTTCCTGGAGAAACGGAAAGTGCCGCGGAGCCTCGCGGCCGCGCTGATCGTGTTCGCGGTGACCGCCGTAGTCGGGTTCATCGTAGCGCTCATTGCTTCGCCAGCGATGGAATGGAGCTCGCGCCTGCCCGAACTCGGCGCGCAGTTGAAAGACAAAGTCCACGTGTTCGACCGGCCGCTGGCGCTGTGGCGAGAGCTGCAGATGATGCTCGGCGGCTCGGAGGGATTGCCAAGCTTCCAGATGCCGAAGTTCGACTGGGTGCAGCCGACGATCGAATTCCTGTCACCGACCTTTACCGAATTCCTGCTGTTCTTCGTCACCCTGATCCTGTTCATCGCCAGCTGGCGAGACCTGCGACGGGCGATGATCATGACCTTCAGCGATCATGAGGCACGGCTGCGCACCCTTCGCATCCTCAACGAGATCGAGGTCCATCTCGGCAACTATCTCTTGACCGTGACCCTCATCAATGTCGGCGTCGGCGTCGCCGCCGGCCTCGTTTGCGCCCTCACCGGAATGCCCAATCCGGCTGGCCTCGGCGCGCTCGCGGCCACCCTCAATTTCATTCCGATCATCGGACCGGTCGCCATGTTCGCCATTCTGGTCGTGGTGGGACTGGTCACCTTCCCGACCGTCAGCGGCGGCCTGATGGCGGCGCTCGCCTTTGGCGGCATCACCTTCCTGGAGGGACATTTCGTTACGCCCACCATCATCGGCCGGCGGCTGGCGCTCAATGCGCTGGCGGTGCTGCTGGCGCTGGCGTTCTGGACCTGGCTGTGGGGCCCGATGGGCGCGTTCCTGTCGTCGCCGCTGCTGATCGTCGCCCTGATCCTGAAGGAGCATCTGTTGCCGCAGGATTCGCCGCAGCTCCCGCAGGACTGAGCGGTTTCCGTGAACGGAACTTACCCGACGACGAAACGTTTCCCGGCTGTCTCAACCGTCAACAGCTCGGAGCCCCTGATGTCCACCACCAACGCCGAAGCCGGGATGAGAGACTGGACCGACAAAGCCACCCGAGAACGCCTCGAGAAGGATGTAGCAGCCGTGAAAAGCGATATCGCCGCCCTCACCGATCAGATCACCGACGCGCTCAATACTTTTGCCAACTCCTCCGGCAAGCAGGCCCGCCGCGGCTATCGCCAGGCGCGCGAGAACGTGGATTCCGCGATCGACGACATGTCGGAGCGCGGCAGCGCGATGATGGACGCCGCACAGGAGGCCTACGGCTCGATCGAGGAGACGCTGGAGGACGCGATCAGCCAGCGGCCGCTCGCGACCGTCGGGCTCGCGCTCGGCATCGGCTTCCTGATCGGCGCGGCCTGGCGCCGCTGAGGTCGCGAACTTGTATCGAGACGGTGGCGCAGCGGCGCCGCCGGTGCCGGCTTGTGGGGATCTGAGGAGCAAGACCATGTTTCAGCGCATCATCGACGGGATCAGTGCATCCACCGGCACCACCGTGCGGCTGACCTCGCTGGCAGCAGGCGCGGCGTTCGCGCTCTTCATCACCACCTGCTTCCTGTGCGCGGCGGCATTCATTTCGGTGCTCAACAAATATGGTCCGGTGCAGGCCTGCCTCGCCGGTGCAGGCATTTTCTTTCTGCTGACCCTGACCGCGGCGGTAAGCTATTGGGTCTACAAACGGCAGCTGCGCAAGCAAGCTCATATCGTAGCCGAGCGCGCCACGAAGTCGGCGGCCTCGAACATGCTCGCGGACCCCATGCTGCTCGCCACCGGACTCCAGATCGTTCGCGCCGTCGGGATCAAGCGGCTGTTGCCGATCCTGGCGATCGGCGGCGTCGCGCTCGGAATCATGGCGAGCCGCGCCGGCGCACCCGACGAGGCCTCGGCCGAACCTGCCGAGTAGCAGCTACCGCGGGTTAGAATATTTCGTCAGAAGTCGCGCGAACGCATCTATCGAATAGGTACCGGCGGCCCGGCGTCAGATTTGGCGCCGTCCGGCCGTTTGCCTGCGCCATCACGCAAACGCTACTCGGACAGGCAGGCGGTTGCCGCTAAAAGCAGCGCCCCTGATTCCAAAAGCCATTTTCTCGATGAAACCGTCCGTCCAGGCGAACCTCGCCGCATTCCATCATGACCCCCGGCTCTATTTGACGCTCGGTATCGCCAACTGGTCGGTTTTCGTCGACCACATCCCGAACAACGTCGTCAATTTGCTGACGCTGCGCAACTTCGGCTTCAGCGGCGCCGCAGACTTGTTCGTGTTCGTGGTGGGCTATGGCGTCGCGATTATTCACGGCAGGATCGCACTGGAGCGCGGCTACGTCGTCGCGGCGACGCGCATCTTTCGCCGCGTCTGGCGGCTGTATGCCGCCTATGTCGTGCTGTTCGTGATCTATATCGACACCATCGCCTATGTCGCCTCGCAATCGATGGCGCCCGAGATCATCCACGAATACAACATATCGGGAATTCTCGAGCACCCGCTGCGCATCCTGGTGCGTGGCCTCGTGCTCCAGGAGGAGCCGCTGAATCTCGACCTGTTGCAGCTGATGATCCCGCTGATGGCCTTCTTTCCGTTCGCGCTGTGGGGGCTGTTGCGGCGGCCGAACCTGACGCTTGCGGCATCGGTCGCGCTCTACGTTGCGGCGCGCTGGTTCGACTGGAATTTCCGGGTCTATCCGGACCAGGAGTGGACCTTCAACCCGTTCTGCTGGCAGATGCTGATGGTGCTGGGCGGCTGGTTTGCCGTGACGGGTGCGTCGGGCCGCGCGCTGCACGGCTTGTCCTGGCTGCGCGTGCTTGCGGGCGCCTATCTCGTATTCGCACTGGCGATCACGCTAATGCGCCACTCGCCGGCGCTTGCCGCCTACCTGCCGGACATCGTGCTGGACAATATCACGCCGACCGACAAGGAAAACCTCGCACCCTATCGCGTGGTCCACTTCCTCGCGCTCGCTTTCATCGCTACACATCTCGTCCCGGCCGATCATCCCGGCCTGCAATGGAGATCGCTACGGGCGGTCATCCGATGCGGCGAGGAGTGGCTCGCGGTGTTCTGCGTCGGCGTGTTCCTGTCACTTGCTGGCCATCTCATCCTGATTACCGGCGCGAATCTGGTGGTGATGCAGATCGCCGTGAGTCTGGCGGGCTTCGCGGCGATGGCCGCGGTCGCATATTACATCGCCTGGTCGAAGCGGCAGGACCTGCCCGCGGCCTTGCGGCAGCAGGCCTAACCCCGCACCTTCCGATTCCGCTAGGCCGGCCATCACGGCTGGGCTATGCGGAGCGGCAGCGGATTGCGCGAGGAGGCCGGGCGTGGTGATGGCGAATGGCGGGAGTGAGGGAGCCGACAGCGCGCCCCGGCGCGGCCGGCCAAGGTCGATCGAGACCACCAACGCCATTCTCCAAAGCGCCTATGCGCTGATGGCCACCACCGGGCTTGCCGCCACCACCATCGACGCGATCGCACGCCACTCCAGCGTCTCCAAGATGACGATCTACAAATGGTGGCCGTCCCGCGAAGCCTTGCTGATCGACGCCTTCCTTCACCATGCCGCGCAGATGCTGCCGCTGCCGCCTGCAAGCTCGGGCAGCCCCGCCGCGCGCGCACGCCGCCATGCCGCGGCCTATGCCGAAGCGCTCCAGGGCGAGTTCGGCAAAGTCCAGCTCGCCGTCATCTCCGAATGCATCTCCAAGACCGGCTCGGCGGAGCTGTTCTACGCCCGTTATCTGCAATTCCGGCGCGACGCGCTGATCGAGATGATCGCCGCGGGCCAGAGCGACGGCAGCATTCTGGCGGAAGCTCCGCCCCAGGATCTCTACGACGCGATCTATGGCGGCCTGTTCTACCGCTACGTCTTCGGCATCGCGCCGATCACGCCGGCTTACGCGCGGACTCTGGTTGACCTCGTGCTGCGGCCGAAGAGCTAGGCGTTTTCGAGCGAACTCCAGCCTCGAATTACCGCGCCGGCCGGATCGGTGCTGACAGCTTGTCGGTACGGTCGCGCTCGGTCATGTCCTCTACCGTCTCCATCGGCGCGGTCAGCTCGTAGACATAGGAGACGTCGGTGAAATAGCGCTTGGCGGTGCCGCCGAGCGCCTCGGGCGCGACGCGGTCGAGCAGGATCAGGCCGAAATCGGAATCGGGGCGGCGCGTCGCTTCGCTGGTGTTGAACTCCTCCCAGCGGAAATAGAAGACCTCGCCGGCCCCCTCGTTGGTCACCGTCCAATTGGCAGTGATGTGCGGATGCTTGCCGACCAGCGATAGGCCCTCGTCGGAGTGCGAGGCGAGCTCGAAGAACAGCAGCGACAGGCTCTGCGCCGCGCGCGCGCTGACTGCGATGTCAGGACCGGTAACGGCGATGCGGTCGGCATGCGGGATGGCGCGCGCCTCGAACAGGCCCTTCAGCTTGACGCCCTGCCACTGGCTCTCGCTGAGCAGCGAGACGACGTTGGACATGGCATGGATGCGGCCGATCAGGAGCTCGCGCGCGACATCGATGTCGGAGCCATGGCGCAGCGTACGGGTCACGATCGACTGGATCACCGCCAGGATGTTTTTGACCCGGTGGTTGAGCTCGTCGATGACAGCCGTCAGCCGGCGCTCGAAGCCGATTCTGACCTGGATTTCCCGGCTGAGCCGCAAATTGTTGTAGGCGACATAGCCGAACAGGCCGCACACCATCGCGGTGATCGCAAGGCCGATTGCCGCCACGATGATCGCAGTCTGCTCGGCGCGGCGCGCCGAATTGGTCTTGGCGTAATAGCCGAGCTGCCAGTCGCGACCACCGAAGCTCACCGTGCGCGTCGCCGACGGGGCCGGCCCATCGGCCGCCGTCGTGCGGGCCGAGACCACGCCTTGATCGTTGGCGACGAGCTCACCACCCTCGCGGCGCGGATCCTTCAACGCGACCGCGAACAACGACATGTCGTCGTTGGTCAGCATCAGGGAGGAAAGCTCGTAGGAAAATGTGATGAAGCCCGCCGGCTCCGTCGCGCCCTCTGGGATGACGGGAGCGGCCACAATGATGCCGATCGGGCCGCCGCTACGCAGGAGGGCAACCGGTTCCGAGGCAACCGACCTCTTCTCCACTCTGGCGCGCGCCAGCATGGCGCCGCGCACTTGGTCCTGGTCGTAACTGCGGCCGGGCAGCCCTTTGGTCTCGTTGCTGCGCGGCTCGAGATCCATCAGCACGTCGATCGGCTGGGTAACACCTGCCGGATCGATCGGCTTGTCGTCATAGCTGCGGATTCGCGGATTGGGAAAGCCGGCGCTCGCGATGGCGGCCTGCGCTGCGGCAAGCTCGTTCGGCTTCAGGCGGGCGACCCAGCCCGCCACCACGAAATCGGTCTTGAAGGCGTAGATGGCCGAGCGCAGCGGCTCGAGCATGTTAGGCTTGAGCACCGACGGCGCCCGGAACAGGCCGGAGGCAACCCGCGCGAGCAGTTCGCGCTCGGTGAGCCGGTCCTGGACCAGGCTTGCATGGACATCGATCGCGCGCGCCAGCGCGATCCGGTCCAGCGCCAGCTCCTGGTCGTGGACGCGATAAGCCGCGAGCCCGGAGAGCAGGGCTCCGAGAAGAGCAATGAAGCCGATGATGAAACCCAGCCGGACCACGCGACTACTCAGGCGAAAGCTGGAGGTCGGCAATAAACACGGAGCATATGGACGCCGCTCGAACGGGCACGTGCCGAAACAGGGTGGACCCCAATGGCCGGGATAATGAAGGAGGAGGCATCGGTACGCAACTTGGTCGCCTGAGAAGCTTAAATCGGCCCGCCGATGGTCGGGCCGGGTGGATTTGCTCCGGGCACCGGAGGTAATCAATTGCCGTGACCGAAATTTGTTCCGCGGACACGGCTCTGCCCAACGCGTTAACGGGGGAAACGCCTGCGTTAGGTCGTCGCGCCGGTCAGCCGGCCCGTTTCAAGCCGCCTTTGGCCTCAATGAAGCCGATGATGTGGTCCAGCCCCTGGCTCTTCTTCAGGTTGGTCATGACGAACGGCCGCTCGCCCCGCATGCGCCTGGCGTCCGTCTCCATCTTTTCCAGGGAGGCGCCGACATAGGGCGCCAGGTCGATCTTGTTGATCACAAGGAGGTCGGACCGGGTGATGCCTGGCCCGCCCTTGGACGGGATCTTGTCGCCGGCCGCCACGTCGATGACGTAAACGGTGAGATCGGCGAGCTCCGGGGAAAAAGTGGCAGCGAGGTTATCACCGCCGGATTCGATCAGCACGAGATCGAGCCCCGGAAACTTGGCGCGCATATCCGCCACCGCGGCGAGATTCATCGAGGCGTCCTCGCGGATCGCGGTGTGCGGGCAGCCGCCGGTCTCGACTCCGGCAATGCGATCCGGCGTCAGCGAGCCCGAGCGCACGAGGAATTCCGCATCCCATTTGGTGTAGATGTCGTTGGTGATCGCGGCGATGTCGTAGCGCTCGCGCATGGTCTTGCAGAGCAGGTCCATCAGCGCGGTCTTGCCCGATCCGACCGGACCGCCGATGCCGACACGCAAGGGGCCGTGAGAAGTAGGCATTGAGTCTTTCCTATCGTCGTCCTGGCGAAAGCCAGGACCCATTACCACTGAACCCGATTGTCACGGTACGCTGCAGCCACATCTGTGCACAGCCACGCGCACTCGTGGTTATGGGTCCTGGCTTTCGCCAGGACGACGGCGGAAAGCAGCTCACCCTGCTCATGACCGAAACAGCCGCGTATATTGCGTCTCGTGCCGCAGGCTGGCGAGGTCGGCGCGAAACGTCGCGCCACCGAGATGGTCCAACATCGCACCCAGCGCACGATTCGCCGTCGCGGCAACCGCGGCTTCCAGCCTCACCAGCACGCGCTGGCTGTCGGTCTGGCCGAGCGGAATGAGCCGGCTGGCCGCGGAGATCCAGTTCGAGACAAGCGCATGCAGGAAGGCGTGCAGCGTCGGCCCCAGCGGCACGCCGTGCACCGCGGCGACCACGCCAACGGCAACGGGATAGACCAGCGGCGTGCGGCATGCCGCAACCATGCCGTCCAGCCCGTCGGCATCCCATGCGGCGCGGGCGATATCGATAAAGGCACGGCCCTGCGACGTCGTCTCCAGCTGCCGCTCGCGCGACGGCACGAAGGCCGCGGCGAGCTCGGCGATATCGCTCAAGGTGTCGCCCTCGCCCGCTTCAGTGGCGCGATAGGCGTGGACCAGAAACGTCGCATCGCAGAAGCCGGAGCCATCGCGAAGCATCGCGTCGAGCCAGTCCGCCAGCGACGCGGTCTCGGTGATGTCGCCGGCCTCGACCGCCCATTCGATGCCGCTGGAGTAGGAAAAGCCGCCGACGGGAAACGCGGGTGACAGCCAGGTCATCAGCCGGTACAGCGCCGCCGCCTCGCGCTCCGCGAGGTCGCGGGCCGCGACCGGCTCATTTGTGGTCATGAGCATGCTTGTGGCCATGGTGATGGTCGGGGTGATCGCAATGCTCGTCGTGGTGATGGTGATCGTGACCGTCGCCATGTGCGGCATGATCATGGTGGTGATCATGACCATGATGATCATGATGATCATCATGGTCATGATCGTGATGCGCGTGGTCGTCATGTCCATGCGCACGACCGGCATCGGCATAGGCGCCGCCCTCGGGATCGAACGGCGCCTCGATCTCGATCACGCGCGCGCCGAGGCCCTTCACCATGGCTGCGATGACGTGGTCGCGGCGGATGCGCAGGCCCTTGGCCATGATCTGCGTCGGCAGGTGGCGATTGCCGAGATGCCAGCCGACGCGAATAAGGTGGTGCGGATCGTGGCCGCGGATCTCGAGCAGCGGCTCGGGCGCTGCGACCACCTCGACCAGCCGGCCGTCCTCCAACACCAGCGCATCGCCGCCGCGCAGTGCGACGGCATTCTCCAGGTCGAGCAGGAACTCGAGCCCCCGCGTTCCCGTCATCGCCATGCGGCGGCGGTGTCGATCGTCGAAATCGAGCACGACCGTATCCGCCGGCGCTTCCGCGAAACGGTGTTGTCCCCTGACCTGCGTCGCCCGGATCATGCGCTTTTTACCCCGTTACCGTGTCTCGACCTTCTCGGGCGTGATCACTTCGATCTTTGGCGGCGCCGTAAAACACTTCACCGCAACGCGGCCGAACGTCTTCATGTGCTCCATGGCGCGATGCGGCACCAGCGCCTCGGCATTCTCCCACTGCTCCACGAACACCATCTTGGCGGGATCGGTGACGCTCTCATGCAGATCATAGGCGATATTGCCGGGCTCTTTCCGCGTCTCCTTGATGCAGGCGGTGGCGGCTGCAATGAATTCGGCGCGCGTTTCAGGCTTGATGGTCAAGGTGGCGACGACATAGATCACGAGAAATCCTCCCGGCTTTTCTTCTGGGCTTCAGATACCCGGCGGGACCTTAGACCAGGCGGGATCGAACGCAAAACCGGAAAAGCTGTCTCCGATATGCGACCACGACATGGTCCTGGGACATGCGTTGAGGCGCTATTTCAGTACATGAAATATCGCTGCGCCATCGGCAGCACCTCGGCGGGGGCGCAGGTCAAAAGCTCGCCGTCGGCACGGACCTCATAGGTCTCCGGATCGACCTCGATATTGGGCGTGGCGTCGTTGTGGATCATGCTCTTCTTCGAGATCCTGCCGCGGGTGTTCTGGACCGCATAGAGCTTCTTGTCGATGCCGAGCTTGCGCGCGAGGCCGCCGGTGATCGCGGCCTTCGAGGTGAACACCACGGAGGACGCGGTCATCGCCTTGCCGAAGGCGCCGAACATCGGCTGGTAATGCACCGGCTGCGGGGTCGGGATCGAGGCGTTGGGATCGCCCATGGGAGCCGCGACGATCATGCCGCCCTTGACGACGCAGTCCGGCTTGACACCGAAGAAGGCCGGCGACCACAGCACGAGATCGGCGAGCTTGCCCTTCTCGACCGAGCCGATCAGCTTCGAAACGCCATGCGCGATCGCGGGATTGATCGTGTATTTGGCAATGTAGCGCTTGACGCGGAAATTGTCGTTGTCCTTGCCCTTGTCCTGCGGCAGCGACCCGCGCTGCTTCTTCATCTTGTCGGCGGTCTGCCAGGTCCGGATGATGACCTCGCCGAGGCGGCCCATGGCCTGGGAGTCCGAGGAGATCATGGAGAGCGCGCCGAGATCATGCAGGATGTCCTCGGCCGCGATGGTCTCCTTGCGGATGCGGCTTTCGGCGAACGCCAGATCTTCCGCGATCGAGGGATCGAGGTGGTGGCACACCATCAGCATGTCCAGATGCTCGTCGATGGTGTTGCGCGTGAAGGGCCGCGTCGGGTTGGTCGAGGACGGCAGCACGTTCTTCAGCCCTGCGACCTTGATGATATCAGGGGCATGACCGCCGCCGGCGCCCTCGGTGTGGAAGGCGTGGATCGTGCGGCCTTTGAACGCCTTGATCGTATCCTCGACGAAGCCGGATTCGTTGAGCGTGTCGGTGTGGATCATCACCTGGATGTCGTAGTCGTCGGCGACCGACAGGCAGGTGTCGATCGCAGCCGGCGTGGTGCCCCAGTCCTCGTGCAGCTTCAGCGCACAGGCGCCGGCCTTGATCATCTCGACCAGCGCGGCGGGCCGCGAGGCGTTGCCCTTGCCGGAGATGCCGAGATTGACCGGGAAGGCGTCGAACGACTGGATCATCCGCCCCATGTGCCAAGGCCCCGGCGTGCAGGTGGTGGCGAACGTACCATGCGAGGGACCGGTGCCGCCCCCCAGCATCGAGGTGACGCCCGACATCAGCGCGTGCTCGATCTGCTGCGGGCAGATGAAATGGATGTGGCTGTCGAAGCCGCCGGCGGTGAGGATCTTGCCTTCACCCGCGATCACGTCGGTGCCGGGGCCGATGATGATGGTGACACCCGGCTGGATGTCGGGATTGCCGGCCTTGCCGATCCCGGCGATCATGCCGTCCTTGATCGCGACGTCGGCCTTCACGATGCCCCAATGATCGACGATCAGCGCATTGGTGATGACGGTGTCGGCCGCGCCCTGCTTGTTGGTGACCTGCGACTGCCCCATGCCGTCGCGGATCACCTTGCCGCCGCCGAACTTCACTTCCTCGCCGTAGGTGGTGAAATCCTTCTCGACCTCGATGATGAGGTCGGTGTCGGCCAGCCGCACCTTGTCGCCGGTGGTCGGGCCGAACATGTCGGCATAGACGGAACGCTTTATTTTGACGGACATCACAAGCCCCGTTTGCGTTTGAATTCTGGATCGGTGTTCACAGCGAGGTCCTCGCTGTGAGCACCATGTCGTCGAATGTCGTATCGAGCCAAGAGTTGCCGCCGCGGCAACCGGCGACAACCTGCTCGGCCCAGTCGGTGTAATCGACCAGGTCGTCACGTTCCTCGGCCGTCGGATCGGAATGCACGCGCGCGCCGATATTGCTGATCTTGTCGGCGATCTTGATCAGCCTGGCGCCAGCCGATTTTTCCGGTGCGTCGAGCACCTGGCGCCGCCGCCGCTCCGGCTTCGGCAGGCTCATATCGTCGGTGCATTCCTCGACAAGCGACGCGACACGGTCGGAGAATTTTTGCACGAGCTCCTCGCGCGTGGTGTCGGTGTCCTCGATCGCATCATGCAGCCAGCCGGCGGCAACGAGTTCGGCGTCGGCGCCGTCGGTCGCGATCGCAAGCAGGTTCGCGACCTCGGCGAGGTGGTTGATGTAAGGCTCATGACCGCGGCCCTTGCGCGCCATGCCGTTGTGGCGGCGCGCGGCGAGTTCGGCGGCTTCGGAGACGAGGCGGACAGGTGACAGCATGGCAAAGTCCTCCGTTTTCGCCTCAACCGTGGCGCGCCACGCTCGTTCCTGTGGATTTCACAGCTTCCCCATCACGTCGCCGCGGAAGCCGTAGATGGTCTTCTTGCCGGCCACCGCGACGAGCTGGACGTCGCGGGTCTGGCCCGGCTCGAAGCGGACCGCGGTGCCGGCGGCGATGTCGAGGCGCATGCCGCGGGCTTTCTTGCGATCGAACTTCAGCGCCGGGTTGGTCTCGAAGAAATGATAGTGCGAGCCGACCTGGATCGGGCGGTCGCCGGTGTTGGCGACCGTCAGCGTCACGGTCTTGCGGCCGGCATTGAGCTCGATCTCGCCGTCCTGGATGAAGAGTTCGCCGGGGATCATGCTTCTCTCCTACCTGATCGGCTCGTGCACAGTGACGAGCTTGGTCCCGTCCGGAAAGGTCGCCTCGACCTGGATGTCGTGGATCATCTCGGGAATGCCCGGCATCACCTGCTCGCGGGTGAGAACCTGCGCACCCGATTGCATCAACTCGGCGACGGTGCGGCCGTCCCGTGCGCCTTCGAGGATGAAATCGGAGATGAGCGCGATCGCCTCCGGATGGTTGAGCTTGACGCCGCGATCCAGCCGGCGGCGGGCCACGATCGCCGCCATCGAGATCAGAAGCTTGTCCTTTTCGCGCGGAGACAGGTTCATACGAAATCTCTTCCGTTCACTTCGTCAATTCAGCCAGAGCCGCGGCAGCGCCGCACCGGTGCGCGCCAATACGGCCATCATGTCGCCGCGCAACCGCGCCGCATCTTGGGCACAGAACCGCGCCATTGCAAAGCCATTCCAGGCGGATATCCCGACCTCGCCGGCGAAGGATTCCGAGACCTCGCGGAGACGCTCGATCAGGGCCTCGTCGCCGGGCACGATCAGCGCCGTGCCGATCGCAGCGCCGCCCTTGGCCACCGCCGATCGCGCAAGCTTTGCGCCGATATTGCCGTCGAGCCTGACGGTCTCGGCGAATACTAGCTTGCCCCCGCGACGCAGCCGCCAGCGGTCGACGAACTCGCCCTGCTCCATCCGTTCGCCCATCGCGGTACGGCCGAACACCACGATCTCGCACAGCAGGAGCGAGGCAGTCGCATCGAGGTCTATGTCGAAGCGGCGCTGCACGCGCGCCCGGTTGAACAGGATCGTCTCCTGCGGCAGCCAGCCGAGATGCGCGCCTGCAGCAACCTTCAGCGCTATATTGAGCTCCGCCGCCTGCCCTGGCGCGCGGTAGACCTTTTCCGCGGCCGCCGTGGTCAGCGTCAGCTTCGCACGATCCGCGGCCGCGATCTCGATGTCGAAGCGATCGCCGCCGGCGACACCGCCGGCGGTGTTGACGAACACGCCGGAGAGCCCTTCGTCCTCCGGCGAAGGGAAGCGTACGCGCAGGGAGCCGGACTCATGCAAGATCCCGCGACGCGTCACACCGTCGCGCGCGTGGACCTCGAAGCGCACCGCGCCGCGGGCCCGGTTGGCGTCGAACACTGAAGATGTCGCTGAAACGTCGCTGCGCATCCGCCTCCCCAGCCGGTCGCGGCAGAATGGCCTACAGCGCCATCTGGCGGCTGATTTCGCTCGCGTCGAGATTGGAGCGGTCGCAGGTGAACTTCACCGCGCCGCGATCCATCACCGCAAAACTGTCGCCGAGTTCGCAGGCAAAGTCGAGATATTGTTCGACCAGCACGATGGCGATGTTGCCGAGGTTGCGCAGGTACGAGATGGCTCGGCCGATGTCCTTGATGATCGAGGGCTGGATGCCCTCCGTCGGCTCGTCGAGCAGCAGCAGCTTTGGTCGCATCACCAGCGCGCGCCCGATCGCGAGCTGTTGCTGCTGACCGCCGGAGAGGTCGCCGCCGCGCCGGCCGAGCATGGATTGCAGCACCGGGAACAGTGAGTACACGTCGTCCGGAATGTGCTTGTCCTCGCGCCTGAGCGGGCCGAAGCCGGTCTTGAGATTTTCCTCGACGGTCAGAAGCGGAAATATCTCGCGCCCCTGCGGCACGAAGCCGATGCCCTTGCGCGCACGCTCATAGGGCTTCAGGCCGGTGATATCGCTGCCGTCGAGCACGATCGCGCCCGAGGAAATCGGGTACTGCCCGACCATGGCGCGCAGGAGCGAGGTCTTGCCGACGCCGTTGCGCCCGAGCACACAGGTGACCTTGCCGGGCTCGGCCGCGATCGACACGCCGCGCAGCGCCTGCGCCGCGCCGTAGAACAGGTTGATGTCCTTGACCTCAAGCATCGCTCACCGCCCCAAATACACTTCGATGACCCGCTCGTTGGACGAGACCTGGTCGATGGTGCCTTCAGCGAGCACGGTACCCTCGTGCAGGCAAGTGACCTTGACGCCGAGCTCGCGCACGAACGTCATGTCGTGCTCGACCACCATCACGGTGTGGGTCTTGTTGATTTCCTTGAGCAGCTCGGCGGTGAGATGCGTCTCGACGTCGGTCATGCCAGCAACGGGCTCGTCGACGAGGAGCAGTTTCGGATCCTGCGCCAGCAGCATTCCGATCTCGAGCCACTGCTTCTGGCCGTGGCTGAGGCTGCCGGCGAGACGGTGGCGGGCATCGGTGAGGCGGATCGTCTCCAGCACCTTGTCGATCTGTTCGGATTCCGCCCGGCTGCCGCGCCAGAACAGCGTACCCTTGACGCTGTGGTCGACATTGAGCGCGAGCAGCAAATTGTCCTGCACGGTCTGGCTCTCGAACACGGTCGGCTTCTGGAATTTGCGGCCGATGCCGAGCTCGGCGATACGGGTTTCGTCCAGCCGCGTCAGATCGGTGACGCCGTCGAACAGCACGGTGCCTTCATCGGGCTTGGTCTTGCCGGTGATGATGTCCATCATCGTGGTCTTGCCGGCGCCGTTCGGGCCGATGATGGCGCGCATCTCGCCGGGCTCGAGCGTCAGCGAGAGGTTGTTGATGGCGTGGAAGCCGTCGAACGAGACGTGCACGCCGTCGAGATACAGCATTGCGGAGGTCGCGCGGGTGTCCATGACGTTCATTGCACCTCCTCCGCCATTTTGGGTTCGGCGACGCCGTCTTCGGCCGCGGCACTCGCAACGGTCGCGGCGTCGCGCCTTTCCTTCGACGAGTCCCACCAGGCGTTGAAAGTGCCCACGATGCCCTTGGGCAGCAGCAGCGTTACCAGGATGAACATGGCACCCAACATGAACAGCCAGTAGGGCGCGAGCATGCCGGAGGTGAAGAACGTCTTTGCGTAGTTGACGACGACGGCACCGAGCGCAGCGCCGACCAGCGTACCGCGGCCGCCGACCGCTACCCAGATTACCGCCTCGATCGAATTGCCCGGTGCGAATTCGCTCGGGTTGATGATGCCGACCTGCGGCACATAGAGCGCGCCGGCGACGCCGGCCATGCAGGCCGACACCGTGAACACGAACAGCTTGTAGGATTCGACGCGGTAGCCGAGGAAGCGCGTGCGCGATTCCGCATCGCGCACCGCGATCAGCACCTTGCCGAGCTTGGACGAGACGATGGCGCGGCAGATCAGGAAGCCGGCGATCAGCGCCAGGCAGCTCAGCGCGAACAGCGCAGCACGCGTGCCCTCGGCCTGCACGTTGAACCCCAAAATGTCCTTGAAGTCGGTCATGCCGTTGTTGCCGCCGAAGCCGAAATCGTTGCGGAAGAAGGCAAGCAGCAGTGCATAGGTCATCGCCTGGGTGATGATCGACAGATACACTCCCGTGACGCGGGAGCGGAAGGCGAGCCAGCCGAAGCAGAAGGCGAGCAGCCCCGGCACGATCAGCACCATCAGCGCGGCAAACCAGAACATGTCGAAGCCGTACCAGTACCAGGGCAGCTTCGAATAGTTCAGGAACACCATGAAGTCGGGCAGGATCGGGTTGCCGTAGACGCCGCGGCTGCCGATCTGCCGCATCAGGTACATGCCCATCGCGTAGCCACCGAGCGCGAAGAAGGCACCGTGGCCGAGCGAGAGGATGCCGCAATAGCCCCAGATCAGGTCGATCGAGAGCGCCAGGATGGCGTAGCAGACATATTTGCCCCAGAGCGCGACGAGATAGGTCGGCACCTGCAGGAACGAGCCCGCGGGCAGCAGCAGGTTGGAGAGCGGGATGAGGATGCCGCAGGCCACGACGACGGCAAGGAAGATCGTGGCGCCGCGGTCCAGCGATCGCGTCAGCATGTGAGGGGTCATGCTTCCACCGCACGGCCCTTGAGCGCGAACAGGCCGCGCGGCCGCTTTTGAATGAACAGGATGATGAGAACGAGGATGGCGATCTTGCCGAGCACGGCGCCGGCGACCGGCTCCAGGAATTTATTGGCGATGCCGAGCGTGAAGGCGCCGACCAGCGTGCCCCAGAGATTGCCGACGCCGCCGAACACCACGACCATGAAGCTGTCGATGATGTAGCTCTGGCCGAGATTGGGGCTGACATTGTCGATCTGCGACAGCGCCACACCGGCGATGCCGGCAATGCCCGAGCCGAGGCCGAAGGTGAGCGCGTCGACGCGCGAAGTCGCGATGCCCATCGAGGCCGCCATGCGGCGGTTCTGCGTCACCGCGCGCATCTCCAGCCCGAGCGCCGTGTAGCGCAGCATCGCGAGCAGAATGACGAACACCGCGAGCGTGAAGACCAGGATCCAGAGCCGGTTATAGGTAATGGTGATCTGGCCGAGCTCGAACGCGCCGCTCATCCAGGAGGGGTTGCCGACCTCGCGGTTGGTCGGGCCGAACATGGTGCGCACCGCCTGCTGGAGCACCAGCGACAGGCCCCAGGTCGCCAGCAGCGTCTCCAGCGGACGGCCATAGAGAAAGCGGATGATGCTGCGCTCGATCACGACGCCGAGCGCGCCCGCCACCAGGAAGGCAAGCGGCACCGCGATCAGCAGCGAATAGTCGAACAGGCCGGGATAACGGGTGCGGATCACCTCCTGCACCACGAAGGTGGTGTAGGCCCCGATCATCACCATCTCGCCATGGGCCATGTTGATGACGCCCATCACGCCGAAAGTGATGGCAAGGCCGATTGCGGCAAGCAGCAGCACCGAACCGAGCGAAAGGCCATACCAGGCATTCTGCACCATCGACCAGACCGCGAGCGAACTCTGGATCGAGCCGATTGCGCTCGCAGCAGCCTTGGTCACCGAGGCCGGCTGGTCGCCCATGCCCGTCAGCAGCGCCATCGCCTCCTGGTCACCGCGCGCCTTGATGGTGGCAACGGCTTCGAGCTTCTCGATCTCGGTGGCATCAGGCTTGAACAACAGGATCGCCGCGCGGGCGTCGCCCAGCGCAGCCTTGACGGATCGGTTGGTTTCCTTGGCGAGCGCGCCATCGACGGCTTCGAGCGATGTCTCCTCATGCGACTTGAAGACGGATTGCGCGGCCTGAAGACGTGCTCCGATATCGGGTGACTGCAGCGTCAGGCTGCCGATCGCGGCATCGACGCTGCGGCGCAGGCGGTTGTTGAGGCGGACCGCGCTCGCACTGTCGGGCACGCTGGCCACGGCCTGACCGGTCGCGGCATCGATCGACTTGCCGTCGGTGCCGGTGACGTAAACCTTCTTGCTGTCAGGATCGGCCATGAGGCGGCCGTCCTGGAGCGCGCTGATGATCGGAAAGGCCAGCGTATTGCCGCTGCTTGCGACCACGCCGATCGCCTCTTCCGTGTCGGAATAATCGTCGTTGGCGAATTTTGCGACCGCATCCTCGAACGGGCCGGCCAAGGCCGGCATTGCGAACGCGATCAGGAACAACGAGAGCACGAGCGAACAAAGGCGGGCGGACAAATTGGCTGGCACTGTGAAAGACCCCGGCAGAAAAGGGTGGAGAAGGCGGCGGGATCGCCGCCTTCTCCGATCGTGCAATGGAGCGTCAGATCCGGATCAGGAGCCCGAACCGAGGCACTTGTTGGTCTTGGTGTTGAAGTTACCGCACTTCTTGCCGACCCAGTCGCCGACCAGGTCCTTGGAACCGTCGAGCTCCTTCGACCAGGCGTCGCCCGCGACAAGACCCGGGGTCTTCCACACCACGTCGAACTGGCCGTTGGCTTTGATTTCGCCAATGAACACCGGCTTGGTGATGTGATGGTTCGGAAGCATCTTGGAGGTGCCGCCGGTCAGGTTCTTGGCTTCGATGCCCGGGAGCGCATCGATCACCTTGTCCGGATCGGTCGACTTCACCTTCTCGACCGCCTTGACCCACATGTCGAAGCCGATCACGTGCGCTTCCATCGGATCGTTGGTCACGCGCTTCGGATTCTTGGTGTAGGTCTGCCACGCCTTGATGAACTTCTCGTTCTCCGGCGACTTGATCGACTGGAAGTAGTTCCAGGCGGCGAGATGGCCGAGCAGCGGCTTGGTGTCGATGCCGGCGAGTTCTTCCTCACCCACCGAGAACGCGACGACCGGAATGTCCTTCGCCTTGATGCCCTGGTTGCCGAGCTCCTTGTAGAAGGGAACGTTGGCGTCGCCGTTGATGGTCGAGACCACTGCGGTCTTCTTGCCGGCCGAGCCGAACTTCTTGATGTCGGCCACGATCGTCTGCCAATCGGAATGACCGAACGGCGTGTAGTTGATCATGATGTCTTCCTGGGCGACACCTTTGGACTTCAGATAGGCTTCCAGGATCTTGTTGGTGGTGCGCGGATAGACGTAGTCAGTGCCCGCGAGCACCCAGCGCTTCACCTTCTCGTCCTTCATCAGATAGTCGACGGCGGGGATCGCCTGCTGGTTCGGCGCGGCGCCGGTGTAGAACACGTTGCGCTCGCTCTCCTCGCCCTCGTACTGCACGGGGTAGAACAGGATACTGTTCAGCTCCTTGAACACCGGGAGCACCGACTTGCGTGACACCGAGGTCCAGCAGCCGAACACGACCGAAACCTTGTCCTTGGTGATGAGCTCGCGCGCCTTCTCGGCGAACAGCGGCCAGTTGGAAGCGGGATCGACGACGACGGCTTCGAGCTTCTTGCCGTTGACGCCGCCCTTCTTGTTCTGCTCGTCGATCAGGAAGAGGATAGTGTCCTTCAGCGTGGTCTCGCTGATGGCCATGGTGCCGGAGAGGGAATGAAGTACGCCGACCTTGAT
This sequence comes from Bradyrhizobium sp. Ken01, assembly GCF_055807355.1. Classification (NCBI taxonomy): domain Bacteria; kingdom Pseudomonadati; phylum Pseudomonadota; class Alphaproteobacteria; order Hyphomicrobiales; family Nitrobacteraceae; genus Bradyrhizobium; species Bradyrhizobium sp. Ken01. The sequence continues at coordinate 22,590 of NZ_JBVVPC010000011.1, forward strand.
GGTGTCGTCCGCGGCCTTCGCACCAGAAATGGAAGCCAGACCAAGCATCAGTCCGGCGGTCGCGGCGAGAACGCCACGGCGGCTAAATGGCGCCGCTATATCGTGAGTGGATTTGCTATGCATGAGTGTCTCATCTCCCTGACGCAGACGTGAAAAACGCTGCGAAACGGCCCCAACGGCCGCCTGCGATTAACGGATTCGCAAGAACCGTGCCATGGATTTGACACCTACTAAGCACTTGAGTGTGTTGAAGAAATAGACGGAAAACGAAGTGTCGCCACGACGGTACCGCCTAAACATTGAGCAATTCAAATGTATGCGAATGCGGCAGGCAGGTTATTTTCTGAGCAAATTTCTCCCTCTGGCTAAATTTCCGGCATAACTATTTCTGCACCGCGATCGCCGTTTGTGTGGGGCGTGCCTTGAAAGCGCCGCCTCAATGTTCCATATGGGGGCTGAGGTCTCTTGCGAATCAGGCGACCGTTGCGAGCCGCGTGTTCTTAAGCCCTTACGGGCGTCTGGCTTGCCCCATCCCATCAAGCCATCCGACACCCCAAACACGCAGGTGTCCCTCTCGACACCCTTTTGCGCGCGCCGCGCCGAATGCGCCGGGCGCCCGCTTTTGACATGGAAAGAACCCATCTTTTGACTTCGTTTCAGGATTTCGGCCTCGCCGAGCCCATCGCCCGTGCTCTCACCGAAGAGAACTACGTCACCCCCACCCCCATCCAGGCCCAGACGATTCCGACCGCGCTGACCGGCCGCGACGTCGTCGGCATCGCCCAAACCGGAACCGGCAAGACTGCGTCCTTCGCGCTGCCGATCCTGCACCGCCTGCTCGAGAATCGCATCAAGCCGCAGCCGAAGACGGCCCGCGTCCTGGTGCTGTCGCCGACCCGCGAGCTGTCCGGCCAGATCCTCGACAGCTTCAACGCCTATGGCCGCCACATCCGCCTGTCCTCGACCCTCGCCATCGGCGGCGTGCCGATGGGCCGTCAGGTCCGCTCGCTGATGCAGGGCGTCGAGGTGCTGGTCGCCACCCCCGGCCGTTTGCTCGACCTCGTGCAGAGCAACGGACTGAAGCTTGGCAGCGTCGAATTCCTCGTGCTCGACGAAGCCGACCGCATGCTCGACATGGGCTTCATCAACGACATCCGCAAAATCGTCGCCAAGCTGCCGATCAAGCGGCAGACGCTGTTCTTCTCGGCCACCATGCCGAAGGACATCGCCGAGCTGGCCGACGCCATGCTGCGCGACCCCGCCCGCGTCGCAGTAACCCCGGTCTCCTCGACCGTGGAGCGCATCCAGCAGCGGATCATTCAGGTCGATTTCTCCGCCAAGCCGGCGTTCCTCGCCCAGCTGTTGAAGCAGGAGCAGGTCAATCGCGCACTGGTTTTCACCCGCACGAAGCACGGCGCAGACAAAGTGGTGAAGACGCTCGAGAAGGCCGGCATACCCGCCAGCGCCATCCACGGCAACAAGTCGCAGAACCATCGCGAACGGACGCTTGCCCAGTTCCGCACCGGTGAAATCCGCACGCTGGTCGCCACCGATATCGCCGCGCGCGGCATCGATGTCGACGGCATCACCCATGTCATCAATTTCGACCTGCCCAACGTGCCGGAGACCTATGTGCATCGCATCGGCCGCACCGCGCGCGCGGGTGCCGAGGGCACCGCGATCTCGCTGGTCGCAGGCGGCGAGGAACTCAGCTATCTCCGCGACATCGAGCGGCTGATCAAAGTGGCGCTGCCGCGTGAGGATCGCCGCACCGACGCCGGGCGCCGCGATGCGGGCCCTCCCCCGCAGCAGCAACGACAGGGTCGGCCGGGCCGTCCGGGCCAGCGTCAGCAAGGCGCAAGGCATGGTGAGGGACGCCACGGTGACGCTCGACGTGCCGACGAAAGGCATGCGGACGGGCGCCACCACAGTGCCGCCAAGCAGGGCGACGGAAGGCCCGGCAGCGGCCCGAAGGCAGCTCCTCGCGGCCGCTCCGGAGGCAAGGCGCATTCTTCGCCAAACGGCCGTCCGGAACAGCGTTCCGCGCATAGCGCCGGAGCGTCTGATGGGATACAAGGCGTTGCCTTTTTACGCCGCGAGAGTCGGCCGAATGGCCAACCGAACCGCAAACCCCATTCGCACTAGCCGTCCACGACCTGGAGAAATTCATGGCTAAGGAAGAGCTGATCCAGTTCGAAGGACTGGTCACCGAAATCCTCCCCGACGCGCGCTACCGCGTGCAGCTCGACGCCGGACACGAGATCGTCGCCTACACCGCCGGCAAGATGAAGAAGAACCGCATCAAGACTCTGGCGGGCGACCGCGTGACGGTGGAGATGTCGCCCTATGACCTCGAAAAGGGCCGACTGATTTTCCGCCACAAGGACGAACGTCCGAGCGGGATGGGCGGACCTCCGCGTCCCGGGCAGCGTGGCGGGCAGTTCCGCCGCCGCTAGTCGGGGCTCAGCGCGCGAGCGCAGACCCGAAATTCCGACCTGTATGCTGATCCGCCGTGAGCATCACGGCGGATCAAAAAATCGTGCACGTCAGCATTGTTTTGGGGGTCTGTTTCCAATAAAATGAATTAATCGATTTTCGGCCGGACGACATTAGCATCCACCGGTACAGCCGGTTCAGACACGCTGACGACCCTTCCAAAAATTCGATCTAACCTGTCCGCGCAAGCGGGCTCTGACATTGTGTTATCTGAGAAGGGACTACCCCCATGAGCATGGGAACCGTGAAGTGGTTTAACGCGACCAAAGGCTTCGGCTTCATCCAGCCCGACGATGGCGGCCAAGACGTGTTCGTTCACATCAGTGCTGTGGAGCGTGCAGGCCTCGGCACGCTGCGCGAAGGTCAGAAGATCTCGTACGAGATCGTGGCCGACCGCCGTTCCGGCAAGTCGGCAGCGGACAACCTTCGCTCCGCCGGCTGAGCCTACCGCTTACGGGCCCCGATCGGCTCGAGCGAACAAATAACAAAAAGGCCGGGCGCGATGCCCGGCCTTTTTCATTCCGCTATTTGCTCGCAGATCTCAACACGCTGCATTGTTGTAACGAACGCAGGTGACCTGGCGCGGCCGCGTGTAGGAGACATCGCTCAGCGTGATGCCCGACTTCAGGACGAACTTGACAGAAGGTGTGTACACGTAGCTCGCCTGGCTGAAAATGAGGTAGGTGGACGCGATCAAGAGCGTTGGCGGAATCATCGAGGTGACCGTGGTACCAGGTGTCAGAGTCGGAGGCGGAGCCGTCAGCGTGGCCTGCGTCGCCCCGTTCGCAATGGTGGCGGACTTGCTCCATTGAATCTTGGCGACTTTGCTTGAGTCGATTTGGATCTGAAGGACCGTGCCGTTCACGAGCGTGGCGTCGTACGGCATGATCATCGATATGCTTGCCGTGAACGTGTCCTGCATGGCAGGATCGTCGACCCCCGTCGACTGCGACGTCAAATCGGACAGAGTCCGTGCAATCATTGTGACTTTGCGATTGATCGCGACGGCCGATGAAAACTCGACGGTCCCGAAGAACATCACCAGCATTAGCGGCACGATGACCGCGAACTCGGTCGCCGCGATCGCACGCCTGTCGGCGACGAAGTCGCGCACGGAGCTACGGGCATTCCTCCAGATATTCGCGATCGCCTGCATCTGTCCACTCGGGTCCATCTGTCTCAGAAGGGTTCATTCTTGAAGGCCGCGGTCGCAATCAGCAGCCGCTTGTTGCCGCAGCCCATGTTGAAGCCAAGGCCAGTGACGAAGAGCGGCCACTGATAGAACAGCCGCACCACGACGACCTGGTTAGCGGCCCCGGCACTGTACTGCACGCCGGTTGGATTGAAGTTGCAGGAATTGCCATAATTGGTGAGGCTTAGCGCTCCGAACGAGTTTGTACTCACGACGTCGACGTAGAGCTTGCTGCAATCAAACAGAGCCGGGATCTGGCTGCAGACGTAAGCCTTGAACGTGGTTTGCGAGCAGGGTGTGCTGACGCCGGAGACCGCGCAAGCCGTTAGCGTGCCGCCTTGCGCCTGCCCGGTCAGCAGCACGCGCGCAGAATTCTGCGAGGCACTCTCGAGCACCTGGCTCGCCAAGAACATCAGCGCCGACTCGATGATGGCGAACAGCAACGCGAAGAACATCGGCGCGACGAGCGCGAACTCGACGGCTGCGGAGCCGCGGCGGCTGACGCGAAACCGACGCAGCATGGCGAGGAGCGTGAATCTCGTAGGTGCAGGCGAAGGCATCAAATTCCCCAGCAGCAGCAGCAATCATCTGCCATGTTCAATAGCGGAAACTGATTGTTTAAGTGTTTCAGGCGATCCGCACCCGGCGGCCCGGGCCGTTAAGGGCGGGTTAACCGCAAACGACCCAGGCCATGGCGGCGAGGACATGCAGACGAGGGCATGGAGACGAGGACACGGAGAGTGAGACTCGCGCGCGTGCGCCGGGTGGGGACGATCCTTGTCCCGCCAAACCCGCAAATCAAACTCGCTGGCTGGTCTTGGTCAGTTCGTCTTGGTCAATTCGTCTTGGCACCCGCACCGGCACTGCCGCTGGCCGAGCTGCTCAACGAACCGGCCTGGCTCATCGCGCTGTTGAAGTAGGTGTCGCTGTCGCCGAGCGTCACGCGGCGCTGGCAAAGCGGCGCGCAGCTATAGGACTCGCGCTCGATGCCGCGATAGACGGTAACGAGCCGATCGGTCGGACCTTCGACCTGGATCTGGCGGTCGACCAGGATCTCGCCGCCCCGGTCGAGCGCGATGAAATTGGTGGCGCCATAGCCCTTTCCGGTGACGACGATCATGCCGCCGGGCTGGAGCGTGACGTCGGCGATCAGGGGATTGCCGACCACGATAGTTGCCACCTTGCCAGGCAACCGCACCAGCTTGGCCTGGTCGACATTGACGGCGATGGTATCGGCGGACTCGGCAACGACGGCAGCCGGCGATGCCAGCACCGCGGCTGCAACCAGAAGACAGACGCGCGCATGACGGCGCAGCAATTGTTTACGCATACTCTTACCCCCGGGACGTCACAAACCGGCAGAAGCGATCAGATAACAGCCGAGCCGGTGCCCGACCCGGCTAACCTGCCCGCAATTCGTGAACGTTCCGCAAATTCGCCGACTATTGTTTGAACGGACTGGCGTTTCGCGGCCCTCGAGAACCTAGCGGCGGAACGGATAGGCAAGCTGCCCTCCGATTTCCTTCGGCATGGTGGCTTCATCCTTGCCGTAATCCTGCGGCAGTTGCCCCTCGGGCATGCGGAAAGTGCCGAACAGCAAGTCCCAGATCGGGAACGTGCCGGCAAAATTGGTGTCGCCGCCCTCTGCTAGCGCGGTGTGGTGCCAACGGTGGAACACCGGCGTCGCCAGCACATATTTGAACGGCCCGAAGGTCCAGTTCAGGTTGGCGTGCACGAAGGCCGAATGGAAGGTCGTGAACGGGGCGAGCCAGACCATGGCGTTCGGCGAAATGCCGGCCATCAGAAGCACGACGTCAACCGCGATGGTACCGAGCACGAGATTGACGGGATGGAAGCGGGCCGCAGAAATCCAGCTGATCTCCTCCGAGGAGTGATGGATCGCGTGGTATTTCCAGAACCCGCCGCCGTGGAACAGCCGGTGCAGCCAGTACAGCATGAAATCAGACAGCACCAGGAACAGCATGGCCTGGACCCAGAGGGGCAATAGCGCCAGCGGGCCGTGGCCATTGTCGTAGAAGGCGATGAGCCCGTCGGCATCATGGATGTTGAAGACGAAGCTCGCACCGACGATCAGAAGGCTGATCCGCATGACGCGTGCGAACACCGGAACGACAAACCAGTAGCAGATGTCCGTGACGATCTCCCGCTTGCGCCACCAGGGCACGCCGGGATTGCAGGCCCAGACATGCTCGAGCACGGTGAAGACCACCGCGAGCGCGAAGGTCGTGGGGATCACCTTCGCGATGGTCTCGCCGAGCATCAGGGCGATTTCCATGGGCAGGCTCGACATTGTCGCCTCTCTTGCGAATTGCTGGTCCCGCCTACGCGTACTCCCCCAAATTTAAGGGACGGTGAAGCCGGTGCTGAGCCTGCTGCACATCCGGAACCGGAACAAATTGCAGCTGGCTGCCTTAAGGCGAAATTCACTCTGGCCGGCGGCAAGCGGGTTTGCCCGATCGAATTAACTCTCCCGAAAGAGCTCGGATCTCATGGTCGTTGCGTCAAGCACACGCCGAACGAGGCGATCCCACCCCAGATGGAGTTTTGTTCATGAAGAACCTGATTGCGCGTTTCGCGAAAGATGAATCCGGCGCCACCGCCATCGAATACGGTCTGATCGCCGCCGGCATCGCGCTGGCCATCATCACCGTCGTCAACAATCTCGGCACCACGCTGAACGCCAAGTTCACCTCGATCAGCAGCTCGCTGAAGTAAGCCATCGACGAACGACGGCAAAAGCCCCGGGTCTCCGGGGCCTTTGTTTTTCAGACGGCGAGTTCCAGTGGCGTTCAGCAAGTACAGAACCGATGCCGCAGTCGCGGCAAACGCGGCGGAGGCCGCGCAGACCGGCTCGCCGGCTTACTGGGTCTGTCTGGCCCTGCTGCTTGCAACGGTCGCGCTCGCCGCACGCATCGCGTTCCTCTGGTGAGCACGCCTTCGGCTGGTTCCGCCCATCGGGACCGCTGCCGCCGTTTTCGGTTTGTTTAGCACTGCCGGCTAGAATCCGGCGACGCCAGCTCCGCGGCAAACCTCAAGACGCAGCCCATGATCCTCGACCTTGCGCGCCTTCTGCTCTTCCCGGCCCTGATGGCGTTTGCCGCCGCGAGCGATCTCTTCACGATGACAATCTCGAACCGCGTATCGCTGGCGCTGGTCGCCGGCTTTTTCGCGCTCGCTCTCGCCGGTGGCATGGCACCTTACGACATGCTGAGCCATGTCGGGGCCGGCGCGCTCGTCCTGGTCGTGGCCTTCACCTGTTTTGCGATGGGCTGGGTTGGCGGCGGCGATGCCAAGGTAGCGGCCTCCGTCGCACTCTGGCTCGGGTTCCCACAGCTGATGAACTTCCTGCTCTACGCCTCGCTGATTGGCGGGGCGCTGACGCTGCTCCTGCTCCAGTTCCGGCAGTGGCCGCTGCCTTACGGTCTGGCCGGCCAGACCTGGCTGGCGCGACTGCACGCCAAGGAGAGCGGCATTCCCTACGGCATCGCGCTCGCACTGAGCGCGCTGATGGTCTACCCGGAGACCGAATGGGTGAAGGCGATCGATCTCGCTCACCTCGCATTGCGCTGAACGCATCGGGTCAACCCGGCGTTAAGGCGATTTAGATACGCCTCATTAACCATGCTTTGACGAATAGCTGGTCAACTGCCGATTACGGCGGCGTCAGCGTCGCGGCGTTTGTTGGAAAGTGAAGCGTATGAATAGGGCACGCATTGTCGTCCTGACGGTCGCCATCTGCGCCGGCGGTGTCGCCGCGTATCTGGCGAGCGGTTCGGACAATTCTGCACCGCCTCCGGCTCCAGTCGCGCAGCTTCCCACCGTCGACGTCCTGGTCGCCAAGAACGACATCGGCCTCGGCCAGACAGTCAAGCCGGAAGACGTGCAATGGCAGACTTGGCCGTCCGCGACCGCCAGCACCACCTTCATCCGCCGCAACGAGCGCCCCGAGGGGGTAACCCAGGTCACCGGCTCGATCGCACGATCCCCCTTCATCCAGGGTGAGCCGATCCGTGACCAGAAGCTGGTCAAGGCCGAAGGCTCCGGCTTCATGGCGGCAATCCTGCCCACCGGCATGCGGGCGATCTCGACCGAGATCTCGCCAGAAACCGGCGCAGGCGGCTTCATCCTCCCCAACGATCGCGTCGACGTGCTTCTGACGCGCCGTCTCAAGAACCCGGACCAGAGCAGCGGCGCTCCTGATGTCATCACGTCCGAGATCATCCTGGCCAATATCCGCGTCCTGGCCATCGACCAGGCTCCCAAGGAGAAGGACGGCCAGAACGCGGTGGTTGGCAAGACCGTCACCCTCGAGCTCAATCCCGCGCAGACTGCGACGCTCTCCTCCGCACGTCAGAGCGGCACGCTGTCGCTCGCGTTGCGCAGCATCGTCGACGTCAAGCTGAGCGAGATCACGCTCGATGATTCCACGCAGAAGCGCGATGGCATCTCGATCATTCGGTACGGTATCCCAAGCTCGACGGCGAAGGCACGATGAGGACTGTCGACATGAAATGCAGGGCGAATTTGGCGACGATGCGAACCCCTGTGGTCCGCGCCCTGTCGTTTTCGGCCGCCGTCGCGCTCGCGCTCAACCCGGTGCTGACCCCTGTGGTCGCCGCCGACTATCGCCCGGTGGCGCAGGCTGCGGCCGACGGTCAGATGAACGCGCGATTCCTCTCGCTCGGCATCGGCAAGTCGATCGTGATCGACCTTCCGCGCGACATCAAGGACGTGCTTGTCGCCGATCCTAAGATCGCCAATGCAGTCGTCCGCTCGGCGCAGCGCGCCTACATCATCGGCGCCTCGATCGGGCAGACCAACATCGTGTTCTTCGATTCCGCCGGCCAGCAGATCGCGGCCTATGACATCGCGGTCAAGCGCGACCTCAACGGCGTGCGGGCCGCGCTGAAACAGGTCCTGCCGAACTCGGACATCCAGATCGACGGGCTAGGCGACGGTATCATCTTGACCGGCTCGGCCGCGAATCCAGCCGAAGCCCAGCAGGCCAACGACCTCGCCGTGCGCCTCGCGGGCGGCCCCGAGAAGGTCGTGAACTCGATCGTGGTCCGCGGCCGCGACCAGGTCATGCTCAAGGTGACTGTCGCCGAAGTGCAGCGCAGCATCGTCAAGCAGCTCGGAATCGACCTCACCGCCAACCTCAGCTACGGCACCTCGGTCGTCAGCTTCAGCAACTCCAATCCGTTCACGGCTCTCGGCCACAACCTCGTCGACGGCAATAACCTGACCACGAAGTTCGGCGGGGCCCCGTCGGTGCAGGCCACGCTGCGTGCGATGGAGACCGCGGGCGTGATCCGAACGCTGGCCGAACCGAACCTGACCGCGATCTCCGGTGAATCGGCAACGTTCATCGCCGGCGGTGAATTCCCGGTGCCTGCGGGCTATGCGTGCGACCCCACCACGCACGTCTGTACCACCCAGATCAGCTTCAAGAAGTTCGGCATCTCGCTCAACTTCACCCCCGTCGTTCTCACCGAAGGCAAGATCAGCCTGCGGGTGATGACCGAGGTGTCCGAGCTCTCGAACGAAAACGCGATCACGCTGTCCCAGGCCGTGACCTCGACCTCGGTCAACTCGCTCACGGTGCCCTCGATCAAGACCCGCCGCGCAGAAACGTCGCTGGAAATTCCCTCAGGCGGCGCGATGGCGATGGCCGGCCTGATCCAGCAGCAGACCAAGCAGGCGGTCAGCGGACTGCCGGGTCTGATGCAGCTCCCGGTCCTCGGCACGCTGTTCCGTAGCCGCGACTTCGTCAACAACGCGAGCGAGCTGGTCGTGATCGTGACGCCCTACATCGTTCGCGCAGTTGCACAAAAGGATCTGTCGCGGCCGGATGATGGCTTCTCCGCGCCCGCGGATCCGCAGGCCGAGCTGCTCGGCAACATCAACCGCATCTACGGCGTGCCCGGCCGGACCGAACCGACCAAGAACTACCGCGGCACCTACGGCTTCATCACCGACTGAGGCGGAACGGGGACTTCATGAAGATCACTAGACCACCCCAGATTCGCAGACGCGCCATCCACCTCGGCGGCGCGCTCGTCGGCATGGCGCTCGCCCTTGGCGGTTGCCAGCACGACGAAGCGGTCACGGCCTCCATTCCCGACGACTACAAGCAGCGCCATCCGATCGCGATCGAGGAGCAGAATCGCTCCATCGTCGTCTTCGTCGGCCATACCCGCGGCGGCTTGACCGCGGCCCAGCGCGCCGACGTGATGGGCGTCGCGTCGGCCTGGATGCACGAAGGCACCGGCGCGATCCGGATCGACGTACCGTCCGGCACGCCCAACGCGCGTCCGGTCGCGGACACCATGCGCGAAATCCAGGCAATGCTGTCGGCGGCGGGCGTTCCGCCGCGCGGTATCAGCGCCCGCTCTTACCAACCGGAAGACAAGCGATTCCTGCCGCCGATCCGGCTCACCTATTCCAAGATCGCCGCGGTCGCGGGTCCCTGCGGCCTGTGGCCGGAAGACATCGGCCCTTCGATGAAGAACAAGAGCTGGTTCGAGAACAAGGACTATTACAATTACGGCTGCGCTTATCAGCGCAACCTTGCGGCGATGGTCGACAATCCGTCGGATCTCGAGCAGCCGCGGCCCGAAACGCCGTCCTACACGCCGCGGCGCACCGCCGCGTTCGAGAAGTATCGCAAGGGAATGCCGACGGCGGTCGCCTATCCTGAGGCCGACAGGGCCAAACTCAGCGACACCGGCAAATGATCAGCTACGCTCGCCAGCCCCAAGAAGAACAGTCCGAGGCATCGCTCCCGCCGGTCGAGGAGCATATTGCGCCTGCGCCCCGCGTTTCCGTCCAGGCTTTCTGCGAGACCGTGGAAACGGCGGCCGCCGTGCAGTCGGCCGGCGAAGATCGCCGTCTCGGCAAGGCCCATCTGAAGATCCAGATGGGCGGTATGGCGGCTGCGGTGGAAGCCTACCGCTCGGCACCCACGCCGAACGTGATCGTGCTCGAAAGCGACGGCCGCAACGACCTCCTGGGCGGGCTCGACCATCTCGCGACCGTCTGCGACGCCGGCACCCGCGTGGTCGTGATCGGCCGCATCAACGACGTCATGCTCTACCGCGAGCTGGTGCGCCGCGGCGTCAGCGACTACGTGCTCGCGCCGGTCGGCGCGATCGACGTCGTGCGCTCGATCTGCAACCTGTTCTCGGCGCCGGAAGCCAAGGCCGTCGGCCGTATCATCGCCGTGGTCGGCGCCAAGGGCGGCGTCGGCGCGTCAACCATTTCCCACAACGTCGCATGGGCGATCGCCCGCGATCTCGCGATGGACGCGGTCGTCGCCGACCTCGACCTCGCCTTCGGCACTGCCGGGCTCGACTATAACCAGGATCCGCCACAGGGTATTGCCGATGCCGTGTTCTCGCCGGATCGCGTCGATACCGCCTTCATCGACCGCCTGCTGTCGAAATGCACCGACCACCTCAGCCTGCTGGCGGCGCCGGCGACGCTCGACCGGGTCTATGATTTCGGCGCCGATGCCTTCGATGCCGTGTTCGACACGCTGCGCTCCACCATGCCCTGCATCGTGCTCGACGTTCCGCACCAATGGTCGGGCTGGACAAAACGCGCCCTGATCGGAGCGGACGACATCCTGATCGTGGCGGCGCCCGACCTCGCCAATTTGCGCAACACCAAGAACATGTTCGATCTCCTGAAGGCCGCGCGCCCCAACGACCGGCCGCCGCTCTACTGCCTGAACCAGGTCGGCGTGCCGAAACGGCCCGAAATCGCCGCGGCGGAGTTCGCCAAGGCGATCGAGAGCCAGCCGGTCGTCTCGATCCCGTTCGAGCCGCAGATCTTCGGCTCGGCGGCCAATAACGGCCAGATGATCGCGGAGATCTCGGCCAACCATAAGTCGATCGAGATGTTCCTTCAGATCGCCCAGCGCCTGACCGGCCGCAGCGAAACGAAGAAGCAAAAGTCGTCTCTGCTTTCACCCCTGATTGACAAGTTGCGGGGAAAATAGGTCGCCGCATGGAGTTTTTAAGTGTTCGGTAAGCGTAGCGGAACAGACGCCGACACCCGGGCCCCAAAGCCCGGTGCCGTGTCGCCAGAGCCTGCCCAGGCTCCGGCGCCCGCCGTGTCGCGCGTGCCGCCGCCGCCGGCAGTCTCCTCGCCGCCGCTCGCCCCGGCGAGGCCTGCGCCGACCATGGAAGCCCGCCGCTCGGACAATTATTACGAGGTCAAGGCGACCATCTTCGGCGCGCTGATCGAGGCCATCGATCTCGCCCAGCTCGCCAAGCTCGATTCGGAGTCCGCGCGCGAGGAAATCCGGGACATCGTCAACGAGATCATCGCGATCAAGAACATCGTGATGTCGATCGCCGAGCAGGAAGAGCTGCTCGACGACATCTGCAACGACGTCCTCGGCTACGGTCCGCTGGAGCCGCTGTTGTCGCGCGACGATATTGCCGACATCATGGTCAACGGCGCCGACACCGTCTATATCGAGGTTGCCGGCAAGATCCAACGCACCGGTATCCGCTTCCGCGACAATCAGCAGCTCCTCAACATCTGCCAGCGTATCGTCAGCCAGGTCGGCCGACGCGTCGACGAATCCTCGCCGATCTGCGACGCGCGCCTGGCCGACGGCTCCCGCGTCAATGCCATCGTGCCGCCGCTGTCGATCGACGGCCCCACGCTCACGATCCGCAAGTTCAAGAAGGACAAGCTGACGCTCGATCAGCTCGTCAAGTTCGGCGCAATCTCGCCGGAGGGCGCGGAAATCCTCCAGATCATCGGCCGCGTTCGCTGCAACGTGCTGATCTCCGGTGGTACCGGCTCGGGCAAGACCACGTTGCTCAACTGCCTGACCAACTACATCGAACACGACGAGCGCGTCATCACCTGCGAAGACGCCGCCGAACTCCAGCTCCAGCAGCCGCACGTGGTGCGACTGGAAACCCGCCCGCCCAACATCGAGGGCGAGGGCCAGGTCACCATGCGCGAGCTGGTGCGCAACTGCCTGCGTATGCGTCCCGAGCGCATCATCGTCGGCGAAGTCCGCGGACCCGAGGCGTTCGACCTGCTCCAGGCCATGAATACCGGCCATGACGGGTCGATGGGCACGCTGCACGCCAACAATCCCCGCGAGGCGCTATCGCGCTGCGAATCCATGATCACGATGGGCGGCTTCTCCCTGCCTTCACGCACCATCCGCGAGATGATCTGCGCCTCGATCGACGTCATCGTCCAGGCCGCACGCCTGCGCGACGGTTCACGCCGCATCACCCACATCACCGAAGTGATGGGCATGGAAGGCGACACCATTATCACCCAGGACGTCTTCCTCTACGACATGGTCGGCGAGGACGCCAACGGCAAGATCATCGGCCGGCACCGGTCGACCGGAATCGGCCGCCCGAAATTCTGGGAACGCGCCCGCTATTACGGCGAAGAGAAGCGCCTTGCCGCGGCGCTAGACGCCGCGGAAGTGGCGCCCCCGACGTGAGCAGGTCAGCGCAGCCATGAACATGCAAGTCCTTGCCCTCGCCTTCCTTGCCACCGCCACCGTCGGCGGCCTCGCCTGGGTCTTCCTTTATCCAATGCTGTCCGGGGAACGGAAGGCCGAGAGCCGCCGCGCCTCGATCTCGCGGGCCGAGGCGCCCACGGCCCGCGCGGCCGAGAAGACGCAGCGCTCGCGGCGCGAGCAGGTCGAAACCTCGCTCAAGGATCTCGAGGCGCGGCGCCAGCAGGAGAAGAGCGTACCGCTCAGTGTTCGCCTGTCGCAGGCCGGCCTCGACTGGACGCCGCAGAAATTCTGGATCGTGTCCGCCGTCGTGGCGGGCGTGCTGTTTGCAGTCGCCTTGTTCGTCGGCGGTGGCCTGCTCGGTGCCGCCGGCTTCGCCTTTGCCGGCGGCTTGGGTCTGCCCCGCTGGGCGCTCGGGTTCCTGAAGAAGCGCCGCGAGGCCAAATTCCTGAAGGCGCTGCCCGACGCTGTCGACGTGATCGTCCGCGGCATCAAGGCGGGCCTGCCGCTGTTCGAATCGATCAAGGTCGTCGCCGCCGACGCGCCAGAGCCGCTGCGCTCCGAATTTCTGTCCATCATCGAGACGCAGGCGATCGGCATGCCGCTCGGCGAGGCCTGCACGCGACTCTACGATCGCATGCCGCTGCCCGAGGCCAATTTCTTCGGCATCGTCATCTCGATCCAGCAGAAATCGGGCGGCAACCTCTCCGAAGCGCTCGGTAACCTCTCCAAAGTGCTGCGCGACCGCAAGAAGATGAAAGAGAAGATCCAGGCGATGTCGATGGAAGCCAAGGCCTCGGCCGGCATCATCGGCTCGCTGCCGCCGATCGTGATGTTCCTCGTCTACCTCACGACGCCGGGATACATCTCGACGCTTTGGACTCATCCCACCGGCCAGCTCATGCTGGTCGGCTGCGTCGTCTGGATGTCGATCGGCATCATGGTGATGAAGAAGATGATCAATTTCGACTTCTGATGGTGCCTCAATGGTAGAGTTCCTCGTTGCGAAACTTCACGACGTCCACTTCATGACGATGCTGCTGGCGGCCATTGCCGCCAGTGCCACCGTCTATACACTGGTGATGCCGCTGTTCGCCGGCGAAGGCCTTTCCAAGCGCATGAAGGCGGTGGCGAACGAACGTGAGCGCATTCGGCAGCGCGAGCGCGAGCGCCTCCACAAGAGTGAAAAAGTCTCGCTGCGTCAGACGCCGAAGCAGCTCGTCTCGAAGGTCGTCGATGACTTCAACCTGACCAAATGGCTCGCGCAGGAAGCTGCGCGGGACAAGCTCATCATGGCGGGCTATCGAGGCCAGGCGCCCTACATCACCTTCCTGTTTGCCCGCCTGGTTGCCCCGATCGTGCTGTTCGTCGGTTCGGTCGTCTACGTGTTCCTGATCGCGCATATGCAGCAGTCGATGCCGATCAAGATCGGCATCTGCGTCGGTGCGGCCTATCTCGGACTTCAGGCCCCTATGCTGTTCCTCAGGAACGCGATCTCCAAGCGCCAACTCTCGATCAAGCGCGCCTTTCCCGATGCGCTCGACCTGCTCCTGATCTGCATCGAATCCGGCATGTCAGTCGAAATGGCGTTCCGGAAGGTCGCGGTCGAAATCGTGAGCCAGTCGATCGCGCTGTCCGAGGAGTTCACCCTGACCACGGCCGAGCTGTCCTATTTGCAGGATCGCAAGGTCGCCTACGAGAACCTCGCGCGGCGCACCGGACTCGAGGGCGTCAAGTCGGTATGTCTCGCGCTCCAGCAGGCGGAGCGTTACGGCACCCCGCTCGGCCACTCCTTGCGGGTGATGGCGCAGGAAAACCGCGACATGCGCATGAACGAAGCCGAGAAGAAGGCAGCTGCACTGCCGCCGAAGCTGACGGTACCGATGATCCTGTTCTTCCTGCCGGTGCTGTTCGTCGTCATTCTCGGACCGACCGGCATCAAGGTCACCGAGATGCAATGACATTAGACGTGGACCGCATACGGTCCGCGGCTGCCCTCAAGATTGGACGATCACGTCTGATCAGTCGGACTGGCCGAGCGAGGCGACCGGGGTCCGCTTCGGCGCACCCCGCCTGACGTCGCTGCGGGTCAGCATTTCCTTGAGATAGGCGACATTGGCCGCAGCCTGGTCGGGCGGTAGGTCCGCCTTCACGATGGTCTCGGCTTCGGCGAAGCGGCCCTGGAGACCGACGACCAGACCGAGATTCTGCCGCACCCGCGCGCTTGCGTGCGGCGAGGCATAGGCTTGCCGCAGCGCGTCTTCGGCCTTCGGCAGATCTCTCGACAACATGTAGGACAGGCCGAGATTGGAGAGCACGCCGGGATCGCCAGGCGCGATCTTGAGGGCACTCGCATAATAGGAGCGCGCTTCCTCGTGACGGCCCATCTGATCGAGCGCGGTACCCTGCACCGAGAGCAGGCGCCAATCCGGGTTATCGGGCGAATGCGCCTTCGACAGCACGTCGAAGGCTTGCTGGAAATTGCCGTTGTCGGAGAGCGCGCGGCCGTATTGGGCCATCAGCGCCTTGTTGCCGGGATTGGCGATGGTCGCCTGCTCGAGCACGGCGGCGGCTTGGGCGCGCTGGCCGTTGGCGCGTAGCGCTTGGCCGTAGGCGAGCGCCGCGTCGGCGTCCTTGGGATTGGCACGATAGCGCTCGCCATAGACTTCGGCAGCCCGCGCGGGATCGGTGGGAGCGGCTTCCGCCCGCGGCCCGACCGAGCCGGTAACGTCGGAGAGTTTCGACATCGCCGTGCAGCCGCCGAGGCCCATGGCCACCGCCGCCACCAGCGACGTGGACGCAAGAAGCCGTCCAAGGCTGAGCCTTCCAAGGCTGAGCCGTCCAAGACTGAACCGTTCACGACTGAACCGTTGACGCATGACGCTTTGACTCTCGAGCCGATTGATCGAGCCGAACGCGCCAGCAATAGACTGTTAACCCTAACGGCCGGTTAATGCTCCCGACCCGCGCCCGTCACTGCGGCGTCTGCGGCGGCATCTCGCCGCCGAGACCCGGATCGAGGCCGAGCGCCTTCGCCTGCTCGTTGAGGTCCCGCAGCAATTGCAGTCGTTGCCGCGTCTCGATCTCGACATCGATGCCCGGGCGCACGACCCTCGGCAATTCGCGCAGAAGATCGTCCCGATTGACCAGACGCCTCGCGCGGAGCTCGTCGATCTGAAACTCGTCGTGCATATCTCGAGAACTTGCTTTCGAGATCCTCCCAGGCGTGAGAGGTCGCGACGTGGAGCAAATCGGCCCAATCCACCTCGCCATCGGCATAGAAGGCGCCGCGCAGCAGGAGCCGGCGGGCGAATGCCGCGACCTGATCCCGTTTCAGCGTCGTGCATACGTCGATCTCGATGCCCGACTGGATGGCCGGATCTCGGGAAAGATCCCGCCCGGCCGGCAGCCCGACGACGCCGTGCGACAGGTTTGAATCGAGCGGCCTGAAGACACCATCCTTGCGCGGACGTGAGTAGCGGGCGATCGCGAAGCGAAACTCGGTGCGGCGCCATGGGACATCAGGTGGGACATCGGTCCGAAAATGGATGACGTTGAAGCCGGCGTCGTCACCGGCCTGCCCGGTCGATGACGGACAGGACAAGACGTAGATCGTGCGCCAGAATGCTTCATCGCTCTCGCTCGATGTGGCGCGCGGGTCGGGAATCGAATAGCGCGTCAGCCCTTCAACATGCCGGTGTCCGTGCAGAACCAGATCGACGTTGAGCGATGTCGCCGCTTCGAGGAAGGTCGCGGGCGCGGCGAGCTACATCAGCGGCTCGTCGGGTACGCCGAGAAACCGGTTTCCTTCTCCGGTCGCCTGCGGCAGTGGATGATGGTGCAGCGCCAGAACGCGCACGAGGTTTTCCGCCGGTTCGGCATAATCGGCGCGGCCGCCCGACCCGAGGCTGCCCGCGAGTTCGACGCTCAGCCGCGCGGAATCCGAAACCATGGCGCTATAGGCGCTCCGGTCGACGTTGCCGCTCGCGAGCGTCGTGAGGCTCGCGCGGTTCGAATCCAGCAGCACCAGATCGAGGCCGGCCTGACGGTAGTAGACGCTCTTCGAGGTCTGCGGCAAATGCAGGTAATCATAGACGTCGTGGCGGCCTGCACGCTGGCTCGGTCGCTTGACGTCGTGATTGTCGGCAATTGCCTGGATGTCGGTGAACAGCCCGGTCTGCCGGAAGGACGCAATGACGGCGAGCGCTTCCTCGAGCGCAGGCGGCGTCGGGTCGTCCACGATATCGCCGGTGATCAGCAGGATGCGATCGGGAATGCCCGCGAAGTCCGCCATCCTCTCGCGAATTGCGGCATTGAGCGTCTCGATCGTCGCAAGCAGCCGACCCGACCCGTCCAGATGCAGGTCGGGAATCTGTACGATGACGAACGATCTATCCATTTTGCGTCGCTTATTTGCGAATGCCGCGCCGCGCAAACGATGAGAGAAATGCCTTCGACGATAAGGTTCAGACCGGTATCAGCCCGCGACGAGATGAGCTGGGGTAAGAATAGACTCTCGCCACGTGCAGAACCGCACGACACAATCTAAAATATTGGCCAATAATGCCACAACCGCAACGCTAGAAAAGCCCTGCGGCTGCTCGCGTGAACGGCAGCTCTCAGCATGAGATACGGAGCCTTCCCGATGATGGTTTCGCTCACCCGATCAATATTCGATGGCGAGCCGCTTGCGGATTTCGTCAATGCGCTTGTCTAAAGCATCGAACCGCGCGTGAACGGAGCGGTCGTGGAGATAGAAGACGTAACCACCGGCAAGGAACGCGAATATCCAATGATGATGCTCGACATAGCCAAAAATCGCCTCCACCGCCTGGCCGATGAATGTGACCACGCTCCACACAAATTCCATTGCATTTCCTCCCAGCCGGCTTTGTCGTCGGAGATCTTCGCACCGACGGCCGTCGCCGGAACCTAGCATGGCCCCTTTGCTGCGAGTAGCGGATCACTGAACGATGGCAGCAAAGCGGATTGCAGCGGCGGCAAAACTCTGCGAAATCTCGTCCGTTCGTATGACCCGCTCGATCTGACGATCCGGACCCGCCAATGCCTTCTGTCTTCGAGACGTCGACTACCGCCATTCCGATCACCTTCGTCACCAAGTCGAGCTGGGATCAGGTCGCCGGGCGGCTACCCGCGGTGCAACGCCAGTTCGCCACTGCGAGCGCCTTTACCGCAAAGCCGGGCGGCTATCTCGCGCTGCCCGCGCCCGATGGCGCGATCGCGCAAGTGCTGTTCGGACTCGAGGACGAGGGTGCAAGATCGCGCGACCTGTTCCGACCGGGCGCCCTGCCCGGCCTGCTGCCGCCGGGCATTTATCGCTTCGCCAATGCGCCGCACGATGCACGGCTCGCCGCACTCGCCTTCGCGCTCGGCAGCTACCGCTTCGCCCGGTACCGCAAGGCCGATCGCCCCGAGGTCCGGCTCGTGCCGCCCGACGGCGTCGACGCGACCGAGATCAACCGCATCGCGGACGCCGCGATGCTGGCGCGCGACCTCATCAACACGCCGGCCAACGACATGGGGCCGGAGGAGCTGGCCGCAACCGCGAAGGATCTCGCCGCCGAATTCGGCGCAAGCTTTGCCTGCACCATCGGTGACGACTTGAAGACGAATTTTCCGCTGATCCACGCCGTCGGGATGGCCTCGGACCGCGCGCCGCGGCTGATCGACATGGGCTGGGGCGACCCGGCTCATCCCAAGGTGACGCTGGTCGGCAAGGGCGTCTGCTTCGACACCGGTGGGCTCGACCTGAAGCCGTCGAGCGGCATGCTGATCATGAAGAAGGACATGGGAGGCGCCGCCAACGTGCTGGCGCTGGCGCGCATGGTGATGGATGCGAAGCTGAAGGTGCGACTGCGTGTGCTGATACCGGCCGTGGAGAACGCGGTCGCGGGCAATGCCTTCCGCCCGCTCGACATCTTCACCTCGCGCAAGGGCATCACGGTCGAGATCGGCAATACGGACGCGGAGGGGCGGCTGGTGCTCGCCGACGCGCTGGCGCTTGCGGACGAGGAAAAGCCGGACCTGCTGATCGATCTCGGCACGTTGACGGGAGCGGCACGCGTCGCGCTGGGGCCGGATTTACCGCCGTTTTACACCAGTGATGAGACGCTTGCCGCCGACGTCGCACGATGCGCGGTGAGCGAGAACGATCCGTTGTGGCGCATGCCGCTGTGGCCGCCTTACGATGCGTGGCTGGACTCCAAGACGGCCACCATCACCAACGCACCATCCGGCGGCTTTGCCGGCTCGATCATCTGCGCGCTGTTCCTGCAACGCTTCGTCGAGCACGCCAGGAGCTGGCTGCATGTCGACATCTACGGCTGGACGCCGTCGGCGAAGCCCGCACGCCCCGAGGGCGGCGAGTGCCAGGCCGCGCGCGCGATCTACACATTGCTGAGCGAGCGCTATGCGTGATCCGGGACTCGATTCGAGGCTGACACCGGCGCGCGGCGACCTTGCCGCAAAGTATCTCGAAGGCAAGGTGCAGGCGGATCGCTTCGTCACGGGCGAGGAATTCGAGATAATCGAGGCGATCGCGCCCGTGCGCGAACAGCCGTCGCCGAATGCGATGCTGATGACGCAAGCGTTGTGCGGCGAGCGCGTCACGATCTACGACCGCAACGGCGAAGGCTGGGCGTGGGGTCAGCTCTCCCTTGACGGCTATGTCGGCTGGCTGCCGGATGCAGCGCTGATGAAGCCCGCGGCCGCGCCGACCCACATGGTCAGTGCGCTACGAACCTTTGCCTTCCCCGGTCCCTCGATCAAGCTGCCGCCGGCAGACGCGCTGGTGATGGGATCGAAGGTCGCGGTTGCACGCGAGGACGGCAGCTTCGCCGTGACACGCGACGGACAATATCTGCCCAAGGCCCATCTCACCCCGCTTGGTCATCGCGAGTCGGATTTCGTCGCAGTCGCCGAGCGTTTCGTCGGCACGCCCTATCTCTGGGGTGGCAAGAGCAGCCTCGGCGTCGATTGCTCCGGCCTCGTCCAGGTCTCGCTGACATCAGCGGGCATCGGCTGCCCGCGCGACAGCGACATGCAGCAGGCCGGCCTCGGTCGCGCGCTGGAGCCGCATGAGCAGACTAGCTTGCTGCGCGGCGATCTCATTTTCTGGAAGGGGCATGTCGCCATCGTCCGCAATGGCAGCACCATGGTTCACGCCAATGCGCATCACATGGCGACGGTGGTCGAGCCGATCGAGCCGGCGATTGCACGGATTAAGCAAGCCGGCAGCGAGGTCACCGCGATCAAGCGACTCTGACGGAGGCTACGTCGCCGCCGACCCGTTCCCCGCCGTCTCCAGCCGGAACGCCGCCGCAAACAGCGCGCGCGTGTAATCCGTCTTCGGGTTCTTGAAGAGCTCGGCGGCCTGGCCTTCTTCAACCACCTTGCCGCCACGCATCACGATCAGATGGCTGGCAAGCGAGGCGACGACGCGCAGATCGTGCGAGATGAACATGTAGGTGAGATCGCGGCGGCGCTGCAGTTCACGCAGCAGATCGACCATTTGCGCCTGAATCAGCATGTCGAGCGCACTGGTCGGCTCGTCAAGCACGACGAAATCCGGCTCCAGCACCACCGCCCGCGCGATGCTGATGCGCTGGCGCTGGCCGCCGGAGAATTCATGCGGATAACGGTGGCGGGTATCCGGCTTCAGTCCGACGTCCTCGAGCGCCTTGACGACGCGCTCCTCACGCTCGCCGCGCGAGAGCTGCGGCTGATGCACGGTGAGGCCTTCGGCGACGATGTCGGCGACCGACATGCGCGGGCTGAGCGAGCCGAACGGATCCTGGAACACGATCTGCATGTCGCGCCGGAACGGCCGCATCTCCTTGAAGCGCAGGCCCTGGATATCCTTTCCCAGGAACACGATGCGTCCGTTCGAGGAGATCAATCGCAGCAATGCGAGCCCCAGCGTGGTCTTGCCCGAGCCGGACTCGCCGACGACGCCGAGCGTCTCGCCCTTGCGCACGGCGATGCTGACACCGTCGACCGCCTTGATGTGGCCGACCGTCTTGCGCATCAACCCGCGCTTGATCGGGAACCAGACTTTCAGGTCGTCGGCCGACATCACCACCGGCGCATCCGGCTGCGGCGGCGCTGGATCGGGCTTCGGTTCCGCGGCGAGCAGGTCGCGCGTATAGGGATGCTTCGGGCTCTTGAAGACCTGCTCGACCGGCCCCTGCTCGACGATCTCGCCGCCTTTCATGACACAGACCTGGTCGGCGATGCGACGCACGATGCCGAGATCGTGGGTGATGAAGAGCAGGCTCATGCCGAGCCGGCCGCGGATCTCCGCAAGCAGCGTCAGAATCTGCGCCTGCACGGTGACGTCGAGCGCCGTCGTCGGCTCGTCCGCGATCAGCAGGTCCGGCTCGTTGGCGAGCGCCATCGCGATCATCACGCGCTGGCGCTGGCCGCCGGAGAGCTGGTGCGGATAGCTCTTCAGCCGCGTTTCAGGCTCGGGAATGCCGACCTGCGTCAGCAGTTCCAGGGTCCGCCTGCGCGCCTCGGCATTGCTGGTCGGATTGTGCAGCTGGATGATTTCGCCGATCTGCGCCTCGATCGTGTGCAGGGGGTTGAGCGAGGTCATCGGCTCCTGGAAGATGATGGAGATGTCGCTGCCGCGAATCACCCGCATCTCCTGCTCCGACCGGTCGATCAGTTCCTGTCCCTTGAAGCGGATGCTGCCCGAGGGATGCGAGGCGTTCGGATAGGGCAAGAGCTTGAGGATCGAGAGCGCGCTGACCGACTTGCCGGAGCCGGACTCGCCGACCAGCGACACGCACTCGCCGCGCCTGATCTGGAACGAGACCTTGTCGACCGCGAGCGTGGTGGCGCCACCCTGGTGGAAGGCCACCGAGAGCTCGCGCACGCTGAGCAGGGGTTGGTTGATCGCGTCCATTGGCTTACCTGAACGTCTTGCGCGGATCGAACGCGTCGCGCACGGCCTCGCCGATGAAAATCAAGAGCGAAAGCATGATTGCGACCGAGAAGAAGCCTGAGAAGCCGAGCCAGGGCGCCTGCACGTTGGACTTGCCCTGCGACAGCAGCTCGCCGAGCGACGGCGAGCCGGGCGGCAGTCCGAACCCGAGGAAATCGAGCGCCGTCAGCGTCATCACCGAACTCGACACGATGAACGGCAGGAACGTCATCGTCGCGACCATCGCGTTCGGCAACAGATGCCGGAACATGATGACCTTGTTCGACACGCCGAGCGCCCGCGCCGCCTGGATATACTCGAAATTGCGCCCACGCAGAAATTCCGCGCGCACGAGTCCGACCAGCGACACCCAGGAAAACAGCAGCAGGATGCCGAGAAGCACGAAGAAGCCGGGCACGAGCACCGAGGACAGGATCAGCAGCAGATAGAGCGAAGGGATCGCAGTCCATATCTCGATGAAACGCTGGAATAACAGGTCGATCCAGCCGCCGAAATAGCCCTGCACCGCGCCGGCCGCGATGCCGACGACGGAGGAGACGATGGTCAGGCAGAGGCCGAACAGCACCGAGATGCGGAAGCCGTAGATCAGCCGCGCCACCACGTCGCGGCCCTGATCGTCGGTGCCGAGCCAGTTGTATTCGAGATCGCGGCAGCTCTTGAGGCCTTTCTTTTCGACGACAGGCTTGCATTGCGCTTCCGTCAGCATCCAGGTCGGCTTCGACGGCGCCGGCGTCGGAAGATCGAGATTGTGGGTATCGTAGGAATAGCGGATCAGCGGCCAGACGATGCTGCCGCCCTTGTCCCTGATCAACTTCTGCAGATAGGGATCGCGATAGTCGGCTGCCGTTTCGAAGTCGCCGCCGAAAGTGGTTTCCGAATAGGTGACGACGGACGGCCAATAGAGGTGGCCATCATATTTGATCAGGAATGGCCTATCATTGGCGATCAGCTCGGCGAACAGCGACACCACAAACAGGATCAGGAAGATCCAGAACGACCAATAGCCGCGCCGGTTCGCCTTGAAATTCTGCCAGCGGCGCCTGTTGAGCGGCGATGGCACGAACGGTTTGCGCGTGATCGGCACGGCATTGCCGAGCGGCGACTTCGCAGTGGTTTCGATCGGCGTGGTGGGGGCGGCCAGCGTCATCAGACCTCCCGCGCCTCGAAATCGATCCGCGGATCGATCCACATATAGGTCAGGTCAGAGATCAGGTTGATCACGAGGCCGACGAGCGAAAAGATGAAGAGCGTGCCGAACACCACGGGGTAGTCGCGGTTGAGAACGCTCTCGAAACTGAGCAGCCCCAGCCCGTCCAGCGAGAAGATGGTCTCGATCAGAAGCGAGCCCGAGAAGAAGGCGTGAATGAAGGTGCTGGGAAAGCCGGCGATGACGATCAGCATCGCGTTGCGGAAGACGTGACCATAGAGCACCCGATTCTCGCTGCAGCCCTTCGCGCGCGCGGTCATCACGTATTGCTTGCGGATCTCGTCCAAAAACGAGTTCTTGGTCAGGAACGTCATGGTGGTGAACGCGCCAAGCCCCATGGCAATCAGCGGCAGCGCCAAATGCCAGAAGTAATCGATGATCTTCCAGTACCACGGAAACTGCGACCAGCCGTCTGATGTCAGTCCGCGTAGCGGGAACCAGTTGAAGAACGAACCGCCGGCAAACAGGATGATCAGGAGGATCGCGAACAGGAAGCCGGGTATGGCATAGCCGAGCACGAGCACGCTCGACGTCCAGGTGTCGAAGCGCGTCCCGTCCCTGACCGCCTTGCGGATGCCGAGCGGAATTGAGATCAGGTAGGTGAGCAGCGTCAGCCAGATGCCGAGCGAGATCGAGACCGGCAACTTCTCCTTGACGAGCTGCAGGACGCTGACGTCGCGAAAATAGCTCTTGCCGAAATCGAAGCGGGCGAAATTCCAGACCATCAGCGCGAAGCGCTCCGGGGCCGGCTTGTCGAAGCCGAACTGCACTTCCAGCTTCTTGATGAAATCGGGATCGAGGCCTTGCGCGCCGCGATATTTCGAGTTGATGGCATCACCACCGGCCCCTAGCTGCCCAGGGGCGCGCTGCGCAAAGTCGCTGCCGCCCGAGATGCGCGAGGTCCCGCCGGTATCGGCGCCCGAGAGCTGCGCGATCACGCGCTCGACCGGCCCGCCCGGCGCGAACTGTACGACGATGAAGGAGACGAAGAGGATCCCGAGCAAGGTCGGGATCATCAGCAGGATGCGGCGGGCGATATAGGCGCTCATGGCTGTTTCGCCTGCTCGAGCTTGGCGGCCTTGCCGCCATCGTACCACCAGATGTCGGGGGCGCCGACGCCGTTGGCATAACGCGGCAGCTTCTGCGGACGGCCGAATTGGTCCCAATAAGCAAGCCGGTGCGTCTTGTTATACCATTGCGGCACCCAATAACGGCCGGCGCGGAACAGGCGATCGAAGGCGCGGCAGGCGACGGTCAAATCCTCGCGGTTGTCGGCCGCCATGATCTTCTCGATCATGGCATCGATCGCCGGGCTGGCGACGCCCGCGAGATTGTACGAGCCCTTCGTTGCCGCGACCTGCGAGGAAAAGAACGCGCGCATGGCGTCGCCCGGCGTTGCCGACATGCTGAAGCGCTGGATCGTGATGTCGAAGTCGAAATCTTCCTGGCGCGCCTTGTGTTGCACGGCATCGACGAGGCGCACGCTCGCTTCGATGCCGAGCGTCGCGAGATTCTTGATGTAGGGCGCATGGTGGGGCTGAAACGAAGGCTCGTCCAGCAGGAACTCGATCCTGAATATCTCACCGTTCGGCAGCACCCGCTTGCCGTCCTTGATCGGCAGGCCGGCGTCGCTGAGCAGTTGCTGCGCCTTGCGCAACAGGCTGCGGTCCTGCCCGGAGCCGTCCGAGACCGGCGGCGTGAACGGCGCGACGAACACCTCGTTGGGAACCTGGCCGCGAAACGGCTCCAGCAGCTTCAGCTCTTCCGGCGGCGGAGGCCCGTCGCTCGCCATGAGGTCCGAGTTCTGAAATGGCGACACCGTGCGGGCATAAGCACCGTACATGATGGTCTTGTTGGTCCACTCGAAGTCGAAGGCGTCGATCAGTGCCTCACGCACGCGAGGATCCCTGAACTTGTCGCGCCGCGTGTTGATGAACCACCCTTGCGCGCCAGACGGCGTGTCGTCGGGCACGACTTCCATCTTGACGCGACCGTCCTTCACCGCAGGGAAGTCATATCGCGTCGCCCAGATGCGAGAGGTGAACTCCTCGCGGTAGAGATAGTTCTTGCCGGTAAAACCTTCGAAGGCGACATCCCGGTCGCGGTAGAATTCGTAGCGCACGACGTCGAAATTGTAGCTGCCACGACAGGGGGGCAGATCGGCAGCCCACCAGTCCTTCACCCGCTCGAACTCGATGTAGCGGTTGACCTCGAACTTTCCGACCTTGTACGGGCCCGAACCCAACGGAATATCAAGCGACGTTTCATCGAACGGACGGGAGGCATAGTAGGCTTTCGAGAAGATCGGCAGGCTCGCCACATAGAGCGGCACGTCGCGCGCGCGTCCCTTGGCGAAGGTGACGACCAGCGTCGCATCGTCGACGGCTTCCGCGCTGACCATGTCGCGCATCTGCACGATGATCAGCGGATGGCCCTTGGCCTTCAGCGCCGTCAGCGAAAACGCCGCGTCGTGCGCGGTGAGCTTGGTGCCGTCATGGAATTTCGCCTCGGACCGCATGCTGAAGCGATAGACCAGCCTGTCTGCCGATATAGTTACAGACTTGGCGGCAAGCCCATACATCCCGTCCGGTTCGTCATTGGCTCGCACCATCAGCGGCGCAAAGGTCATGTCCATGCCCTGCGCGCCATCGCCTTTGAGGATGAAGGCATTGAGCGAGTTGAAGGTCTGGTAGGACTGGTTGTAGGCGCGCACCGACGGGATCAGCGAGAAGGTACCGCCCTTCGGCGCGTCGACATTGACGTAGTCGAAGTGATTGAAGTCGGCGGGATATTTGAGGTCGCCGAAGGCCGACATGCCGTGGGCGTCGGCGGGCATCTCGGACGCTGTCGCGCCCCGGAGCCAGACGGCGCTGAACGCGCCACCGGCACCCAAGGCTAGCACATGCCGGCGTGAAAGCTGCGCCATGCGAGAAATGTCCCTCACGACTTCTTTGCGATCCGCGCCGCCTTGTCCGCGTCGTACCACCAGATGAACGGGAAGCCGGACTGGCCGTATTTAGGCAATTCCGCCGGCCGACCGAAACGATCCCAGCGCGCGGTGCGCACCTTCGTATAAGTCCACTGCGGCACGACGTAGTGATTCCACAACAGCACGCGGTCGAGTGCCTTGGTTGCCGCGACGAGATCGTCGCGCCCCTTGGCGTAGATCACCCGCTCGATCAGCTTGTCGACCGCCGGATTCTTGATGCCGGTAATATTGCGTGAACCCGCGATGTCGGCCGTCTTCGACGACCAGAATTCGCGCTGCTCGTTGCCCGGCGACTGCGACTCGCCCCAGGAGTTGGTGACGATGTCGAAATCCCACTCGCGCGTCCTGTTCTCGTACTGGGTCGGATCCACTGTCCGCACGCTGACGGCAATGCCGAGCCGTTCCAGCGAGGGCTTGTAGAACAGCGTGATTCGCTCGAAGCTCGGATCCGAGTTCAGCAATTCCAGCGAGAACTGGGTGCCGGTCTTGACGTCGACAAGCTTGCGGTCGCGCACCTCGTAACCGGCCTCCTTGAACAGGCGCAGCGCCTCGCGCAGATTGTCGCGCACGGCTTCCGGACTGCCGCCGACTGGATTGCTGTAGGCCGTGGTGAAGACTTCGGGCGGGACTTCGGCGCGGACCGTGTCGAGGATCTCGAGCTCTTTTCCCTGCGGCAAACCGGTCGCCATCAGCTCATCGATGCCGTCGAAATAACTGCTGATACGTTTGTACTGGCCGTAGAAGATCTGCTTGTTCATCTCCTCGAAGTCGAACGCGTAATTGAGCGCACGTCGCACGCGCGGATCTTTGAACTTGGCGCGGCGCAGGTTTGGCACGAAGGCCTGCATGACGCCCGAGCTGCGATTGGCGAACTCCTCGAGGATCACGCGCTTTTCGGTGACCGCCGGGAAGTCGTAGGCTGTCGCCCAATTCTTTGCGCTGTTCTCGGTGCGCCAATCGACCTGATCGGCCTTGAAAGCCTCGATCGCCACGGTGGCGTCGCGGAAATACTCGTAGCGCAGCTCGTCGAAGTTATTTCGGCCCACATTGGCGGCGAGATCGCGCCCCCAATAATCCTTGACGCGCTCCAGCGCGATCGACCGCCCGGCAACGAATTCCTTGACCCTGTAGGGGCCCGAACCCAGCGGCACTTCGAGCGTGGTGGCGGAGACATCGCGCTTGCGGCCCTGCGCGTCGGTGCCCTCCCACCAATGCTTCGGCAGGACCGTGAGCTGCCCGACGATCTGCGGCAGTTCGCGGTTGCCCGGCGCGTCGAACACGAATTTCACCTCGCGCTCGCCGACCTTCTCGGCCTTCACCACATGGCTGTAATAGGCCGAGTACATCGGGTGGTGCTTCTTGAAGGAATCGAGCGAGAAGATCACGTCATCCGCGGTAACCGGCTTGCCGTCGTGCCATTTGGCTTGCGGCCGCAAGCGGTAAGTCACGAAGGAGAAATCATCCGGATGGCTGACGGCCTCGGCCAGCGCGCCGTACTCGGTCGAGACTTCGTCGAGCGAGGCCGTCGTGAGGGATTCGTAGATGAATGCCACGGCACCGGCGACTTGCCCCTTCACACCGGAGACGACGATGTTGAAATTGTCGAATGTGCCGACGGCGATCTGCCGCGCGACGCCGCCCTTGGGCGCTTCCGGATTGACGTAGTCGAAGCGCTTGAAGTCCGCGGGGTACTTCACCTGTCCGAACAGCGACAGCGCGTGCCGCCAGGTGGGCTCGCTGGCGGATTGCGCGCGTGCCACGCCGACGCCAGGAAGGCCCCCTACGGAACCAAGGGCGGGGAGCGCTGCGGCAGCGGTACCAGTGAGCAGGAGATCGCGTCGGGTAAGGGCCAAATCAACATTCCTGTCTTGAAGGAGGCTACTCCTTTAAGGTCCCAATATAGGCGAGGTTTCGACGGAATATGTTGCTTTTTCCTCATCTTGGAAGGCCGGCTGGCCGATCGCTGCGGCCAAACGCCCCGATAACAACGCCGCGAGGCCCGGATAAGCAAACGGCCAGGCTTTTCAGCCTGGCCGCGTACTAAGATCGAAGTCGATAGGCCTTACTTGGCCGCGGTGGGCAGCGGCTTCGGGCTGTCGGAAAGGCTGTTCAGGTAAGCGATCACGTCGGCGCGCTCGCTATCCTTCGGGATGCCTGCAAAGCCCATCGCGGTGCCCGGGACAGCCGCCTTGGGATTGGCGATGAACTTGTTGAGCGCATCGAAGTCCCAGGTGCCGCCCTTGGCCTTCATCGCGGCCGAGAAGTTGAAGCCGCCGCGGCCCTCGCCAACATGGTCGCCGACGACGCCGTAGAGGTTCGGACCGACGCGGTTCGGGCCGCCCTTCTCGAAGGTGTGGCAAGCGCCGCACTTCTTGGCGGCGGCAGCGCCCTTCTCGACCGAGGCGGTCTGGAGCAGCTTTTCGATCGGCTCGGCGGCCGCGGGAGCAGCGCCGCCTTCCTTGCCGTGGCCGGCGTCTTCCTTCACTGCGATCTCGAAGCCCGGCTTTTCCGGCATCTTGGGCGAGAACAACGCCTGGGCGGTGAAGCTTGTCACCAGCAGAAGGAGACAGGTGCCGAGCACGGCACCGAGAATCTTGTTTAGTTCGAAAGAGTCCATTTCCGGCCAGGCCCCACACCGCAAGAAGGATCGAGCGGCCCAATGCGGCCGCCAGGACGAGCCTCGGAGAATCAACGTTCCTGACTGTTTCCCCGAGTTTTGCCATTGAGATATCGGTTTGCCCGGGGTCTGGCAACCCGTATAAGCGAGCGGGCTTCACGCCCGTCCCCACCCCATTTCTCGGCGCGGAAAACGCCCCGTTTCCAGGCCCTTGAACGATGATCGATCCCCGCATCCTGGTGCTGATTCCAGCCCGCATGGCCGCCACCCGCCTGCCCGGCAAGCCGCTCGCCGATATCGCGGGGCAGCCGATGATCGTGCACGTGATGCGCCGCGCGGAGGCGGCCGGGATAGGCCGGGTGGCGGTCGCAACCGACACCGCGGAGATCGCGTCCGTCGTGACCGCCCATGGCGGCGAGGCCGTGATGACCCGCCCGGAGCACCCGTCCGGCTCCGACCGCATCCACGAGGCCATGCAAAAGCTCGATCCGGACGGCAAGGCCGAGATCGTGGTCAATCTGCAGGGCGATTTCCCGACCATCACGATCGACAACATCCGCGAGGTGTTGCCGCCGCTGCAAGACCCCGTCGTGGACATCGCAACGCTGGCTTCGCAGATCCACACCGAGGAGGAGGACCTCGCGCCGAGCGTCGTGAAGGCGATCGGGACCTCGCTCGGTGGCAGGCGCATGCGCGCACTTTATTTCACCCGCGCAACCGCGCCGACCGGCGATGGGCCCCGTTACCACCATATCGGCCTCTACGCCTATCGCCGCGCCGCGCTGGAGCGCTACGTCCGGCTTCCGCCTTCGCCGCTGGAATTGCAGGAGAAGCTCGAGCAGCTCCGGGCGCTCGAGGCCGGAATGCGCATCGACTTCACCATTGTCGATACCGTGCCCCGCGGGGTCGACACGCCGGCGGACCTGGAAACCGCCCGCAGCATCCTTTCCAAATCCTGAGCCGCTGTTACAAGGCCGAGCATGAGCAAGCTGAAAATCGCATTCCAGGGCGAGCCTGGCGCCAATTCCCACATCGCCATCGTCGAGGCCTATCCCGACGCGGAGCCGATGCCCTGCGCCACCTTCGAGGACGCCTTGTCGGCGATCTCGTCGGGCGAAGCCGACCTCGGCATGATCCCGATCGAGAATTCGGTCGCGGGCCGCGTCGCCGACATCCATCATTTGCTGCCGGCCTCCGGCCTTTTCATCATCGGCGAATGGTTTCTGCCGGTCCGGCATCAGCTGATGGCGGTGAAGGGCACCCGGCTCGAAGACATCAAGAGCGTCGAGAGCCATGTGCACGCGCTCGGCCAATGCCGGCGCATCATTCGCAAGCTTGGCATCAAGCCGATCGTGCACGCCGATACCGCCGGCAGCGCCCGCGACATTTCCGAGCGTAACGACAGGTCCGTCGCCGCGATCGCCTCGCGCCTCGCCGCGCAGATCTACGGACTCGACATCCTTGCGGAGGACATCGAGGACGAGGCCCACAACACCACGCGCTTCGTGGTGCTCGCGCGCGAACCGAAATGGGCCGCACAGGGCTCCGGTCCGCTGGTCACGACTTTTGTATTCCGGGTGCGCAATTTGCCGGCCGCGCTCTACAAGGCGCTCGGCGGCTTTGCCACCAACGGCGTCAACATGACCAAGCTCGAGAGCTACATGGTCGACGGCAATTTCTTCGCTACCCAGTTTTACGCCGACGTCGACGGCCACCCCGAAGACAAGGGTCTCGCGTTCGCGATCGAGGAGCTGAAATTCTTCTCGCGCGAATTCCGCATCGTCGGCGTGTATCCGGGGCATCCGTTCCGCGCGACGATGGAGTAGTTTTGTGTCCCGGACGCGCGAAGCGCGAGCCGGGATCGAGACGCTGCTCAGCGCAGAGGCGTGAGAGCCTTATCCGACCGCCTTAAGCCCGAACGCCTCTGCCAGCAGCGAATACGATTTCTTGCGCGCTTCGTGATCGTACACGGCGGTGATCACCATCAACTCGTCCGGCTTGCTCGCATCGATCAGCGGCTGAAGCGTCTCCTGCACGGTCGCCGGGTTACCGACGAACAGGCGCGAGCGGTTGCGCCGGATCGAGATGCGCTCCGAATCGGTATAGGGATAGGCCAGCGCCTCTTCGACGCTCGGCAACGGAAGATACTGGCCGCGGTCGCGGCGCAGGCGGTTGAGGTCGAAAGACGCGGCGAGCTTTTCGGCTTCCTCATCCGTGTCGGCCGTAATGACGGCGACCGCGAGGATCGCGCGCGGGCTCGCACTCCAGGCCGAGGGCTGAAAGCGATTGCGATAATGCACCATCGCGTCGATCGCATCGTGGGACGCAAAATGATGGGCGAATGCGAAGCCCATGCCGACTTGCGCGGCGAGCTCCGACGAATAATCGCTGGAGCCGAGCAGCCAGATCGGCGGCAACGGCGTATCGTCGGGCATCGCGACGACGTTGTGATAGGGATGGCCCGAGGGGAATTCCCGGGTCTGCCACAGGATCAATTCGTGCAGCCGCTCGAGGAAATCGTCGCCTTCGCGGCGGTCGAGCCGGCTGCGCAGCGCATAGGCCGTAGCGCCGTCAGTGCCGGGCGCGCGGCCGAGGCCGAGATCGATACGGCCGGGAAACAACGCCTCCAGCATCTTGAAGCGCTCGGCTACGACCAATGGTGCGTGATTGGGCAGCATCACACCACCGGAGCCGACGCGGATGTGCTTGGTCACCGCCGCGATCTGCCCGATCATCACGTCGGGCGCAGGACTCGCGACGGAGGCGAGGTTGTGATGTTCGGCGAGCCAGTAGCGGACATAGCCGAGCCCGTCGACATGGCGCGCCAGGTCGATGCTGTTGCGCAGCGCCGCGGCGGGCTTTGTGCCAGTTGTGACGACGGAGAGATCGAGGACTGAGAGCGGGATCATGGCGCGCTAACGTAGCGGAGGGCGGCGCAGCGGCAATGGGCAGGGCGCGCAGGTCTGACGTGCAGGCGGCCGCCTCGCGCGACTTCACCGCAGCGTTGGGACAGTTACCGCGCTGATAGTATGACTTTCATATTGCCCACGGACAAATTTGCATCGAACAAGTCTCCATCTTCTGTTATCTACCTGATGTAACATATGATTTATCCTAGATCGTCTTCCCACCTCGACCTCTGACCTAACACGATTTTTAATCGATGTGCAGAAAGTGGGCAATTTCCCATCTCTGATGGGCTGTCGAGTGCGGCCGTTTTGGCTTATCTTAGCCTCTCCCAATCTAGACCTGACCGCCGAACCGCCAACGACCCGGCGAGCCCTTGGAGTGAGTGGTGCCCATGACTGACGTGACGACGCCTGCCCATACCAACGGGCAAGACGGGTACCTGAAGCGGCCTGCGATCTCATTCGAGTTCTTTCCGCCCAAGACGGAAGATATGGAGCGCAATCTCTGGGATACCATCAACCGGCTGGCCCCGCTCGACCCGAAATTCGTCTCGGTCACCTATGGCGCCGGCGGCTCGACCCGTGAGCGCACCCACGCGACCATCTCGCGCATCCTGAAAGAAACCGCGCTGCTGCCGGCCGCGCATCTGACCTGCGTCGGCGCCTCGCGCGGGGAGATCGACGAGATCGTCGATCGCTATCACGAGGTCGGCGTCCGCCACATCGTGGCCTTGCGCGGCGATCCCGCCGGCGGCATCGGCACGGCCTATTCCAGCCATCCCGAGGGCTACCAGAGCTCCGCCGACCTCGTCGCCGGCATCAGGAAGCGGCACGGCGATATCGAGGTGTCGGTCTCGGCGTACCCCGAGAAGCATCCCGAGGCGCGCGACTTCGATGATGACATCGACACGCTGCAGGCCAAGGTCGATGCGGGTGCGACCCGCGCGATCACGCAGGTGTTCTTTGATAACGACCTCTACTTCCGTTATCTCGACCGCGTGCGCGCGCGGGGGATCAACATCCCGATCGTGCCGGGCATCATGCCCATGCATAATTTCAAGCAGGCTCGCAATTTCGTCACCCGCAACGGCACCTCCGTGCCGGACTGGATCGCCGCGAAGTTCGAGGGCCTCGATGAAGACGCCGAGACCCGCAAGCTGGTGGCGGCGACGGTCGCCGCGGGCCAGGTGCAGAAGCTCGCCAAGCACGGCGTCGACACCTTCCATTTCTACACCATGAACCGCGCCGATCTCGTGTTCGCGATCAGCCATTTGCTCGGCATCCGCGCCAAGAGCGCGCAGAAGGCGGCTTGAGACACCATGATCGTATCCACTTCTCCCAAGCGAACCGCCCTGCTCGACGCCGCGCGCGAGCGCATTCTCGTGCTCGACGGCGCCATGGGCACGATGATCCAGAACCTCCAGTTCGACGAGGCCGCCTTCCGCGGCGAGCGCTTCAAGAACTTCCATCGCGATTTGCGCGGCAACAACGACCTCCTGATCCTGACCCAGCCGCAGGCGATCGAGGACATCCACGCCGCCTATTTGCGTGCCGGCGCCGACATCGTCGCCACCAACACCTTCTCCACGACCTCGATTGCCCAGGCCGATTACGATCTCGCCGACATCGTCTATGAGATGGCGCGCGAAGGCGCCCGCCTCGCCGGCAACGCCGCACGCCGCGTCGAGGCCGAGGACGGCAAGCCGCGCTTCGTGGCCGGCGCGATCGGACCGACCAACCGCACCGCCTCGATCTCGCCCGACGTGTCCAATCCCGGCTACCGCGCCGTCACGTTCGACGATCTGCGCAAATCCTATGGCGAGCAGATCAACGGCATGCTCGACGGCGGCGTCGATCTGCTGCTGGTCGAGACCATCTTCGACACGCTGAACGCCAAGGCTGCGCTCTACGCGATCGCCGAGATCACCGAGGAGCGCGGCATCGACATGCCCGTGATGGTGTCGGGCACCATCACCGACAAGTCCGGCCGCCTGCTGTCCGGCCAGTTGCCGGAAGCGTTCTGGCATTCGGTGCAGCATGCGAAGCCCGTTACCATCGGCTTCAACTGCGCGCTCGGCGCGGAAGATCTGCGCGCGCATATCGCCGATATCGGGCGGGTCGCCGACACGCTTGTTTGTGCCTATCCCAATGCCGGCCTGCCCAACGAGTTCGGCCAGTATGACGAGACCCCGGAATACATGGCCCGGCTGGTCGGCGAGTTCGCGCGTGATGGTTTGGTCAACATCGTCGGCGGCTGCTGCGGCACCACGCCGGACCATATCGCGGCGATTGCGGCTGCGGTCGCGCCGCACAAGCCGCGCATCGTGCCGGAGATCGAACCTCGCCTGCGGCTCTCCGGCCTCGAGCCGTTCATCCTGACCGACGCCATTCCTTTCGTGAACGTCGGCGAGCGCACCAACGTCACCGGCTCCGCCCGCTTCCGCAAGCTGGTCACCGCCGGCGACTACACCGCCGCGTTGCAGGTAGCTCGCGACCAGGTCGAGAACGGCGCACAGATCATCGACGTCAACATGGACGAGGGTCTCCTGGACTCGGAAGCCGCGATGGTGACCTTCCTCAACCTCGTCGCCGCCGAGCCCGACATCGCCCGCGTGCCCGTGATGGTCGACAGCTCGAAATTCTCCGTGATCGAGGCCGGCCTGAAATGCGTGCAGGGCAAGCCCGTCGTCAATTCGATCTCGATGAAGGAAGGCGAGGACAAGTTCATTCACGAGGCCAAGATCGCCCGCCGCCACGGCGCGGCCGTCGTGGTGATGGCGTTCGACGAGGTCGGCCAGGCCGACACGTTCGCCCGCAAGACCGAGATCTGCAAGCGCGCCTACGACATTTTGGTGAACCGCGTCGGCTTGCCGCCGGAAGACATCATCTTCGATCCGAATATTTTCGCGATCGCAACCGGCATCGAGGAGCACAACAATTACGGCGTCGACTTCATCGAGGCGACGCGCTGGATCCGCAAGAATCTGCCGGGCGCGCACATTTCTGGCGGCGTGTCCAATCTGTCGTTCTCGTTCCGCGGCAACGAGCCGGTGCGCGAGGCCATGCACTCGGTGTTCCTGTATCACGCCATCAAGGCCGGCATGGACATGGGCATCGTCAATGCCGGGCAGATGATCGTCTATGACGACATCGATCCCGAATTGCGCCAGGTGTGCGAGGACGTCATCCTCAATCGCGACCCCGGCGCGTCCGAGCGTCTGCTGGCGCTCGCGGAAAGATTCCGCGGTAACAAGACCCAGACCAAGGAAGCCGATCTCGCCTGGCGCGAATGGCCGGTGGCGAAGCGGCTGTCGCATTCGCTTGTGCACGGCATCACCGAATTCATCGAGCAGGATACCGAAGAGGCCCGCAAGGCTTCGAAGCGGCCGCTCGACGTGATCGAGGGACCGCTGATGGCGGGCATGAACGTGGTCGGCGATCTCTTCGGCGACGGCAAGATGTTCCTGCCGCAGGTGGTGAAGTCGGCACGCGTGATGAAGCAGGCTGTCGCCTGGCTGATGCCGTTCATGGAAGAGGAGAAGGCGCGCAACCTCGCCAACGGCATCGGCACGGAAGGCTCCTCGTCCGCCGGCAAGATCGTGCTCGCGACCGTCAAGGGCGACGTCCACGACATCGGCAAGAACATCGTCGGCATCGTGCTCCAGTGCAACAACTACGAGGTGATCGACCTCGGCGTCATGGTGCCCGCGGCCAAGATCGTCGAGACCGTGAAGGCGGAGAAGGCCGACATCGTCGGGCTGTCCGGCCTGATCACGCCCTCGCTCGACGAGATGGCGTTCTTCGCCGGCGAATTGCAGCGCGAAGGCCTCAAGCTGCCGCTGCTGATCGGCGGCGCCACGACGAGCCGCGTGCATACGGCGGTGAAGATCGACCCGAGCTATCGCGCAGGCCCCGTGGTGCATGTCAACGACGCCAGTCGCGCGGTGGGTGTTGCATCTGCTCTGCTGTCGCCCGAGAGGCGCGAGGCCTATGCCGCCGAAGTCCGGGCCGAATACGCAAAGATCTCGGATGCGCATATGCGCGCCCAGGCCGACAAGAAGCGGCTGAAGCTGGCGACCGCCCGCGCCAACCGCGTGCCGGTCGACTTTGCCGCGAACAAACCGGTGAAGCCGACCTTCCTCGGCACCAGGAGCTTTGACGACTACGATATCGCCGAGCTGGTGCCCTATATCGACTGGACGCCGTTCTTCCAGACTTGGGAGCTCGCCGGGCGCTTCCCCGCCATCCTTAGCGATGCCAAGGTCGGCGAAGTCGCGCGCTCGCTCTACGAGGACGCGCGCAAGATGCTCGACCTGATCGTCAAGGAGAAATGGTTCCGCGCGCGGGCCACCGTCGGCTTCTGGCCGGCCAATGCGCAGGGCGACGACATCGTGCTCTACGCCGACGAGAGCCGGACCAGGACGATCGCGACGCTGCACACGCTGCGCCAGCAGCTCGAGAAGCGCGAGGGCCGTTTCAATGCGGCGCTGTCCGACTTCGTCGCGCCTGTAGGCACCGGCGTGCCCGATTATGTCGGCGGCTTCGTCGTCACCGCCGGCATCGGCGAGGATGTGGTCGCCGACCGCTTCAAGATGGCCAATGACGACTACTCCTCGATCCTGTGCAAGGCGCTGGCCGACCGCCTTGCGGAGGCCTTCGCCGAGCGCATGCATGCGCGCGTGCGCCGCGAGTTCTGGGCCTATGCGCCGGATGAGGCGTTCTCGACCGACGATCTGATCCTCGAAAAGTACCAAGGCATCCGTCCCGCCCCCGGCTATCCCGCGCAGCCCGATCACACCGAGAAGGCCACGCTGTTCGACCTGCTCGACGCCGAGAACACTGCCGGCGTGAAGCTGACCGAGAGCTTCGCGATGTGGCCGGGCTCTTCCGTGTCGGGGCTCTATCTCGCGAATACCGAGAGCTATTACTTCGGCGTTGGCAAGATCGAGCGCGATCAGGTCGAGGATTATGCCGCGCGCAAGGGCATGAGCGTCGCCGAGACCGAGCGCTGGCTCGCACCGATCCTGAACTACATCCCGGCGCGAGAGAGCGCGAGCGACAAGGCGACCTTCGTGGCAACACCGGCCAACGACGAAACGTCGGAGGAGCTTGCCTCGCATCCGCCGGGCTGCACCTGCGCCGTGCACCTGGTCTGGCAGAAGAAGCGCGCGGGCGCGGGCTAGGCGCCCTCCAAACACAAAACGAGAAATCAACCCCATGCACAGTAGGCATGGGGTTGAAAAAGCACGATAAATTCGGCCTTACCGAAATTGCTTGCGGCGTCGGGCAAAACACCTGTAACATTTCGTCATCGCCGACCGTGTCCGTTTGATACTCGCTGCCCCGACCGCCGCGATCATGGGCGCATGCCAGACGTTCGATGTCGTCCTGGCGAAAGCCAGGATTCATACCGCGTCCATCGGTGACCATCGCTGGCACTCCCGAACGACCAATCCTCGCCAAATGACCCGCTGGGGTCATGGGTCCTGGCTTTCGCCAGGACGACATTGGTGAAGCAACGCCTGGCATGTGCCGGGCAACGCGCAGCATCGAACGCAACGCGTGTTCGCTGCGACCAATGCCGGTCGCCGCCGAAGCGCAGGGGAATCGGATGCTGAACGCCCAACAATTGATGTGGACCCAGATTGCCGCCGGCATCGCCGTGCTGCTGTTTGGATTGACGCTGTTCAATCTGGTCCGCATGCGCGGCCGGATGGTGGCGGCGCGGAGCTGGGACAAGGTCGAGGGCATCATCACGGTCTCGCGGGTCGACCAGCCGGCGGCGCATTCCTCGGACGACCGGAACGACGCCAAGCCCATCATCCGCTACCGCTATCAGGCCGGCGGCCAGGAGCTGGAAGGCGACAAGGTCTTTGTCGGCGGCACCGTCATCACCACGAGGGTCCTGGCCGCAAAACTGACCGGACGTTATCCGGTCGGCGCCCATGTCGACGTCCATGTCGATCCCAAGCAGCCGACCGAGGCGCTGCTGGAGCCCGCCGCCGCGCAGAACGTCGCGGCACTGGTGGCGTTCACAATGGTGTTCGGCATCATCGCCGCCACCCTGACCGCGCATTCGTTCGCAGGCCACGTGCTCTACGCCGACAAGGGCGTCCCGCTATTCGCGTTCGCGGTGCCGATCATCGTGCTCGTGGGCGGGGTGTTCCTCGCCGCCGATTATGTCCGGACGCGCCGGCTGGCGAGCGCCAGCCTGCGCTGGCCGACCGCGTCGGGCAGGGTCATCCATTGCGACGTGATCGAGGAAATCATCGAAGAGAAGACCGAGCACGACAATCGACCGACGACGTCAAAGCTCGTCCACCGCTATCAGGTCGACCTGCGCTACGCCTACAGGGTCGGCAAGCGCGACTTCATCGGCACCGAAGTCGATTGGAACGGCACCATGATCTCCGGCCTGCGCGAGGTCGCCGAAGAGGCCGCGGCGAAATATCGGCCCGGGAAGAGCGTCCAGGTCTATTACGATCCGGACCAGCCGGGGCAGGCTGTGCTGGAGCCCGCAAGCCGGAAAGGCGCGCTGGGGCCGCTGATCGGTGCCGCGGTCTGCGCGGTCGTCGGCGGCCTGTTCCTGATGATCCTGATCAAAATCGGGTTTGCGTAGCGGCGCTTCTCCTCGCCTGCACAGCACGATCGCATATGGCGTGCACGATGCAACAGCATCGGCAGTGGGCTCCCTCTCCCACTTGCGGGGAGGGCTGGGGTGGGGGTGTCTCCGCGTTGGGGTTGTCGAGAATTACGGAGGATGTCCCCCGTGTGGTGAGAGCCCTCACCCGCCGCGCGCGGGACGATGCTTCGCATCGCCCGGGGCGCGTCGGCCTCTCCCGCAAGCGGGAGAGGCGGAGCAAGCCGCGCCGTCCTCGTGAAATCCCTGCAATTGCGGGAGAGCCTGAAAACGGCTCACCCCTTCGGCGGTGCCAGCGGCTGCACGATCTCCTTCAACGGCGCCAGCGCCTCGCAAGCGGCGGCATGCGCCGACAGCGCCGGATACCGCGACGGCTCGAACAATTGAGGGTGCGCCTCGCGGGTGAAGCGGACGACGCAGGCCACCGCGATGTCGGCGTGACCGATGCGATCACCTAACCAGTACGGCGTGGTCACCTTGGCGCGCTCGGCCTCCAACGCTTTCAGCACGTCCGCGATCTGCGCCTCGCAACGCTCCACCCACAGCGCAAGCTGCTCCTTCCGCAGTACCCGCTCGTAGAGCAGGCTCACCGCCTTGTCGCCGAGGCCGGAAGCGAGCGCGCAGATGCGCAAATGACGCCGGCGCTCGGCGCCGGAGCGCGGCAGCATCGCCTTCTCCGGCCCGACCAACTCGTCGAGATAATCGAGGATGACCGTGCTCTCGATCAGCGCCTCGCCGTCGTCGAGCACCAGCGTCGGCACGCGTCGCAGCGGGTTATAGGGCGCGATCTTCTCGGCATCGCCGAAGGTCGACCACGGCTTGTGCTCGAAGGCGAGGCCGTAAAGCCGCAGCGCGATCGCGACACGGCGGACAAAGGGGGAATCATATTGGCCGATCAGGAACATGTTTTGCGCTCTTCTGGCTTTGGACAAGGCAGGGCCAATCAGTTTCCACGGCAAGGCCGCAGTGGCGCAAGCAAAATCACGGAAGTGGAGCATTGCGCCGGATGCAACGGCACCGCGACAGTGTCCGCCGGATGCGCTATCAAGGACGGCATCATGACAGCAACAATGGACATCAATCGGGAGCGGATCGCGGCGACTGAGGCCGTCATCCGCCCGCACATGCGGCGCACGCCGCTCGTCCAGCCGATCTCGCTGATTTTGGCCTGCCGTCCGCACCGGCCATTTTCAAGCTCGAGCTGTTGCAGCATTCCGGACCGTTCAAGGCGCGCGGTGCCTTTGCCAATCTGCTGTTGCGCCAGCGGCGAGCGGGTCACGGTGCTGGTTTGCGGCGCCAACACCAATGCGGTGAATTTCAACGGCTAACGAGGGTCGTGATGCCGGCACTCCGTCATTGCGAGCACAGCGAAGCAATCCAGGATCTCTCGGCGGAGACAGTCTGGATTGCTTCGTCGCAAGGGCTCCTCGCAATGACGGTGGGGAGGCAGCTGCGCACTAGCCGATAATCGGCACATGCTTTGCCGCCGTCCGCGGCGCGGTGCCATTGAGACGCGGGTCGTCGGCGACCTCGATCTGGCACCGAAATGCACGGAAGCCTGAGCGCTGGTAGAATGCGACGGCCGACGGATGATCGAAGGTGCAGGTGTGCACCCAGACGCGGGACAGATCGTGTGACCATGCCATCTCAAGCGCGCGGTTCATCATAAAGCGGGCGGCACCGCTGCCGATCAGTTTCGCGGTGACACCGAAATACACGAGCTCGCACTGGCCGGCCTCCCGAAAGTCCAGCTCCAGCAGGCCTTCATCGTGGCTGTCCACGGCAAGCGCATAGACCTCGACGCCCGGTGCGTGGACGATTGCGGCGAGCTCGGCGTCGTTCATGCGCGCGCGCGAAAACCACAACCACTCTTCGCCCACGCGGCGATGGAGGTCGCGATACCAATGAAGCGCGGGGGTATCGACCTTGCGAAGGGTCCAGGCGCCGGGAGGATCGTCACGCGGCGCCGGGCGCGCGGTCATCTCGAGATGCGTGACGACGGCAGCGATCTTGCCGGCGGGAATGTCGGAATAGCCGTCGGGGAGGATCATGGGATGCGTCCCTTTGAAGCTGAACGCCGGCCACACCTTCCGTGTCGTCCTGGCGAAAGCCAGGACCCATTACCACAGCTGGTCGCGGTTGCGGCAGGTTGGGGCGACCAGCGGTCCAAGGCAACTTAGCTCGGTGGTTATGGGTCCTGGCTTTCGCCAGGACGACGGCGGAGTTTGTGGATACGCCTCATTCACCGCGGCGTCAGGGTAATCGCTTCTGGAGACACCCGGATTTCGCTGCGCTCCATCCGGACTACGAGACCGGCCTAACCCTCGCCCTCGTCGCTTGCCAGCACGCCCTTCACCGCCCTCGCCCAGCCCGCGAGCTTCCGCTCGCGCGTGGCCTGGCTCATGTTCGGCTTGAAGCGATGCTCGAGGCGCCAGTTGTCGGCGAACTTCGTCGGCTCGGGATAGACGCCGGCCTGGAGGCCCGCGAGATAGGCGGCGCCCAGTGCCGTCGTCTCCTGGATCACGGGGCGATCGACCGGCGCGTCGAGCAGGTCGGCGAGGCGCTGCATGGTCCAGTCGGATGCGGTCATGCCGCCATCGACGCGGAGCACCACGCTGGCGGTTTCCGAGCTCGGCCAGTCCGCGCGCATCGCGGCCCAGAGGTCAAACGTCTGGTAACAGACGCTTTCCAGCGCGGCATGGGCAAGCTCGCCCGGGCCGGTGTTGCGGGTGAGGCCGAACAGCGCGCCGCGCACGCGCGGATTCCAGTACGGCGCGCCCATGCCGACGAAGGCCGGGACGAGATAGACGCTCTGCATCGAATCCGATTGATCGGCGAGAGGTCCGGTCTCGGCGGCATGCTTGATGATGCCGAGGCCGTCGCGCAGCCATTGCACCGCGCTGCCTGCGACGAAGATCGAGCCTTCGAGCGCGTAGGTGCGCTTGCCGCCGAGCTGGTAGGCGATGGTGGTGAGCAGCTTGTTCTTCGAGGCCACGGGCGTCGTGCCGGTGTTGAGCAGGGCGAAGCAGCCGGTGCCGTAGGTGGATTTCATCATGCCTGGACGGAAGCAGGCCTGGCCGATGGTCGCGGCCTGCTGGTCGCCGGCGATGCCGGAGATCGCAATCGCGCCGCCGAACAGGTCCGGCGTGCTCTCGCCGAAGCGGGCGGAGGAATCCTTCACCTCGGGCAGCATCGAGCGCGGCACGCCGATGATCTCCAAGAGCTCGTCGTCCCACTGGCCGGTGTGGATATTGAACAGCAGCGTGCGCGAGGCGTTGGTGGCGTCGGTGGCATGCACCTTGCCGCCGGTGAGGCGCCACAGCAGATAGCAATCGACGGTGCCGAACATCAATTCGCCGCGCGCGGCGCGCGCCCGCGCGCCGGGGACGTGGTCGAGAATCCAGGCGACCTTGGTGCCGGAGAAATAGGGATCGATGATGAGGCCGGTCTTCTGCGAGATCACGGGCTCGCGGCCGTCGGCTTTCAGCTTGGCGCAGATGTCGGCGGTGCGGCGGTCCTGCCAGACGATGGCGCGGTGCACGGCCTGCCCGGTGGCGCGATCCCACACCACGGTGGTCTCGCGCTGGTTGGTGATCCCGATCGCGGCGATGTCCTTTGCGCTGATGCCGGCCTGCGCGATCGCGTCGCGGCAGACCGTCACGGTCGAGGTCCAGATGTCCTCAGGCTCGTGCTCGACCCAGCCCGAGGCGGGGAAATGCTGCGGAAACTCGGCCTGCGCCTTCGCCGCAATGGAAATGTCGCCGCGAAACACGATCGCGCGCGAGGAGGTGGTGCCCTGGTCGATGGCGAGGACGAAAGACATGGCGGCTTGCCCTTGGCGTGTTCCCGTGAGGAGGGGTTGTTGTGTTGGGGCAGAGAAAACGGGATTGCCGGCAGCAGGTCAAGGCGCGGGCGTTGATCCTCCCCTGGGGGGTGCGGCGGCATCGGCAGTGCGCTCCCTCCCCCGCTTGCGGGGGAGGGCTGGGGTGAGGGCTGTCTCCGCAATGGGATGTCGAGAATTGCGGAGGGAATCCCCACGGGGTGAGAGCCCTCACCCGCCGCGCGCGGACGATGCTTCGCATCGCCCGGGGCGCGTCGGCCTCTCCCGCAAGCGGGCGAGGCGGAGCAAGCGGCGCGGTCATGCCACTTCCCTGGAGCGGGGGAGGACACCGGGCTAGGACAGAGAATGCGAAAATGCTACATGCCGGGCCGGCAAATGGGGCGGCATGACCTTCACTTCTTTTCAGTTCGGCATCTTCGTCGCGATCGTGTTCGGCGTCTATTACCTGCCTTCCCTGCGCGGCTTCCAGGTCCCGCTGCTCGTCCTCGCAAGCGTGTTCTTCTATGGCTTCGGCCAGCCGGAGCTGCTGCCGCTGCTGCTCGTCGCGGTGCTCGGCACCCATCTCTGCCTGGTGCTTGCGTTCGATAATCGAGCTTTCTGGATGCCGGCCGGCATCGTCTTCAATCTCGGCCTGCTGGCGTTCTTCAAATACAAGTTCCTGTTCGTTGACGCCGCCGCGACCCATCTCACCGGCACCGCGCCGATTGACTTCCTGCTGCGGCTGCCGCTGCCGATCGGCATCTCGTTCTTCGTGTTCCACAACATCAGCCTGCTGGTCGACCTGACGCGCGAGAAGCGCACCGTGCGCTTGCGCGAGGTGTTCCTCTACATCATCTTCTTTCCGCAGCTGGTGTCCGGCCCGATCACGCGCGCGGCCCAGTTCATGCCGCAGATCGTTCCCAAGCGGATCGGTGACGTTGCCTTCGTCGAGGCCGCGAAATGGATCCTGGTCGGCTATTTCTTCAAGCTGTATGTGGCGAACAATCTCAACGAGATGACGTCCTATATGGACTTCCCGCTCTACGAGACGCTGCGCACGCAGGACCGCTGGCTGCTGGTGTTCCTCTACAGCTACCAGATCTACGCCGACTTCTTCGGCTACTCGGCGATCGCGCTCGGCCTCGGCCTGCTGTTCGGCTATCGCCTGCCCGTGAACTTCAACCTGCCCTACATCTCGACCTCGTTCTCGGAGTTCTGGACACGTTGGCACATCTCGTTGTCGAGCTGGCTCAAGACCTATTTGTACATTCCGCTCGGCGGCAACCGTCATGGACCGGCTCGAACCTGCCTCAACCTCATGATCGTGATGACGCTTGGTGGACTCTGGCATGGTGCCAGCCTGAGCTACGCCCTGTGGGGCATGGCGCACGGAATCCTGCTCGTGATCGAACGACCGTTCCTGAAGCTCCTGGGCGATCGAAGCCCGGCGGTGCGGGTGATCCGGATGGGCATTGTGTTCTTCTGCGTCACGATGCTCTGGATCTTCTTCAAGCTGCCGAACTTCGACCACGCGCTCAGCTACCTCAAGGGAATGTTCATCGCGACGGACACGCCCAATCCGCCAAAACTGTTCACCAACCTCGCTTTGCTCTATGCCTTGCCGGTTATCATCCAGCATGTCGGCATCGGCGCGCTGGTCGAAGGCCGGTTGCGGCGATGGGAGCCGTATCTCTATGGCGCGCTCGCGGCGCTCGCCTGTCTCGAGGCGGGGCCCGACAGCACCTTCATCTACTTCCAGTTCTGACATGCAGCAGAATTTAACGCTTTCATGGCTGATCAAGTGCGCGGCGGCTGCAGCCGCGCTGCTGCTGGCCTGCGCCTTCACGACGGCGCGCTTCGGCTCGGCCCTGCAGCAGCCGGCGGTCACGACCCGCGGCGGCAGCCTGATCAGTCTCAACCGCTATGTGCGGGATCCCACGCCTGAAGTCGTGGTGGTCGGCAGCTCGGTCGCCTGGCGCCTCAAGGAGGAGTATTTCTC
This sequence comes from Bradyrhizobium sp. Ken01, assembly GCF_055807355.1. Taxonomy (NCBI): domain Bacteria; kingdom Pseudomonadati; phylum Pseudomonadota; class Alphaproteobacteria; order Hyphomicrobiales; family Nitrobacteraceae; genus Bradyrhizobium; species Bradyrhizobium sp. Ken01. The sequence goes on from NZ_JBVVPC010000011.1 coordinate 66,953, forward strand.
GCCGCCGCGCGTCCGCAATCTTTAGTTGGCGGGCGGCTCGCCGGTGACAGGTCTCGAGATCGTCGCGAACCGGCCGAACCCGCCGAAGATCGTGCTGATCGAGACGAATGTCCTGACGCGCGAGTCGGACAGCGCGCTGATCGAGAAATTTTCCGGCGGCGCGGGCACGGAAGCGCTGCTGTTGCGCCCGGTGCGAACAGCGGTCGCGGGCTATGAAACGTGGAAGCACGGTGAACCCGATCCCGCCCGGGCGCGCGCCGAGCGGGATCGCCTGCTCAGCCAGCCGCCGGGCACGTTCGACAACAAGGTCTATCTCGACCGTGCGCTGGAGCAGATGAACGAAGCTGACCCGACCGTGCCGGTACGCGCGAATGTGGTCCGCGTCAGGCAGCTCATCGACGAGCTGCAGCGGCGCGGCACCCGCGTGTTTCTGATTCACGTTCCGTTTGCGCCGGAGATCGAAGGCTCCCGCATGGTCCGGATCACCAACGAGATCGTCAACGAAGCCTTCCCGGATCGCGCGCTTTGGCTGCCGATCGATCCGCCGCGACGCGAGCTGCGTTGGGACGACGGCGTGCATCTCGACGAACGCTCGGCCCTGATCGTCGTCCGCGCCATCGAAAGCGCCATCGAACGCACCTTGGCCGAGCGCCGCCCGTAGCGGACGAGCGGCGACTACGGCGCCGCCGTGGTCACGCCCCCGTCGATGACGATGGTCTGTCCGGTCATGAAGCTCGACGCATCCGAGGCGAGGTAGGCGACTGCGCCCGCGATTTCGTCGGGTTCGCCGATGCGGCGAAGCGGCGTGGTGGCGGTGCGGCGCTTCAGATTCGCTTCGTCTTCCCACAGCGCGCGGGCGAAGTCGGTCTTGACCAGGCCGGGCGCGATGCAGTTGACGCGGACGCCTTTCGGGCCCCATTCGCCGGCGAGCGAACGACACAGCGCGAAGTCGGCGGCTTTCGAGATGCCGTAGGCGCCGATCACGGTCGAACCGCGCAGGCCGCCGATCGAGGAGATGATGACGACGGAGCCGTTGCCGCGCTCGGCCATCTGCGGGATCGCCAGCGCGGAGAGCCAGATGTTGCTCTTGACGTTGCTGCCCATGATCTTGTCGAAAGCTTCGTCGGTGATGTCGAGCAGCGGGCCGTAATACGGGTTGACGGCGGCGTTGCAGACCAGGATGTCGATCTTGCCGTAATGCTTGGTCGCGCCCGCGATCAGCGCCTCGACCTCCTGCTTGCGCGCGATGTTGCAGGGGATGACGGTGGCGTCACCACCGGCCGCCCTGATGCCATCGACGACCTCCTGGCACGCGTCGGCCTTGCGCGAGGAGACCACCACTTTGGCGCCGAGTTTTGCGAGCAGCTCGGCGGAGGAGCGGCCGATGCCGCGGCTGGAGCCGGTGACCACGGCGACCTTGCCGGTGAGATCGAACGGGGTGTTTTTCATTGTTGTTGCTCCGTTGAGGCCACTTGTTCAGTCGTCATCGCCCGGCTTGACCGGGCGATCCCGTACGCCGCGGCTGAAGCTGTGTGAACGAACAGCCGCCGCGGAGTACTGGATGCCCCGGTCAAGCCGGGGCATGACAGTCTTCGTGTGGCCGGCTCAGTTCAGATCAACCCGCCACCATCCGCCACGCGGCGCTGGTGGTAGTCGGTGTCACCGAACGAGTTCTCAATCATGGTCAGGCGTTTGAAATAGTGGCCGATCTTCGCCTCCATGGTCATGCCGATGCCGCCGTGGAGCTGGATCGCCTGCTGTCCGACGAACTTCAGCGATTTGCCGATCTGCACCTTGGCCGCCGCAACGGCGTTGCTGCGCTCCTTGGCGTCCTCGAAATCAGCAGCCATGGTCGCGAACATCGACATCGATCGCGCCTGCTCGGCGGCGACGAACATGTCGGAGGCGCGGTGCTGCAGCGACTGGAACGAACCGATCGGCACGCCGAACTGCTTGCGCGTCTTAATGTACTCGACCGTGGTCTTCAGCGACTCGTCCATCAGGCCGACCGCTTCGGCGCAAAGCGCGATGCGAGCTTCGTCGACCACACGCTCGATCAGCGCGAGCGAGTCGTCGGGATTGCCGAGCGCCGCATCGGCACCGATTTCGACGCCGGTGAAGGTGATGTCGGCGGCATGCAGGCCGTCCTGGGTCGGGTACGACTTCTTGGCGACGCCCTTGGCGTCGGCCGGCACCAGGAACAAACCGATGCCGCTCTTGTCGCGGCGCTCGCCCTTGGTGCGCGCGGTCACGATGAGGGTGTCGGCGTTCTCGCCGTTGAGCACGACGAACTTCTCGCCGTCGATGACCCAACCGTCGCCCTTCTTCTTCGCCGTCGTGGTGACGTCGAAGAGATCGTAGCGCGAGTTCTTCTCGAGCTGGGCAAAGGCGAGCGTCTTGCTGCCGTCGACGATGCCGGGCACATGCGCGGCCTTCTGCGCATCGCTGCCCGCATGGCGCAGGAAGCCGCCGCCGATCACGACGGTCGCGAGATAAGGCTCGAGCACCAGCGCCTTGCCGAGCGCCTCCATCACGATCATGGTCTCGACGCCGCCGCCGCCAAAGCCGCCATCGGCCTCCGCGAAGGGCAGACCGAGCAGGCCCTGCTCGGCGAGCTTGCCCCAGACGGTTTTGCTCCAGCCGCCCTTCTCCTTCATGTACTTCTTGCGGCTCTCGAAATCGTAGGAATCGGTCAAGAGGCCGTCGATGCTTTCCTTGAGAAGCCGTTGCTCCTCGTTCAGATCAAAATCCATGTTCTTTGTTCTCCGGTATCGATGTCGTCATGCCCGGCCTTGTGCCGGGCATCCACGTTCTTTCGTAGCGCTAGGCGTGGATGGCCGGGTCAAGCCCGGCCATGACGGTGAGTGCGTGTTGATAGTGTACGATCAAAGCCCCAGCACCGCCTTGGCGATGATGTTGCGCTGGATCTCGTTGGAGCCGCCGTAGATCGAGACCTTGCGGTTGTTGAAATAGCTCGGCGCGATCTGGGCGGTCCAGTCCATGGCTTCGTTCGAGCCGTCATCGCCGTGCACATCGTAGGGTGCCGCGAACGGGCCGATCACTTCCATCAGCAGCTCGGTGGTGGTCTGCTGAATCTCGGAGCCCTTGATCTTCAACACTGACGACGCCGGATTGGGCTTGCCCTTGCCATGCTTGCCTTCGTCGGCGACGACGCGGAGCTGGGTGAGTTCGAGCGCCTTGAGCTCGATCTCGCAGGCCGCGAGCTTGTCGCGGAAGGCCGCGTCCTGGATGATCGGCTTGCCGCCGGATTCGACCTTGCCGGCGAGATCGCGGATGCGGCGGAGCCGCTCCTTGGAGACGCCGACGCGGGCTATGCCGGTGCGCTCATTGCCGAGCAGGAATTTCGCGTAGTCCCAGCCCTTGTTCTCCTCGCCGATCAGGTTCTCGATGGGCACTTCGACGTCGTCGAAGAACACCTCGTTGACCTCGGCGCCGCCGTCGATGGTCTGGATCGGGCGCACAGTGACGCCCTTGGACTTCATCGAGAACACGATGAAGGAGATGCCCATCTGCTTCTTGGCGGAGGGGTCGGTGCGGCAGAGACAGAAGATCATGTCGGCGTGCTGGGCGAGCGTGGTCCAGGTCTTCTGGCCGTTGATGATCCATTTGTCGCCCTTGCGCTCGGCCTTGGTCTTGAGCGAGGCGAGGTCGGAGCCGGAGCCGGGCTCGGAGAAGCCCTGGCACCACCAATCGTCGACATTGGCGATGCGGGGCAGATACTGCTTCTTCTGCTCTTCATTGCCGAAGGTGTAGATGACGGGGCCGACCATGCTGACGCCGAAGGCGAGCGGCTGCGGCGCCGGGTAGGACTGCAGCTCCTCGTTGAAGATGTAGTGCTGCACGGAGGTCCAGCCGGTGCCGCCATATTGCTTGGGCCAGTGGCTGACGCCCCAGCCCTTCTTGTTGAGGATGCGCCACCACGTCACCATCTCGTCCTTCGAGAGGTGGCGGCCCTCGACCAGCTTGCGCCGCGTATCCGGCGGCACGTTGTCGCGGAAGAATGATCGCACTTCCTCGCGAAACGCCTGCTCTTCTTTCGTGAATGCGAGATCCATCGGATCCTCCTGTGAATGTGTCGTCCCGGCGAAAGCCGGGACCCATAACCACCGACCTTCGTTGTCTTGCGAAGGCCATTGTTGTTCGTGCGCCAAACTCCTGCTGCGGAGTATGGGTCCCGGCTTTCGCCGGGACGACGGCTACTGGACCAGAACTACTGCAACACCTCGAAAAGCCCCGCCGCGCCCATGCCGCCACCGACGCACATGGTGACGACCGCGTACTTCGCCTTGCGGCGGCGGCCTTCGATCAGAGCGTGGCCGGTGAGACGCGCGCCCGACATGCCGTAGGGATGGCCCACCGTGATCGCGCCGCCGTCGAAAATCACCGAACGTGCGGCGAGCGCGATCGCCTGCAGGCCCGAGGCGCATTGCCGGTCGATGGTGGTGCCGGCGACGGTGACGGGGAGACCGGCACGGAGCAGCGCCTTGCGCGCGATGTTGCCGCCGGTCGCGCCCTGTTGCAGCGCAGCGCCCATCACGACGTCCTCGACCTCCTTGGGGTCGACCTTGGCGCGCGCGACGGCTTCGCCGATGGCGTGGCCGAGCAGGGTTGCGCCCTCGGTGGCGTTGAGCGCGCCGCGATAGGCCTTGCCAATCGGGGTGCGAGCGGTGGAAACGATGACGGCGTCGGTCAAGAGCGATCTCCTGATGCAAGTCGGGTGGCAAGTTGGGCGGATTGTGATGGTTTCTGCTGCTGGCGCAACTCATGGCGCGACAGCTTTCCGACCGGCGTGCGCGGCAGATCGTCGACGAATTCGACCTCCGCCGGCAATTCGTGCTTGCCGAGCTTGCCGGTGAGCTGCGCGCGCAGTTCGCCGAGCGAGAACGGATTTGCGCCGGGCCTGAGCTTGATGAAGGCTTTTGCGGCCTCGCCGCGATAGGAGTCGGGAATGCCGAGCACGATCACCTCGTGCACGCCTGGTAGGGTGTAGATCGCCTGCTCGATCATCTGCGGGTAGACGTTGAAGCCGCCGGAGATAATCATGTCCTTCTTGCGGTCGACCAGGAAGAAATAGCCGTCGGTGTCGACATAGCCGATGTCGCCGGTGACGAAGCGGCCGTCGACGAAGGCCTCCGCGGACCCCTCGGGCCTGTTCCAGTAGCCCCTGGTGACGTTCGGGCCCTTGATCCGGATCTCGCCGACTTCGCCCGGCGGCAATACGCGTGTCGGATCGTCCAGCGCGACGACGTCGAGTTCGATGCCGGGCAGCATCAGGCCGATCGAGCCCGGCTTGTCGGGACCGGTGGGCGGATGGCCGGTGCCGGGCGAGCAGGTCTCGGTCATGCCCCAGCCGCTGCGGAGCTTCTTGCCGACCTTGCGTTCGAAGAAATTTGCGACCTCCACCGGCAGCGGCGCACCGCCGGAGCCGATGGTGGCGAGCGAGGAGAAGTCGCGCTTGTCGAGATCTGGGAGCGCGGCGATCGCGATCCACATCGTCGGCACGCCGGGGAAATAAGTCGCGCGCTTGATTTCGATGTCGCGCATCACCGCTTCGACGTCAAAACGCTGATGCAGCGAGATCAGATAGCCGCGGCTGAGCGAGGACAGCAGCACGACAGTGAGCGCATAAATGTGGAACAGTGGCAGCACGCAGATCACGCGCTCGACGACGTCGCCGCGCGTCGCGCGCGACGGCTTGCCCCAGACGTCGTAGATCGACACGGCCGAGGTGAGGTTGCCGTGGGTCAGCATCGCGCCTTTGGGCAGGCCGGTGGTGCCGCCGGTATATTGCAGCAGCGCGACATCGTCGGCGTTCACTTGCGGCCACTCTGCCGGCGCGGTTGCGCCCTCGACAAATGCCTTGAAGGTGACGATCCGGGGATCGCTGGGGATCGCAGCCTGCGGTGTGCCGACCTTGCCCCAGTTGTCGTCCTCGCAGACGACGAGGCGGTCGATCAGGCCCTTCTCCAGGAATTTCAGCGCGGTCGGCAGCAGCGCCGCGAGGTTGGTGGTGACGAGCAGGCGCGAACCGGAATCGGAGACCTTGTGCGTCAGCGCGATCTCGCCGTCGAGCGGCGACAGATGCGCGACACGGGCGCCTGCCTTCAGTGCGCCGAAGAAATTGACGGGATGATCGGGCGTGTTGCCGAGGAACAGGGCGATGGAAGTGTTCTTGCCGCAGCCGGCGCGCAGGAACGCGGCAGCCGCACGCTCCGCCATCGCGGCGAGTTCGGTGTAGGTGATCGGACGATCCCGGAATTCCAGCGCGGTGCGCGGGCCGTACTCCGCGGCGGCTTTTGCCAGCAGGTCAGGCAGCGTGCCTTGGACGATGGTGTCGTCCCAGCGCACGCCTTCGGGATAAAACTGTTCGCCGGGATGGGTCATTAAGGGTCGTTACTCTGCAGACGTGAGGCGGGCACGGACAGACGGGCTCCCTTCCCCCTTGTGGGGAAGGGTTGGGGAAGGCGGTGGCCACAAGCGCCGGCGCCCGGGGCTACCCCCCTCCCTGACCCTCCCCCACAAGGGGGGAGGGAACGGAGAGAGCGTTGCTCGGGGCGAGACATCACAGCCACCCCAATACCATCACGCCGCTTTCGAGCCCGCCGCGAGCGAGGCGAAGGTCTTGCCCTCCTCCGCGAGCTTCTTCAGCAGTGGCGCGGGCTCGAGGCTGGGGTCATTGGTCTCCTTCGCATAGAAGGAGAGACGATCGGCGATGTGCTTGAGGCCGACGGTGTCGGCCCAGAACATCGGGCCGCCGCGGTAGATCGGCCAGCCATAGCCATAGAGCCAGACCACGTCGATATCGGAGGGGCGCGCGGCGATGCCTTCTTCCAGGATCTTCGCGCCCTCGTTGATCATCGGATACATCATGCGCTCGAGGATCTCGTCGTCGCTGACGACGCGTTTCTTGCGGCCCAAACGCAGCAGCGTCTCGTCGATCAGCTTCTCGACTTCCGGATCCGGTAGCGCCGAACGGGAGCCGGCTTCGTATTTGTAATAGCCCTTGCCGGTCTTCTGGCCGAAGCGGCCGGCTTCGCAGAGCGCGTCCGCGATCTCCGACTTGATGCCGCGGTCCTTGCGCGAGCGCCAGCCGATGTCGAGGCCGGCGAGGTCACCCATCGCGAACGGCCCCATCGGCATGCCGAATTTCGTCACGACGGCGTCGACCTGCTGCGGCAAGGCACCTTCGAACAGCAACTTCTCCGACTGCTTGCCGCGCTGGGCCAGCATGCGGTTGCCGACAAAGCCGTCGCAGACGCCGACCACGGCCGGCACTTTTGCGATTTTCCGTGCGATGTTGACCGCGGTCACGAGGGCATCCGGCGCGGTCTTGTCGGCGCGCACGATCTCACACAGTTTCATGACGTTGGCGGGCGAGAAGAAGTGCATGCCGAGCACGTCCTGCGGACGCTTGGTCGACTTCGCGATCTCGTCGATGTTCAGGTAGGAGGTGTTGGAGGCGAGCACGGCGCCCGGCTTGACGTATTGGTCGAGCTTGCCGAACACTTCCTTCTTCACTGCCATGGTCTCGAACACGGCTTCGATGACGAGGTCGGCATCGCCGACGTTCTCGATGCCCACGACGCCGTTGATCAGCGCCATGCGCTTGGCGGGCGCATCCGCCGGGATGCCCCCGCGCGCCGCGGTCGCTTCCCAGTTCTTCTGCATGATGCCCATGCCGCGCTTGAGCTGCTCCTCGCCGGTCTCGATCAGGGTGACGGGAACGCCGGCATTGGCAAAGGACATCGCGATGCCGCCGCCCATCGTGCCGGCGCCGAGGATGGCGACGCGGTTCACGGGTCGCGGCTTGGTTCCCTCGGGAACGCCGGCGATCTTGCTGGCCTCGCGCTCGGCGAAGAAGGCATAACGCTGCGCCTTGGACTGATCGCTGGCGACGAGCTTCAGGAAGCCCTCGCGCTCCTTCTTGAGGCCCTCGTCGAACGGCAGGTCGATGGCGTAGCCGACGGCGTCGGCCGCCGCGAACGGCGCTTCCAGGCCGCGCGCCTTCTTGGTCATGGCGGCAACCGCATTGGTGAAGATCGAGCGATCGGCCTTGGCCGCCGCGATCTTGGAGTCGTCGTCACGCAGGCGGCGCAGCGGACGCTTTTCAGCCAGCAACTTTCGTACGAAGGCTTCGCCTCCGGCGGCCGGGCCCTCGACGATCTCCTCGATCAGGCCGTTCTTCAGCGCTTCCGCCGCACCGATCGGATCACCGCCGACGATCATCTTGACCGCGAGCTCCGGTCCGACCGCGCGCGGCAGGCGCTGGGTGCCGCCGGCGCCCGGCAGCAGGCCGAGCTTCACCTCGGGCAGGCCGAGCTTGGCTTCCTTCACCGCGACGCGGAAATGACAGGCGAGCGCGACCTCGAGGCCGCCGCCGAGCGCGGTGCCGTGGATCGCGGCCACGACCGGCTTTGGTGAATTCTCGATCTCGGAAAGCACATCGTTAAGGCCGGGTGCCTTCGGCGGCTTGCCGAATTCAGTGATGTCGGCGCCTGCGATGAAGGTCCGGCCGGCACAGGTCAGCACGATGCCCTTGATGGCGGGATCGGCGACCGCGGCCTTGATGCATTCCAGAATTCCGCCGCGAACCGCGGCGCTCAGCGCGTTGACCGGAGGGCTGTCGACCGTGACGATCCCGACTTCGTCATGACGCTCAAGCTTGACCACTTCGCTCACGGTGTCCCTCCTTGGTGGGGTAACTTTTGTTCAATTTCGCATTGCGGAATTTAATTCCGCATCTTGACGGCAGGGTTATTTTGAAGCACGTGGCTTGTCAACGACTCCGCGCAAGAAGCAGATCAGGGATGAAGCGTACAGGAAAGAAGACAGCGACCGATCGGAATTTCGTCGTCGCGCTTTCCCGCGGACTCGACGTATTGCGCGCATTCCAGCCCAGCGACGGACTTCTTGGCAATCAGGAAATCGCGGCCCGCACCAATTTGCCCAAACCGACCGTTTCGCGGCTGACCTATACCTTGACCAAGCTCGGCTATCTGACGCCGGTTCCCCGCTTCGAGAAATATCAGCTTGCGCCGGCCGCGATGGCACTCGGCTACGCCGCTTTGTCCAATCTCGGCGTTCGGCATTTGTCCGAACCGTTCCGCGAGGAAATGATGCGCGCGACCGGGGGAGCCGTTGCCGTCGGCGGCCGCGACCGTCACAGCATGATCTATTTCGGGCAAAGCCGCGGCAGCGAGACGGTCGGCGTTCAACTTGACGTCGGCTCCCGCGTGCCGATTGCAACCAGCGCGATGGGCCGCGCCTATTTCTGGGCGCTCGAGGAGAGCGATCGCGCGGAACTGTCCCGTGTCTTGCGCGAACATTACGGCAGCCGCTGGCCGAAGATGCGCGACGGGCTGGAACGTTCCGGCGAGACCGTCGCGAAATACGGATTTGCGATTTCGGTCGGCGACTGGCACGACGACATCGGCGCCGCCGGCGTCGCGCTCAGGCTCAACGACGGAACCGGCCCTTACGCATTCAATTGCGGCGCGCCGGCATTCCGCTTCACGGAAGAGCGTTTGATCAACGACATTGGACCGCGTCTGCTTGCGATGGTAAGGAACATCGAAGCGGCACTTGGGGGTCTGATGCCGCATTCCAAAAAAGACGTCAGCAAAAAGCTGAAATCAGGAGGGAAAGTTGCGCGTGTGGCCGAGGGGATCAGATAGCCTTTGTCATCATCGGGAGTGGTTCACATCGCTCCTTCGCTCACCGAACAGAGTGGGCGAGACGAGATGACGCAGGCACAGCTCGCGCAGGGGACATCGCCCCTGCTCGCGGTTCGCGACGTCAGCGTCGTGTTCGGCGGCATCATTGCGCTCAACGGCGTGTCCTTTGACATGCACAAGGGCCAGATCCTCGGCTTGATCGGCCCCAACGGCGCCGGCAAGACCACGCTCTTCAACTGCCTCTCGCGGCTGTACCAGCCGTCGTCCGGCGACATTCTGATGGAGGGCGCGAGCATCCTGACGCGCCCGCCGCACCGGATCGCGGAGATCGGCATCGGCCGCACCTTCCAGAACGTGGCGCTGTTTCCGAATTTGTCGGTGATGGACAATGTCCGCGTCGGCACCCATGCCCGCACCTCCAGCGACATCATCAGCGACTCGCTGCGGCTGGCCTGGGTTCGCCGCAGCGAGAGCGACGTCAACAAGAAGGTGCATGAGATCCTCGCCTATCTCGACCTCGAGGACGTCGCCCACACCGTCGTGTCGGGCCTGCCGTTCGGCACGCAGAAGCGCGTCGAGCTGGCGCGCGCGCTCGCTGCCGATCCGAAGATCCTGCTGCTCGACGAGCCCGCCGGCGGCCTCAACCACGAGGAAGTCTACGTGCTCGGCGACCTCATCCGCCGTATCCGCGACGAACGCCACATGACCGTGCTGCTGGTCGAGCATCACATGGGCCTCGTGATGTCGATCGCCGACCACGTCGTCGCGCTGAATTTCGGCAAGAAGCTCGCGGAAGGCACGCCCGCCCAGGTGCAGGCGGATCCCGACGTCATCAAGGCCTATCTCGGGAGCAAGGACCAATGACGACACTGCTCAACGTCAAGGACCTGCGCGCCTATTACGGCCAGGTCCAGGCGCTCCACGGCCTGTCCTTCTCGCTTAGCGAGGGATCGCTGACCACGCTGCTCGGGGCCAACGGCGCCGGCAAGACCACCACGCTGCGCGCGATCTGCAACATGGTGCGCTCGACCGGCGGCATCGAGTTCGACGGCAAGCCGCTGAACAACCGCTCCACCGAAAGCATCGTGCGGTTCGGCATCGCCCATGTGCCGCAGGGCCGCGGCACCTTCACCACCATGACGGTGGAGGAAAACCTCCAGCTCGGCGCCATCACCCGCAAGGACAGCGCCGGCATCGTCTCCGACATCGAGCGCATGTATGCGCATTTCCCGGTGCTCAAGCAGCGCCATACCCAGCAGGCCGGCACGCTCTCGGGCGGCGAGCAGCAGATGCTCGCGGTCGCCCGCGCCCTGATGCTGCGGCCGCGGCTGATGCTGCTGGACGAACCTTCGTTCGGCCTGGCGCCGCTGGTCGTGCGCGACCTGTTCGGCATCCTCGGCAAGATCAATCGCGAGGACAAGGTGTCGATCCTGGTGGTCGAGCAGAACGCCCAGCTCGCGCTCGAGCTCGCCGACCAGGCCTATGTGATCGAGACCGGACGCATCGTGATGTCGGGCAACGCCAAGGACATCGCGAACAACGAAGAAATCCGCAAATCCTATCTGGGTTACTGAGGAGCCGGCAGATGGAGCTGTTCACCAACCAAGTGCTGGCCGGCATCGCCACGGGCGCGATCTACGCCTGCATGGCGCTCGCCGTGGTCATGATCTACCAGGCGATCGACCATCTCAACTTCGCGCAGGGCGAGATGGCGATGTTCTCGACCTTCATCTCCTGGCAGCTGATGCAATGGGGCATCCCCTATTGGGCCGCCTTCGTGATCACGCTGGCATTGTCCTTTGTCGGCGGCATCGCGATCGAGCGCATCCTGTTCAAGCCGCTCGCCAAGGCGCCGGTGCTGACCAACGTCGCCGGCTTCATCGCGCTGTTCGCGATCATCAACTCCTCCGCCGGCCTGATCTGGGACTTCACCATCAAGCAGTATCCGACCCCGTTCGGCTCCTCGCCGTTCCTCGGCAGCCAGCTGATCTCGACCCACCAGGCCGGCATGATCGGCGTCACGGTGCTGCTGCTGCTCGGCCTCTACTTCTTCTTCCAGTACACCAAGATCGGCCTCGCCATGCGCGCGGCCGCCTCCGTGCCTGAATCGGCCCGGCTGGTCGGCATCAACACCAGCTGGATGATCGCGCTGGGCTGGGGCATGGCGTCCGCGATCGGTGCGATCGCCGGCATGCTGATCGCACCGGTCGTGTTCCTCGAGCCCAACATGATGGGCGGCGTGCTGATCTACGGCTTCGCCGCGGCGGTGCTCGGCGGACTGACCAGCCCGTTCGGCGCCGTGGTCGGCGGCTTCCTGGTCGGTGTCTTCGAAAACCTCGCCGGCACCTACATTCCCGGCGTCGGCAACGAGCTGAAGCTCCCGATCGCGCTCGCGCTGATCATTTCCGTCCTGGTCGTCAAACCCGCTGGCCTGTTCGGCCGGCAAATCGTCAAGCGAGTTTGATCATGAGCGCTGCAGAAGACGTCGTCACGGAAGCCCCGGCCGTCGAGGCGGTTCCGAAGCGGGCGATGACGCTGGGCACGGGCACCTCCCTGTTGGTGCTGGCGGTGCTGTTGGTCGTGCCGGTGTTCGTCAAGAACTTCATCATCTTCCAGATGACGATGCTCCTGATCTACGGGCTCGCGGTGCTGGCCTTGAACATCCTGACGGGCGGCTCCGGCCAGTTCTCGCTGGGCCAGAGCGCCTTCTACGCCGTGGGCGCTTATACGTCGGCGGTGCTGATGGAGTACTTCAACGTCAACTATGCGCTGACAATTCCGGTTTCCGCGGCGGTCTGCTTCGCATTCGGCTACCTGTTCGGCAAGCCGGCGCTGCGGCTGTCGGGCGTCTATCTCGCGCTCGCGACCTTTGCGCTTGCCACCGCGATGCCGCAGCTGCTGAAGCTGAACTTCCTCGAGCACTGGACGGGCGGCGTGCAGGGCCTCGTCGTCACCAAGCCCGACGCGCCGTTCGGGCTGCCGATGTCGCAGGACACGTGGCTCTACTACTTCTCGCTCGCCGTCGTGCTCGCGATCTACATCTTCTCGGTCAATCTGCTGCGCTCCCGCTCGGGCCGCGCCTTCATGGCGATCCGCGACAACGAGATCGCGGCCTCCTCGATGGGCGTCAACGTCGCACTGTACAAGACGCTGGCCTTCGGCGTGTCCGCCGGCATCACCGGCGTTGCCGGCTCGCTTGGCGCCATCGCCGTGCAGTTCGTCGCGCCCGACAGCTACACGATCACGCTGGCGATCTCGCTGTTCCTCGGCATGGTCGTCGGTGGCGTCGGCTGGCTGCCCGGCTCGTTCGTCGGCGCAGCCTTCATCATCTTCGTGCCGAACATGGCGGAGGGCATCTCCAAGGGCCTCTCCGGCGCCGTATTCGGCGTACTCCTGTTCGCCGTCATCTATCTCGTGCCGCACGGCGCGAGGCAGATCGCGATCATGGGCCAGCAACTCGTCGGCCGGCTCAGAAAGAACTGACAACCCGTTGATTAAGCCAAGGAGACCCGAATTGCTTTTTGAAAGAACACTGCGAACCGCTGCGCTGGTAACGGCAACGGCGGTCATCACTCTCACCTCCGGCGCCGCATTCGCCCAGAAGAAATACGACACCGGCGCATCCGATACCGAGATCAAGATCGGCAACATCATGCCGTACAGCGGTCCGGCCTCGGCCTATGGCATCATCGGCAAGACCGAAGAAGCCTATTTCAAGATGATCAACGACAAGGGCGGCATCAACGGCCGCAAGATCAACTTCGTCACCTATGACGACGGCTATTCGCCGCCGAAGGCCGTCGAGCAGGTCCGCAAGCTGGTCGAGAGCGACGAGGTGATCGTCGTGTTCAACCCGCTGGGCACGCCCTCGAACAGCGCGATCCAGAAGTATTTGAACGCCAAGAAGATCCCGCAGCTGTTCGTCGCCACCGGCGCCACCAAGTGGAACGACCCGAAGAACTTCCCCTGGACCATGGGCTGGCAGCCCTCCTACCAGAGCGAAGCGCAGATCTACGCGAAATGGCTGTTGAAGGAGAAGCCGGACGCCAAGGTCGCGATCCTTTATCAGAACGACGATTTCGGCAAAGACTACCTCAAGGGCACCAAGGACGGCCTGGGCGCCAAGGGCGCGTCCATGATCATCATGGAAGAAAGCTACGAGGTGTCCGAGCCCTCGATCGACGGTCACATCGTCAAGATCAAGGCGGCCAATCCCGACGTCCTGCTGATCTACGCGACGCCGAAGTTCGCGGCCCAGACCATCAAGAAGACCGCCGAGCTGAGCTGGAAGCCGCTGCAGATCCTCACCAACGTGTCGATCTCGGTCGGCAGCGTGATGAAGCCGGCCGGCTTCGAGGCCGCGCAGGGCGTGCTGTCGGCCGCCTATGCCAAGGACTCCACGGACCCGCAGTGGGCCAACGACCCCGGCATGAAGAAGTGGAACGAGTTCGTCGACAAGTACATGCCGGGTGCCGACAAGTCCGACACCAGCATGGTCTACGGCTACGGCGCCGCGTCGACGCTCGCCAAGGTCCTGGAGATGTGCGGCGACGATCTGACCCGGGCCAACATCATGAAGCAGGCGGCCTCGTTGAAGGATTTTGCACCGGACACCTTGCTGCCCGGCGTCAAGATCAACACCGGACCCACCGACTTCGCCCCGATCGCGCAGCTTCAGATGCAGCGCTTCAAGGGCGAGAAGTGGGAACTCTTCGGCGAGATCATCAGCGGCGACATCGCCACCGAGTGACACCTTGACGCAATAGTCCGACACATCGAGAAGCCCCCGCGGACGATCGCGGGGGCTTTTTGTTGACGTCCCGCATCAATCTTGTTCAATGCGGCGGCGATCCGTTCCGGGTGGAGAAAGATGACTGCCGTTCGATTTCAGGTTGCGGGCGTTCTGGCCGCACTCGCGTTGTGCACTGCGATGGGCAGCCCGGCACTGGCGCAAAAGAAATACGACAGCGGCGCCTCCGATACCGAGATCAAGATCGGCAACATCATGCCCTATAGCGGCCCGGCCTCCGCCTATGCGGCGATCGGCAAGGCCGAGGAAGCCTATTTCAACAAGATCAATGCCGAGGGCGGCATCGGCGGCCGCAAGATCAAGTTCATCTCCTACGACGACGGCTATTCGCCGCCGAAGACGGTGGAGCAGGCCCGCAAGCTGGTCGAGAGCGACGGGGTGCTGCTGATCTTCGGCTCGCTCGGCACCTCCACCAACGGCGCCATTCGCAAATACATGAACGAGAAGAAGGTGCCGCAATTGTTCGTGGCGAGCGGCGCTTCGAAGTGGAACGATCCAAAGCAATATCCCTGGACCATGGGCTGGCAGCCGAGCTACGCCAGCGAGGCGCGCATCTACGCCAAGTACATCATGAAGGAGAAGCCGGACGGCAGGATCGGCGTGCTCTATCAGAACGACGATTTCGGCAAGGACTATCTCAAGGGGCTGAAGGACGGCCTTGGGCCAAAGGCCTCGATGATCGTGCTGGAAGACGGCTACGACACTTCGGAGCCGGCAATTGACGAGCACGTCGTGAAATTGAAAGCCTCCGGCGCCGACATCTTCGTCAGCATCACCACGCCGAAATTTGCAGCGCAAGCGATCAAGAAGGCGGCCGAGATCGGTTGGCATCCGGTCCACATCATCTCCAACGTCTCGGCCTCGGTCGGCGGCGTGCTCGAGCCGGCCGGGCTCGAGATCTCGCAAGGCATCCTGTCGGCGAGCTACACCAAGGACGGCTCCGACCCGCAATGGAATGCCGATGACGGCATGAAGAAGTTCTACAACTTCCTCGCCAAATACGATCCCAAGGCCAACAAGCTCGATGCCGGCGTAGTGTTCGGCTACGCCGCAGCCCAAACCATGGTGAAGGTGCTGCAGATGTGCGGCGACGATCTCACCCGCGAGAACGTCATGAAGCAGGCGGCAAGCCTGAAGGATTTCGAGCCCGACACCCTGTTGCCCGGCATCAAGATCAACACCGCGGCCGATAATTTCGCCCCGATCGAGCAGCTCCAGATGATGCGGTTCAAGGGCCGGAAATGGGAGCTGTTCGGCGACGTCATCTCGAGCGAGCTCGGCCACTGAAGCCGCGCAACTCAAACTCGCTCCCGATGGGTTCATCAACTCAGACGGATGCACCTTCTCGCAGTCGCACACGAACGCACGCCCGTCCCTGACTACTAAAGAAGCAGCCCCTGCGACCCCGCCGCAGGGGCTTTCTGTTGTAGGCATCAGGTAAATCGTATTGAATTGCGGCCGCGTCACCAAAAACGAGCAACACAAGAAAAGGGACGCACACACACCAAGAAAATAGGGAGATAGGAATGCCCGCTGTCACCGGCAAACTTGCGGCCGCGTCACTTGCGCTCGCGCTCATTGCGGCCTCGGCCTCCACGGCATCGGCCCAGAAGAAATACGATACCGGCGCGACCGATACCGAGATCAAGATCGGCAACATCATGCCCTACAGCGGACCGGCCTCCGCCTACGGCATCATCGGGCGGACCGAAGCCGCCTATTTCAAGAAGATCAACGACGAAGGCGGCATCAACGGCCGCAAGATCAACTTCATCTCCTATGACGACGCTTACTCGCCGCCGAAGACGGTGGAGCAGGCGCGCAAGCTGGTCGAGAGCGACGAGGTGCTGTTTATCTTCAACTCGCTCGGCACGCCGCCGAACTCGGCGATCCACAAATACATGAACTCGAAGAAGGTGCCGCAGCTGTTCGTCGCCACCGGCGCCACCAAGTGGAATGACCCGAAGGATTTCCCCTGGACCATGGGCTGGCAGCCCAACTACCAGAGCGAGACGCAGATCTACGCGAAATGGCTGCTCAAGAACAAGCCGGATGCCAAGATCGCCGTGCTGTTCCAGAACGACGATTACGGCAAGGATTATCTCAAGGGCCTGAAGGACGGCCTCGGCGCCAAGGCTGCGTCGATGATCGTCATGGAGGAGAGCTATGAGACCTCCGAGCCGACCATCGACAACCACATCGTCAAGCTGAAGTCGACGGGCGCCGACGTCTTCATGAACATCACGACGCCGAAATTCGCGGCGCAGGCGATCAAGAAGAATGCCGAGATCGGCTGGAAGCCGCTGCACTTCCTCAACAACGTCTCGGCCTCCGTCGGCAGCGTGCTCAAGCCCGCCGGGTTCGAGAACTCGCAGGACATCATCTCCGCCGACTACCTGAAGGACATTTCGGATCCGGCGTGGAACAGCGACCCCGGCATGAAAGACTTCGTTGCGTTCATGAACAAGTACTTTCCCGACGGCGACAAGCTCGACCACGGCACCATCGTCGGCTATGGCGTGGCGCAGACCCTGGTCCAAGTGCTCAAGCAGTGCGGTGACGATCTCACGCGCGCGAACGTCATGAAGCAGGCCGCCAGCCTGAAGAACTTCCGCACCGAAGTGCTGCTGCCGGGCGTGCAGATCAACACCTCCCCGACCGACTTCGCGCCGATCAGCCAGCTCCAGCTCGAGAAGTTCAAGGGCGACAAGTGGGAGCTGT
The DNA here is from genome assembly GCF_055807355.1 of Bradyrhizobium sp. Ken01. Taxonomy (NCBI): domain Bacteria; kingdom Pseudomonadati; phylum Pseudomonadota; class Alphaproteobacteria; order Hyphomicrobiales; family Nitrobacteraceae; genus Bradyrhizobium; species Bradyrhizobium sp. Ken01. Next base: position 84,179 of record NZ_JBVVPC010000011.1, read on the forward strand.
TCGGCGACGTGATCAGCGCCGACGTCGGCGGCTAGCCGCCTGATACCCGCGACGATGAAAACCCCCTGCGCTGGCCGCGCAGGGGGTTTTTGCTTGCGCAGCGATTATGATCACGCGATTGCACAATCGAATGACGGCAAAGCCGGCTTACGCTTTGGCGCATGATGCGGTAGGCAGGTGAGCGGCGCGCGTTTGCCGCCAGTCTTTTCTGTCCGCTCAAGGCCTTTCGTCATGACCGACCGACGCCCCCTGCTCCGTGCGCTCTACGACGCCGCCGTTGCCGCCGCTCATCCGAGCACGATTCTGGCGCCGCACCTGCGGCCCGCGCCAAGGGGACGCGTGATCTGCCTCGCCGCCGGCAAGGGCGCGGCCGCGATGGCCGCCGCCGCCGAGCGGCATTATCTCGACACGCTCGGGCTCGCCCCGGAGCGCCTCGTCGGCATCGCCACCACGCGTCACGGCTACGGCGTACCGACCCGCCGCATCCGCGTGGTCGAGGCCGGTCATCCCGTGCCTGACGAAGCCGGCCTGAAGGGCGCGGCCGATACGCTCGCGCTCGCGGCCGAGGCTAGGCCAGACGATTTGCTCCTGGTGCTGCTCACCGGCGGCGGCTCGGCGAACTGGATCGCGCCCGTCAACGGCATCAGCTTCGCGCAGAAGCAGGCGGTCAACAAGGCGCTGCTCCGCTCCGGCGCGCCGATCGGCGAGATGAATGTCGTGCGCAAGCATCTGTCGCGGATCAAGGGCGGCCGGCTGGCGCGCGCGGGCAAGAATGCCGCCGAGATCGTGACGCTTGCGATCTCCGACGTGCCGCATGACGACCCCTCCGCGATCGCCTCCGGTCCGACCGTGCCTGATCCGACCACGCTCAATGATGCGCGCGCGATCGTCGCCAGGTACAAGCTCGACATCGACGATGCCGTCCGCCGCGCGCTGGACGACCCCGCCAACGAGAGCTGCAAGCCCGGTGATGCCGCGTTCGCGCGCGCGCATTTCGAATTGATCGCGCGTCCGAAGCAATCGCTCGACGCTGCGGTGAAGCTGGCGCATGAGGCCGGTTACGAGACGATCGATCTCGGCGCCGACCTCGAAGGCGAAGCCCGCGAAATTGCCGCCGATCACGCCAGGCTGGCGCTTCAGGCTCGCGCGCAGGGCAAGCGCGTCGCGATCCTCTCCGGCGGCGAGCTCACGGTCACCGTGCGCGGCAATGGCCGCGGCGGCCCGAACCAGGAATATGCGCTGGCGCTCGCCGGCCTCTTGAAGGGCACGCCTGACATCTCCGCGCTCGCTGGCGACACCGACGGCGCCGATGGCGGTGCCGGCAATCCCACCGACCCCGCCGGCGCACTGATCGATGCGGCGACGTTCGCGAAGATGGCGGCGCAGGGACTGCAGCCGCAGGCCTATCTCGACAACAACGACGCGACGACGTTCTTCGAGGCGACGGGCGACCTGTTGCTGCCGGGTCCCACGCTGACCAATGTCAACGATATCAGGGTGATCCTGGTCGACTGACACGGCGGCATCGCTATCCCGCCGGCTCCGTGCGTTCGGCGCGACGGCATGGTTAACGATCTCTTAATTCTCGTCGGCATCCTCTTTTCCAGGGCCGGGCATCGCCGCCCTTAACCTCGCGTTCGCCGCAGTTTCAGGAACATGTCCCGAATTGGGCGAATTGTTGGGCTCATTCACCACCGCCTGCTCTAATCGCGTCGTCCCGGGGGCAACGTGCATGGCGGAAAGTGATCAGGAGGTCGCAAGCATTGATCCGCTCGTGCTCGGCGAGCTGCTCAAGTGCGCCGCCAACAATCTGTGGCTCGGGATCATCCTCTTTGGCAGCGACCGCAGGGTCATTTTCTGCAATCCGCGCTACCGCGAGATGTACGCGCTCTCGCCCGACCAGGTGCACCCGGGCACGCCGATCAAGGACCTGATCGAGCATCGGCTCAAACTGGGCCTGAACGTCGGCGGAGAAGCCGGCGCCTATGTCCGTGCCCGCACCGAGGGTTCGGTCGTCAGCGAGCAGACGGTCCAGCAGTTCGCCGACGGACGAATCATCGCCTACACCATCCATCCCCTGCCCGATGGCGGCGGCATGGCGACGCACGAGGACATTACAGAGCGCGAAGAGCTCAGTGCGCGGCTACAGGAACGCAATTTCCAGTTCGACGTCGCAATCAACAACATGTCACAGGGACTTTGCTTCTTCAGCGCCGACCATCGGCTGCTGGTCTGCAACACGCACTATATCGAAATGTACGGCCTGCCGCCCGACCGCGTTCGTCCGGGCACGCCGCTCCAGGAGATCCTCGACCTGCGCTTCGAAGCCGGCAGCGTGCCGACCATGACGCGGGAGGAATACGCCACATGGCGGACCGATGTCGCAACGTCTGCCGAGGCCATGGACAGCATCGTCGAGATGCGGAACGGGCGAACCTTCAAGATCAGGCACCGACCGATGCCCGATCTCGGGTGGGTCGCGACCCACGAAGACATCACCGAGCAGCGCAAGGCGGAATTGCAGATCGCGCATATGGCGCACCACGACGCGCTGACGGATCTCGCCAATCGCGCCCTGCTCGGTCAGCGCCTCAAGCAGGCGCTCGCACAGGGCGGGATGTTCGCGATCCACCACATCGATCTCGACAAGTTCAAGGCCGTCAACGACACCCTGGGCCACCAGGCCGGCGACATGCTGCTGCAGGATGTCAGCCGCCGCCTCAAGCAGCTCGCCCGCGACAGCGATACGATCGCGCGCATGGGTGGCGATGAATTCGTCATCCTCCAATCGCCGATTTCCGATTCGCGCGAAGCGGATACGCTGGCGCGTGATGTTGTCAGCACCCTGAGTGCTCCGTTCGGGCTCGACGGACATCAGGCTCTTGTGGGCGCGAGCATCGGAATCGCCATCGCGCCCGGCGACGGCTCGACGCCCGAGCAACTCCTGCACAATGCCGATCTGGCACTGTATCGCGCCAAAAGCGACGGTCGCGGCATGCACTGCTTCTTCGAACCGGCCATGGGCGAAGCGGCCCAAAGCCGTCGCGCGCTGGAGCAGGACCTGCGCAACGGACTTGCCGCCGGCGAGTTCGAACTGCACTACCAGCCGGTCGTGAAGACCGACGGCGGCGACATCAGCGGCTTCGAAGCCTTGATCCGTTGGCGACATCCACGGCGCGGACTGGTCGCGCCGAACAGCTTTGTCCCGCTTGCGGAAGAGATCGGCCTGATCGTGCCGATCGGCGAATGGGTGATCCGGCAGGCCTGTGCCACTGCAAGCCGGTGGCCGGACCATCTGCACGTCGCCGTCAACATCTCGGCGGTGCAATTCCGCCAGCCGGGCCTGACGGAGGTGATCGTCGGCGCGCTCGCGGCCTCCGGCCTCGATCCGCGGCGGCTGGAGATCGAGATCACGGAAAGCGTTTTGCTGCAGGACAGGAACGGGACGCTGACGACGCTGCACCAGCTCCGCGCGCTGGGCATCAAGGTCGCCATGGACGATTTCGGCACCGGTTATTCGTCACTGACCTATCTGCAATGCTTCCCCTTCGACAAGATCAAGATCGACCGGTCTTTCGTCAGTGGCGTGGAAAACAATGCGGCATCCCTCAGCATCGTGCGGGCGGTGGCGGCACTGGCGCGCGGGATGGGCATGACGACGACGGCGGAGGGCGTGGAGACCGAGGAGCAACGGGACCGGATCGCAGCGGAGGGCTGCACGGAAATGCAGGGCTATCTGTTCAGCCCGCCGTTGCCCGCCGCTGAAATCGAGCGGCGTTTCCTGTCCGCGGAAGCACCTGCCATGCCCGACCGGTTCGCTGCGGCATAACCGCCAGCCCGCCCGGGATGCCGGGTTCGATGCTCCGTCTTCGGAGCAATGGACCCGTCAGAACTCGTTGGCGATCTTCGAGAGCATCCCGAGCAGGGCTTCGCGGTTGGACGGCCCGAGCACCTCGTTCAGCCGGGCCTCGTGCTTGGTGGCGACGAGCTTCTTGGCGCGGGCCAGCACGGCCTTGCCTTTGTCGGTCAGCACCAGGATGTGCGAGCGGCGGTCGTTGGTGGAGCGGATCCGCGCGCAAAGATCCCGGCTCTCGAGATTGTCGAGCATGGCGACGAAATTCGGGCGCAGGATGCCGAGGGTGGAGGCGATCTCGGTCTGGTTACGGCCCGGGTTTTTCTCGACCAGCAGCAGCACGGAGAACTGCGCCGGCGTGAGCTGGAGCGAGGCCACGCAGCGGAGGAAATTCTCGAACACCTTGAGCTGTGCGCGCTTCAGGACATAGCCGAGCTGCTCCGAGAGCTCGCCGAGCTGGAGGGCTTCGCCAGGCCCGTCGGGCGCGTCCTTGCGGCCCTTGGCGGTCTCGGCGGGTTTTTCAGAGGACTTTTCAGCGGTTTTGGAAACGGTCATCGCCTCATGCTCGCAATCCCGTTAAGTTCGGGAGGATCGTTCGCCACTCTTGATGTTATATTTGATAATTGTTATGGACCATATCAAATATCGTCAGCGCTGTTCAATGGCTGTGAGCGGGCCGTCCACCACAATCAGGTGACCGGTCCTGAATCTTTGAGGGGGAGCGTCCGGTCTTGAATACCACCATCATGCTGTTCCTGCTGCAGGACGGCATTACCAATGGCGCGATCTATGCGCTGCTCGGCCTGGCGCTGGTGCTGGTGTTCGCCGTCACCCGCGTCATCCTCATCCCCCAAGGCGAATTCGTCACCTATGGCGCGCTGACCTATGCCTCGCTGGCCGCGGGCCAGATGCCAGGGACCGCGAAACTCGCGCTCGCCCTCGGCATTGGCGCCTTCGCGTTCGACCTGTTCGCCGCGCGCAAGGCGTTGCACGGGCGCCTGGTCCTGCGCAGCATCCTGACCAACATCGTGCTGCCGGCCGTCGTGCTGGCGCTGACCGTCTACTACGCCGCTCAGAAGCCGCCGGTTGCGGTCTGCATCGCGCTGTCGCTGGCGATCGTGGCGATGATCGGCCTGTTTCTCTACCGCATCGCATTCCAGCCGCTGGCGCACACTTCGGTGCTGGTGCTGCTGATCGCCTCGGTGGGCGTCCACCTCGCACTTCAGGGTTTGGGCCTTTTGTTCTTCGGCGCCGAAGGCCAGCGCGGACCTGCCGTGCTGTCCGGCTCTTTCACCACCGGCGCGCTGCGCTTCACCGGCCAGAGCATCACGGTCTATGGCATTACCATCGCCTTCATCGTTGGGCTGTGGCTGTTTTTCGGGCTGACACTTTACGGCAAGGCGCTGCGCGCGACCGCCGTGAACCGGCTCGGTGCCCGGCTCGTCGGCATCCGCACCACGCTGTCCGGGCAGATCGCCTTCCTGCTGGCGTCGGTCATCGGCGCACTGTCGGGCATCATGATCGTGCCGATCACGACGCTCTATTACGACTCGGGCTTCCTGATCGGCCTGAAAGGCTTTGTCGCCGCCATCATCGGCGGGCTTGTCAGCTATCCCCTCACCGCGGTCGCGGCGCTGGTCGTCGGCATCGTCGAGGCGTTCTCGTCCTTCTATGCCTCCAACTACAAGGAGGTGATCGTTTTCATGCTCTTGATTCCCGTGCTGCTGCTGCGCTCGCTCGCGGCGCCTGCGGTCGAGGAAGAAAAGGACTGACGCCAAGATGCAGAGCCGGCTCCCCATCCTCATCTTCGCAGCTGTCGTGGCGGCGATCCCGTTTGTTCCGGGCATGCCCCCGTTCTGGATCGTGCTGCTCGACAATATCGGCCTCGCGGCCCTGGTCGCGATGGGTCTCGTGTTGCTGACCGGCGTCGGCGGCCTGACCTCGTTTGGACAAGCGGCCTTCGTCGGCTTCGGCGCCTACACCACCGCGGTGCTGTCGACGGCCTACGGCATGTCGCCCTGGCTGACACTGCCGCTGTCGCTGGTGGTCAGCGGATTGCTGGCGGTGCTGCTCGGCCTCGTCACGGTCCGTCTCTCCGGCCATTATCTGCCGCTCGGCACGCTGGCCTGGGGACTCGGCTTGTTCTATCTCTTCAGCAAGCTGGAATTTTTGGGAAGAAACGACGGCATCTCGGCGATCCCGCCGCTGTCGATCGGCTCGTTCAAAATGCTCTCGCCCGGCTCGATCTACTACGCGATCTGGGTTGCCGTGATCCTCTCGGCGCTGCTCACGATGAACCTGCTGGACTCCCGCACCGGCCGCGCCATCCGCGCGCTCCGGCGCGGCCATGTCGCGGCCGAGGCGTTCGGCGTGCACACGCCGCGGGCCAAGATGCTGGTGTTCATCCATGCCGCCGTGCTCGCCGGTCTCTCCGGCTGGCTCTACGCCCATCTTCAACGCGCGGTGAATCCGACGCCGTTCGGCGCGCAGGCCGGCATCGAATATCTCTTCATCGCCGTGGTCGGCGGCGCCGGCTATGTCTGGGGCGGTGTCCTCGGTGCGGCGCTCGTCGTGGTCCTGAAGGAAGTGCTGCAGAGTTACCTGCCGCTGATCTTGCCCGGCTCCGGCCAAGTCGAGACCATCGTGTTCGGCATCATGCTGGTGGCGCTGCTCCAGCTCGCACCCGGCGGCGTCTGGCCCTGGCTGATGTCGTTCCTGCCCCAGCGCACCAATGGCAAGAAGCCGGACACTTCGTTGAAACTGGAGCAGCGCACCCGCTCCCCCGGCCAATCCAGCGTCCTGCTTCAGGTCGAGAAGGCGCGGAAGCAATTTGGCGGCGTGGTCGCGGTAAACAACGTCTCCTTCGACGTTCAGGCTCGCGAGATCGTCGCGCTGATCGGCCCCAACGGCGCAGGCAAGAGCACCACCTTCAACCTGATCACCGGCGTGCTGTCGGCCAGCTCGGGCTCGATCTCCGTGCTCGGCAACAAGGTGGACAGGGCGCCGCCGCAGGAGATCGTCAAGCTCGGCATCTCCCGCACCTTCCAGCACGTCAAGCTGGTGCCTGACATGACCGTGCTGGAAAACGTCGCAATCGGCGCGCATCTGCGCGGCCATTCGGGGCCGATCTCCTCGATGCTGCGGCTCGACCGCACTGATGAGGCAAAGCTGCTCGCCGAAGCCGCTCGCCAGATCGAGCGCGTCGGACTGGGCGAGCAGATGCATCAGCTCGCGGGCTCGCTCTCGCTGGGACAGCAACGGATCGTCGAGATCGCTCGTGCGTTGTGCGTCGATCCGATGCTGCTGCTGCTCGACGAGCCGGCCGCCGGCCTGCGCCACATGGAGAAGCAGCGGCTCGCGAGCCTGCTGCGGGAGCTGCGCGACGGCGGCATGAGCGTCTTGCTGGTCGAGCACGACATGGGCTTCGTCATGAACCTTGCCGACCGCATCGTGGTGCTCGATTTCGGCACCAAGATCGCGGAAGGAACGCCGGCGACGATCAAGACCAATCCCGAAGTGATCAAGGCCTATCTCGGAGTGGCGGCATGAGCGCGCTGTTGTCCGTCGCCGACGCCCATGTCGCCTATGGCAAGGTCGAGGCCGTGCGCTCGGTCTCGCTCGAAGTTGGCCAGAACCAGATCGTCACCATCGTAGGCGCCAACGGCGCCGGCAAGACCACGCTGCTCTCCGCCATCATGGGCATCTTGCCGCTAAAGGGGCGCGTTTCATTCGCAGGTCAGGATCTGTCGCGGCTCGACATCGAGGACCGCGTCGCAATGGGACTTGGCCTCGTTCCCGAGCACCGCGAATTGTTCGTGACCATGAATGTCGAGGACAATCTCGAGTTGGGGGCCTTCCGCATCGAGAGAAGCAAGGCGAAAACCTCGATGGAGCGGGTCTACACGCTGTTTCCGCGGCTCAAGGAGCGGCGCAAGCAGCTCGCCGGCACGCTCTCCGGCGGCGAGCAGCAGATGCTCGCAATGGGCCGCGCACTGATGGGCGAGCCCAAGCTCCTGATGCTGGACGAGCCGAGCCTCGGCCTCGCCCCGATCATCGTCGCCGACATTTTCCGCATCGTCACCGAACTGCGCGCCGCCGGCGTCTCCGTGCTGCTGGTCGAGCAGAACGCGCAGGCCGCGCTCAAGATCGCGGATCAGGCCTATGTCATGGAGCTCGGCGAGTTCGTGCTCAGTGGCAAGGCCAGCGACATCGCGGCAAACGAGCGCGTTGCCGCCAGCTATCTCGGCTTCCAGCACGAAGCCACGAGCGGGCTGTAGTCCTTTCTCAAACTCACCTGTCATCGTCCGCCTGCTGCGCAATTGCGCACAGGGGCGGATGATCCAGTATTCCAGAGGCCGCTGTGATTGAACCGAGACGCCGCGGCGTACTGGATGCCCCGCCTTCGCGGGGCGTGACACCGGAGGATGTCGGGAGAGGCGAAGACAGTGCCTAGCTTGCCCCCTTCTCCCCCTTCAGCGCCGCGACCTCCGCTTCCAGCTCCGCGATTTTCGCGTCCCTCGCCGCCAGCGCCGCTGCCACATCCCCCGCGTCGAACTTCTGCGGGATGTGCTGCGGGCAATTCGTGTCCCACGCTTCGATCTTGAACAGGATCACCTGCTCCGGCCGCGCGCGATAGCCTTTCGGCATCAGCGATGTCGTCAGCGCCTCGTCGTCCTCGACCACCCGCGCCTCGCCCCAGATCTTCACCCGGCGGCGATGGGCGTAGTCCATCACGAAGATGTAGGCCTTGGGATTTTCGGACAGATTTCCCTGCGTGATGTATTGCCGATTGCCGGCGTAGTCCGTGAAAGCCAGCGTTTGCTTGTCCAGCACCTTCAAAAAGCCCTTCGGGCCGCCGCGATGCTGGATGTAGGGCTGGCCGTCGGCCGAGGCGGTCGCAAGATAAAAGCTGTTGGCGTCGGCCAGGAATGCCGCGAGGTTCTCATCGACCTCGGTGCGCCAGCCGCGCTGCTCGGCATGCGCATAGCCTTCGCGTGATCCCTTTCGGGTCTGGATTGACTTCACGGCCGGCGTGAATGCCACATCGCTGGCGTAAGTGTGAGTTGCCGTCATCGGACCATCTCCTGAAATCCCGGCGCGTCCTTGCGTCTTCGCCATCTAAGATGGACTTTTCGCCCGCTAAAACAATCGACCCGCTTGACACTTCATCATTGCGTTATATGCAATAACGCCATGAACCGCCTCGAAGCCATGCATGTTTTCGTCACCGTCGCCGATTTGCGCGGCTTCGCGCCGGCGGCACGAAAACTGCGGCTGTCCCCCTCCGCGGTGACGCGGCTGATCGCGGCGCTGGAGGAGCATCTCGGCGCGCGGCTGCTGCAGCGGACCACCCGTCAGGTCACCCTGACCGACGTCGGCACGCGCTATCTGGAGCGCGCGCGTCGCATCCTCGCAGATGTCGAGGAAGCCGATGGCTCGGCACGGGAGGAGCGCAACCGGCCGAGCGGGCGGCTGGTGGTGTCGGCGCCGGTCGGCTTCGGCCGGCTCCATGTCGGGCCTGTCATGATCGCCTACCTCAAGCGCTATCCCGAGGTCGCCTGCGAATTGCGGCTGTCGGACAACTTGGTCAATCTCGTGGAAGACGCCGTCGACGTCGCGGTGCGGATCGGACATCTCGCCGACTCTTCGCTCGTCGCGCGCCAGGTCGGCGAGATGCGGCGGATCGCGGTGGCGACGCCGGGCTATCTGAAGCGCCATGGCGAGCCGAAGACGCCGGAGGCACTGCTTACGCACGAGACCATCGCCTTCGGTCCATCCGCCAGCTGGCGCTTCGTGCAGGACGGCCGCGACATCGAGGTGGCGCCGAATCCCCGCTTCGCCAGCAACAGCGCTGACGCCGCCCTGCAATATGCCGAGGCTGGCGGCGGTGTGACCCGGGTGCTGGCCTATCAGGCCGCCGAGGGCTTGCGGCGCGGGCGGCTCAGAATCGTGTTGGCGAAATACGAGCAGCCGGCGCTGCCGATCCACATCGTGTACCCGACCTCGCGCCTGCTCTCCGCCAAGGTGCGCGCCTTCGTCGATCTCGTGGTGGAGACCGCGGAGTGGAGGTTTGGTTAAGCTTCGTGTCCCGGACGCGCCGCACCGCGTCCGGGACACCAGACCGATCACCCCTTTTTCGGCACGACGCGAAAGGTGCCGCTGGCGCGCGCGATCACGGCGCCGTCGGCCTTCGCGAGGCACTGCGCGAAGCAGATCGTGCTCCCGGTCTTGATCGCCTCACCCTCGACCGCGAGCCATTGGCCGATCTCGCCGGCGCCGACATAGTCGACCGACAGCGAGATCGTGACCAAGGAGGTCGTCCAGCCCGTCGCCTGCGCGCAGCTGTAGCCCATGGCGGCATCGGCCAGCGCCGCGATCAGGCCGCCATGGATCAGCCCGCGCGCGTTGGTGTGCGGTGTTGCGAGCCGCAATCCCACGGTGACGCCATTGTCGGTCTTCCTGGAGTAAAGCGGCTCCCAGGGGTCGGTGAGCGGGGCTTGGCGGAAATGCGGCTCGAAGCCGGCGGGAATGTCGGTGCTGGTCATGTCTGTCTCGCATTGGTGGCTGCGGCCATTGAACGCGAGGGACGTGACGGTTGCATCACCTACAAAGTTTTAAACGGCATTTGCGCGGGTGTTTGAAAGGAGTGGCGCCGACGCGAGCACTCGTAGGGTAGGCAAAGGTGCGCAGCGCCGTGCCCACCATCTCGCGCGGAAGACTACGGTGGTGGGCACGCTTCGCTTTACCCACCCTACGGCTCCGTCCTAAAACGGCAGCCCCACGTAATTCTCCGACAGCGAGGTCATCGCGGCCTGCGACTGCGTGACGTAGTCGAGCTCGGCGAGCTGGATGCGCGCGCCGATGGTGCCGGTGTCGGGGAATTTGTGCAGCATCGAGGTCATCCACCAGGAGAAGCGCACGGCCTTCCAGACCCGCGCCAGTGCCTCCGCCGAATAGCCATCAATGCCGGCGCTGGATTTTTCATCGTAGAACTCGCGGAACGCACTCGACAGATAATGCGCGTCGCTCGCGGCCAGGTTCAGCCCCTTGGCGCCGGTCGGCGGCACGATATGGGCGGCGTCGCCGCACAGGAACAACTTGCCGAAACGCATCGGCTCGGCGACGAAGCTGCGCAGCGGCGCAATGCTCTTCTCGATCGAGGGGCCCGTGATGAGGCTGTCCGCGGCGTCCTGGTCGAGCCGGCGCTTGAGCTCGTCCCAGAAACGATCGTCCGGCCATTGGTCGACATGGTCGTCGAGCGCGCACTGCACATAGTAGCGGCTGCGTCTGGTCGAGCGCATGGTGCACAGCGCAAAGCCGCGGGCGTGGTTGGAATAGATCAGCTCGTGGCTGACCGGTGGCGTCTCGGAGAGGATGCCGAGCCAGCCGAACGGGTAGATGCGCTCGAACTCCTCGATCGCCGAAGCCGGAACGCTGGCGCGGCTGACGCCGTGAAACCCGTCGCAGCCGGCGATGAAATCGCAATCGATCGTGTGGGTGACGCCATCTTTCACGTAGGTTACGCGCGGGTGACCGCCGTCGAAATCCTGCGGCTGCACGTCCCTGGCCTCGTAGACCGAGGTGAGACCGGCGGCCGTGCGGGCGTTCATCAGGTCGAGCGTGACCTCGGTCTGGCCGTAGATCATGACCGTCTTGCCGGTCGAAGCCTTCATGTCGATGCGATGACGGCGACCGGAGAAGGCGAGCTCGATCCCTTCGTGCACCAGCCCTTCGGCATGCGCCCGCGCGCCGGCGCCGATCTGGTCGAGCAGCGCGACGGTCCCCTCCTCCAGCAGTCCGGCACGGATGCGGCCGAGCACATAGTCCGGGCTCTGCCGCTCCAGAATGACATTGTCGATGCCGTAACGGTGCAGCAGTTGCCCAAGCAACAATCCAGCCGGCCCTGCCCCGATGATTGCGACTTTTGTCCGCAATACTTGCTCCTCCCGATCCTGTAGGCTTTCGGCGCGGCTCGCTTGTCGCAGCCGTCCGCCCACGATAATTATATCATATAACGGTTGAGCAGAAAGGAGTGCGCGGCGGCACGCCGCGCCAGTTCCGGCTTGAACGCGCCGGCCAATTAGATAACATGTTAATTAACGAGACCGGGCCATCGAAGCCCGCCGTCAAAAGAGGGAGAGACGCGTAATGAGGAAAGCCTGTCTGGCGTTGCTGCTGGCAGCAAGCGTGAGCCCTGCGTTCGCGCAGGACAAAACCTTCGATTTGAAGATCTCGCACTGGGTGCCGGCCTCGCATCCGCTGCAGAAATCGCTGGAGGACTGGGCCGCCGCGGTCGAGAAGGATTCCGGCGGCACCATCAAGGGCAAGGTGTTTCCGGCCCAGCAGATGGGTAAGGCCTTCGACCATTACGACATGGCGCGCGACGGCATCGCCGACGTCACCTATGTCAATCCCGGCTACCAGCCCGGCCGCTTCCCGATCATCGGCGCCGGCGAATTGCCGTTCCTGATCTCGGATGCCAAGGGCGGCTCGATGGGGCTCGACGCCTGGTACCGCAAATACGCCGAGAAGGAGATGAAGGACGTCAAATACTGTCTCGCCTTCGTCCACTCGCCGTCTTCCTTCCACTCCCGCACCAAGAAGATCGTGATGCCGGAGGACGTGAAGGGCCTGAAGATCCGCCCCGCCCACGCCACCATGGCGAATTTCGTCACCTCGCTCGGCGGCACCAATGTGCAGTCCTCCGCGCCCGAAGTGCGCGACATCATCGAGCGCGGCGTTGCCGACGGCGTCACCTTTCCCTGGGGCTCGCTGGTGCTGTTCGGCATCGACAAGGTCACCAAATACGACATGGAGGCGCCGCTCTACACCACGACCTTCGTGTTCGTCATGAACAAGGACAAGTACAATGCGATGTCCGATAAGCAGAAGGCCGCGATCGACAAGAATTGCACAGTCGAGATGGCAGGCGTCGTCGGCGAGCACTGGGGCAAGTTCGAGGATGCCGGCATCGACAAGGTCAAGGCGGAGTCCGGTCACGAGGTCTATAAGCTGACGCCCGAGCAGACCGCCGCCTGGAAGAAAGCCGCCGAACCGCTGGTGAAGACCTGGAGTGACGGCGCGAAGAAGGCCGGCGCGGATCCGGACGCGGCGCTTAGCGAGCTGAAGGCATCTCTGAAGAAGTACAACGCGCTAGCGGAGTAGCGCGAGGGCGGGCTCTTCTTCCCGCTCTCCCCGTTCTTACGGGGAGAGGGTTGGGGTGAGGGGCCGGTTCCGCAAAAATAGTGACAAACGGACTCGCGGAGAGCCCCCCTCACCCGCCTCGCATCTTGCGATGCGACGCGGCCTCTCCCCGCGCGCGGGGAGAGGCGAAGGACCACCGCCGGAGTCGACAACGAGAATGACAATGCGCAGGACACTCCCATGAAGCGCAGCTGGATGGATCGCGTGATCGATTCGATCGAATGGATCGCAGCGGCCTTTGTCGGCATCGTCGCGCTCGACATCTTTCTGTCGGTGCTGCTGCGTAACACGCTGAACTATTCGATCCCCGATAGTTTCGACATCGGCCGCATGTTGCTCGGGATTCTCATCTTCTGGGGCATCGCCGCGACCTCCTATCGCGGCACCCACATCACGGTCGATCTGGTCTGGGGCAATGTCGGGCCGCGCTACCAACGCTGGATCGACGTGTTCGCGACACTGGTGCTGCTGTTCGTCGTGACGGTGCAGACCTGGACGCTGTTCGACAAGGTGCGCGGCACCTACAACGACAACGTCCAGACCTTCGACATGCACATGCCGACCTGGCCGTTCTTCGCGATCGCCTGGATCGGCGACGTCTCGGCCGTGCTGCTGATCGCGATCCGTACCTACCGGTTGATCTTCCATCCCGAAGAGATGCACGACCCCAAACTGAAGGCGACGGAGTGATCATGAGCACCGATGCCGTCGCCGTTATCGGCTTTGTTTCCCTGTTTGCCCTGATGCTGCTGCGCGTGCCGGTCGGCATGGCCATGGGCCTTGTCGGCGTCTCCGGCTTCTCCTATCTCGTCGGCGCCACGCCGGCGCTGAAGCTGGTCGGCCAGACCTCGATGCGCACGGTGACCGACTACACCTTCGGCGTCATTCCGATGTTTCTTCTGATGGGCTCCTTCGTCAGCAATTCCGGCATGAGCCGCGAGCTGTTCCGCGCCGCCAACGGCTTTGTCGGCCATTTGCGCGGCGGGCTCGGCATCGCCACCGTCGGTGCCTGCGGCGGCTTTGCCGCGATCTGCGGCTCTTCGGTCGCAACCGCAGCGACCTTCTCCGCGGTCGCTTACCCCGAGATGCGCCGCTTCGGCTATCCGCAATCGTTTGCGACCGGCGTGATCGCGGCCGGCGGCACGCTGGGCGCGATGCTGCCGCCGTCCACCGTGCTCGCCGTCTACGGCATCATCACCGAGCAGGACATCGGCAAGCTGTTCATCGCCGGCATCATCCCGGGCATCCTGGCGATGACCATGTACATGATCACGATCTTCCTGATCGGCTATTTCCGGCCCGACTTTTTGCCCAAGGGCAAGGTGCTGCCGTGGCGCGAGCGCTTCGCCGGCCTGAAGGACATCTGGGCGCCGGTGCTGCTGTTCGTGTTCGTGATCGGCGGCCTTTACGGCCTGCCCTATTTGCCGCGCTTCACGCCGACGGAAGCGGGCGGCGTCGGCGCTGCCGGCGCCTTCATCATCGGCGTGGCGACTGGCCGGCTCGATCGCGAGAAAATTCTGGCATCGCTGCTCCAGGCGACGCGCACGGCTGCCGCCGTGTTCACCGTGCTGATCGGCGCCTTGATCTTCGGCTATTTCCTCACGGTGACGCAGACCCCGCAGAAGGTGACGGAATTCCTCACCGGCCTCGGTCTCGGCCCCTACGGCGTGTTGGCGCTGATCATGGTGATGTATCTCGTCCTCGGCTGCCTGATGGACGCCATGGCGATGATCATCCTCACCGTGCCGATCATCTTCCCCGTGATCATGCATCTCGGTTTCGACCCGATCTGGTTCGGCGTCATCATCGTCATGACCGTCGAACTCGGCCTGATCCATCCGCCGGTGGGCATGAACGTCTTTGTCATCAAGAGCGTGGTGAAGGACGTCTCCTTCTCCACCATCTTCAGGGGCGTGATTCCGTTCGTGGCGACAGACCTGGCGCGCCTGGTGATCCTGATCGCCTTCCCGCTGCTGGCGACATGGCTGCCGACGCGGATGATGGCGCATTGAGGAGGTGAAGCGATGACCACGCCGACGCTGGAAACCAAATACGTCTTCACCGTTACCGCACGCATCGGCGACGTCGTCACCGCCGGCGAGACCGGCATCGGCATTCGCCGCATCATCCCGATCATCGGCGGCGAGGTGACGGGCGCGATCACCGGCAAGGTGCTGCCGTTCGGCGCCGACTTCCAGACCATCCGCCCGAACGAGCTGATCGATCTCGAAGCGAAGTACGCGTTCGAAACCGACGACGGCGCCATCGTCTATGTCGAGAACAAGGGCATGCGCTTCGGCCCGGTCGAGCTGTTGCAAAAGCTCAAGCGCGGCGAGCCGGTGGATCCGAAGCTGATCTATTTCCGCACCGTGCCGAAATTCGAGACCGGCCATGAGAAATACCGCTGGCTGATGCAGCACATCTTCGTCGGTTCAGCAGCGCGGCATGCGGATCGCGTGGTGATCGACGTGCATCAGGTGATGTGAACGCTTCAGTGCCCTTCGCGTCGTTCCGGCGAAGGCCGGGACCCATACCGCGTGATCTGTCGATCGCGGATAGTCGGAGTACCGAACGACTTGTCTTCGCCAAACTTCTCCCTGTGGTTATGGATCCCGGCCTTCGCCGGGACGACACCGCGTTTGGAAGGCGCCTTTTGCCCGCCTGACTGGCCCAAGAGGCGCCCAGCCCCTTGTTGACTCCCCCGGAATTCGTTATACAACATAACTATTCTGACAAGGACGCAAATGACACAGGGAAACGCCGAGACCGCTGACGCGGGCGCCTCCGGGCTTTTGAAGATCGAGCGGGCGGACCGGGTTTTGACCGTCGGCCTGAATCGGCCGGCCAAGCGCAATGCGCTCAACGACGGCATCATCCTGGAAATCGGCGAGTGTTTTGCGTCCCTGCCCGAGGATATCGGCGCGGTCGTCATCCACGGCATCGGCGACCACTTCTCCAGCGGTCTCGATCTTTCCGAACTGACCGACCATGACGCCACCGGCGGCCTTCTCCATTCCCAGATGTGGCACCGGGTGTTCGACCGTATCCAGTACAGCCGCGTGCCCGTGATCGCGGCGCTCAGGGGCGCCGTGATCGGCGGCGGACTGGAGCTCGCCTGCGCGGCCCATATCCGTGTCGCCGAGCCCTCGACCTATTTCGCGCTGCCGGAGGGGCAGCGCGGCATCTTCGTCGGTGGCGGCGGTTCGGTGCGCCTGCCGCGGCTGATCGGCGTTGCCAGAATGATGGACATGATGCTGACCGGCCGCGTCTATTCCGCGACCGAAGGCACCTCCTACGGCTTTGCGCAATATGTCACGGAAGCCGGCAACGGCCTCGGCAAGGCGATGGAGCTTGCGACCAAGGTCGCCTCCAACGCGCCGCTGACGAATTTCGCCGTCCTGCAGGCACTGCCGATGATCGCGGAGGCCAATCCGCAGACCGGCCTGTTGATGGAATCGCTGATGGCAACGGTGGCGCAGAGCGACAAGGAAGCCAAGCGCAGGATCCGCGAGTTCCTCGAACACAAGACCGCAAAGGTGAAGCCGAAATCATGAGCGCGCAGCCGTCGTCCTCTTCCAGCATGGAGCGCGGCGCGAGCACTTCCCCGCTGCGGCCCATTTCATTCGGCGATCCCGTCGTGAATATCGAGCGGCGCGACGACGGCACGATTTATCTGCGGCCCCAACAGCCGCTCGGAGACTATCCGGCCCGCATCACCGACCGCCTGCATCACTGGGCGAGCGCGACGCCGGATCGCGTCTTCATGGCCGAGCGCGAAGGTGGCCGCTTCTGGCGCAAGATCAGCTACGCCGAGCTGCTCGCCGCGAGCCGGCACATCGCCTCAGGGCTCATTGCGCGCGGGCTGTCGGCGGAGCGGCCGGTTGTCATCCTCTCCGGCAATTCGATCGACCACGCATTGCTGGCGTTCGGCGCGTTCTATGCCGGCATTCCGTTCTGCCCGGTGTCGCCGGCCTATTCGCTGGTATCCAAGGATTACGGCAAGCTCTCCTACCTGATGAAGCTGCTGACGCCCGGCCTAGTCTTCGCCGAGGACGCCGACAAGTTCGCCGACGCGCTCGCGGCCAACGTCTCGCTCGGCACCGAGATCGCGGCGTCCTACGGCCGCGTGCCGGGCCGCGACGTCACCTTGCTCGCCGACCTCATGGCAACGCCGATCCGCGGCGATCTGGACGAGGTCCACGGCAAGATCGGCCCCGACACCATCGCGAAATTCCTGCTGACCTCTGGCTCGACCGGCAACCCCAAGGCGGTCATCAACACCCAGCGCATGATCTGCGCAAACCAGGTGATGCTGCGCGAGACGCTCGCCTTCCTCAAGGACGAGCCGCCCGTCATCATCGACTGGCTGCCCTGGAACCACACTTTTGGCGGCAACCACAATATCGGGCTGACGCTCTACAATGGCGGCTCGATGTATCTCGACGCCGGCAAGCCGGTGCCTGGAGGCATCGAGGAAACCGTGCGCAATCTCCAGGAGATATCGCCGACGGTCTATTTCAACGTCCCCAAGGGCTACGAGTCGCTGCTGCCTTATCTGCGCGACGACCAGGGCCTGCGCGCAAAATTCTTCGACCGGCTGCACGCGATGTTCTTCTCGGGCGCGGCGCTGTCGCCGTTCGTCTGGAACAGCCTCGACGAGCTCGCGGTGAAGGAAAAAGGCTACCGCGTGCCGATGCTGACCGGCCTCGGTGCGACCGAGACCGCGCCGTTCTTCATGTCGGTCAACCCGCGCACCAGCCGCTCCGGCCATGTCGGGCTTCCCGTATCCGGCAACGACGCCAAGCTGGTGCCGAACAACGGCAAGCTGGAAGTTCGTTGCAAGGGGCCGAACGTGATGCCCGGCTACTGGCGCCAGCCCGACATCACCACAAATTCGTTCGACGAAGAAGGCTTCTACAAGCTCGGCGATGCACTCAAGCCCGTCGATCCCGATGATCTCAATAGCGGCTTCGATTTCGACGGCCGCATCGGTGAGGATTTCAAGCTCGGCAGCGGCACCTGGGTCAGCGTCGGCCCGTTGCGCGCGCGCTTCGTTGCGGCCTGCGCACCGCTGGTGCGCGACGTCGTCATCGCCGGCATCAACCGTGACGAGGTCTCCGCGCTCGTCGTGCTCGATCTCGACGGCTGCCGGCTGATCAACCCGACGCTGCCGACCGACGACCTCGTCGTCGCGACCCGCGACCGGTTGGTGCGCGAGGCATTTCGCGAACGGCTGACCCGCTTTCTCGGCGCGGCCACCGGATCCTCGACGCGGATCACGCGCGCGATCCTCTTGGACACGCCACTCTCGATCGACAAGGGCGAGGTCACCGACAAGGGCTCGATCAACCAGCGCGCGGTGCTCGAGCATCGCAGCCTCCTGATCGAGGAGCTCTACGCTGCCAATCCATCGGACCGTGTGATATCGGTCGGCTAAGAAAACATCGCTACAGGGAGAACGCCATGTTGTTGAAGGATCAGGCAGTCATCGTCACCGGCGGCGCATCGGGACTGGGCGCGGCGACCGCGCGAAAGCTGGCGGCGCAGGGCGCCAGGGTCGCGGTGTTCGATCTCAATGCCAAGCTCGCGGAAACCGTGGCCGCCGAGATCAAGGGCGTCGCCGTGACCTGCGATGTTTCCGATGCGGCTTCCGCTGAGGCTGCGATCGCCCAGGCGACGAAGTCCCATGGACCTGCGCGCGTGCTGGTCAATTGCGCCGGCATCGGCGTTGCCAAGCGCGTCGTCGGCCGCGACGGCCCGATGGCGCTCGCGGATTTCGACAAGGTGATCAAGGTCAACCTGATCGGCACCTTCAACATGCTCCGCCTTGCCGCAAACGAGATGTCCAAGCTCGAGCCGCAGGCCACCGGCGAGCGCGGCGTCATCATCAACACGGCTTCCGTTGCCGCTTATGACGGCCAGATCGGGCAATCGGCCTATTCGGCCTCGAAGGGCGGCATCGTCGGCATGACGCTGCCGATCGCGCGCGAGCTGGCGCAGTTCGGCGTCCGCGTGCTGACGATCGCGCCCGGCCTGTTCCTCACCCCGCTGCTCGCCAACCTGCCGCAGGAAGCCCAGGACTCGCTAGCCGCCGCAATCCCGTTCCCGCGCCGGCTCGGCCACGCCGACGAGTTCGCGGCACTCGCCCTGCACATGGTCGAGAATTCCTACCTCAACGGCGAAGTGGTGCGCCTCGACGGCTCGCTGCGCATGGCGCCGAAATAGGGCGCGACATATGTTCGTGAACCGGCGCGACGTCCAGATCCAGTGGGGTGACTGCGACCCCGCCAACATCGTCTATTACCCGCGCTATTTCGCGATGTTCGACGATTCGACGTCGACCCTGTTCGAAGTCGCCGGCTTCTCAAAGCAGGACCTGGTCCGCAAATACGGCCTGGTCGGCATTCCCATGGTCGACACCCGTGCCAAGTTCTACATCCCCTCGACTTACGGCGACTGGATCACCATCGAAACGAAGGTCGAGAGCATCAAGCGCTCGAGCTTCGAGGTGAAGCACAACGTCTACAAGGGCGAGGCGCTGGCGATCGAGGGTTTCGAGACCCGCGTCCTTGTCGGCCGCGACCCCGTTAACCCCGACAAACTGAAATCGGCACCATTTCCCGCGGAAATGGTAGCCAAATTCACCGGGAGCGAGGCCCGAAGCTAAATCGCCACATCACCAAAAGAGGGGGCTGAATTACCCCCCGATTTCTGCTTTCAAAGAAACACATAAAGGGAGGAATAGATGAAACGCTTTTACCTGACTGCCGCCGTGACCGCGGCCGCGCTTGCGCTGCCGGCCGTGCCCGCGCTGGCCCAGACCGCCGAGATCACCATCGGCATCACCACGACCACGACCGGCCCGGGCGCAGCGCTGGGCATTCCCGAGCGCAATGCGCTGGAGTTCGTGCCGAAGGAGATCGGCGGCGTGCCGCTGAAGGTGATCGTGCTCGACGACGGCGGCGATCCCACCACTGCGACCACCAACGCCCGCCGCTTCGTGACCGAATCCAAGGCCGATATCATCATGGGCTCGGCGCTGACGCCGCCGACCATCGCGGTGTCCAACGTCGCCAACGAAGTCGGCATTCCACATTTCGGCCTGGCGCCCTTCCCGATCACGCCGGAGCGCATGAAGTGGTCGGTGGCGATGCCGCAGCCGATTCCGATCATGGGCAAGGTGCTCTACGAGCACATGAAGTCGAAGGGCGTGAAGACGGTCGGCTATATCGGCTATTCCGACTCCTATGGCGACCTCTGGTTCAACGACTTCAAGGCCCAGGGCGTGCCGATGGGAATGACCATCGCCGACGAGGAGCGCTTCGCTCGCCCCGACACGTCGGTGACCGGTCAAGTGCTCAAGCTCGTCGCCGCCAATCCGGACGCCATCCTGATCGGCGCTTCCGGCACTGCGGCCGCACTGCCGCAGACCGAGCTGCGGGAACGTGGCTACCAAGGCCTGATCTACCAGACCCATGGTGCCGCCAGCATGGACTTCATCCGCATCGCGGGTAAGGCCGCCGAGGGCGTGTTGATGGCCGCCGGTCCCGTGATGGATCCGGAAGACCAGCCGGACGAGGCCGCCACCAAGAAGCCCGGCCTCGCGCTCAACGCCGCCTATGAAGGCAAATACGGGCCGAGCAGCCGCAGCCAGTTCGCCGGCCATTCCTACGACGCCTTCGAGATCCTCAAGCGCGTCATCCCGGCGGCACTCAAGACGGCGAAGCCCGGCACGCCGGAATTCCGCGAGGCGATTCGCCAGGCGCTGCTGTCGGAGAAGGAGCTAGCCGCCAGCCAGGGCGTCTACAATTTCACCGAAAAGGATCGCTACGGCCTCGACGACCGCTCGCGCATCCTCCTCACCGTGAAGAACGGCAAGTACGTGCTGGTGAAATAGACGCAGCGGCAGGATTGAGACGACGAGAGCCGGCCCGATGGGCCGGCTCTTTTGTTTTGGGTTTGTGATTGGCGAGCGTGGCGTCAAATAGAGTTCGGCCAGCAGCAGCACTCTCTCCGTTCCCTCCCCCCTTGTGGGGGAGGGGCAGGGAGGGGGGGTGCCACACGGGGATTTTTTCGGTCGCGCACCGACCAGTGCATCGTCGGCAACGAGTACCTTTTCCTGGGCTACCCCTCTCCCTAGCCCTCCCCCACAAGGGGGGAGGGAACGCACCTTTCTCGCGGCGCTAGATGAGTCTCATTCCATCAGGCATCAGGCCGCCTGCCGCAGCGGGGTCCAGGCGAACTCCGGATAGTAAGTGTCCATCATCCGATCGACATAAGCGGTGAGGTTCGGAAATCCTTCGGCGCGACTGCGCAGGGCGGATTCGAAGAACGGCGTCAGGATCCCGGCGAGTGCACCGAAGGCGGTGGCATCGACGCCGCAGGGCTTGTTGCCCATCAGATAGGACTTGTCGCCGAGCTGCACCGAGAGCGCAAACAGCGAGCGCACGGCGAGATCGACGTCGTCATCGGGCGCGTGCCGTCCGAGCCCGGAGAGCAAATAGTTCTCGGCGACGCGGAATTGCGCATCCTCGCGCAACTTCTCGCGATTATGCTCCGGCGCGCCGTCGAAGAAATGCGCAGGCCCCTTGGCGAAGTTGACCGGGTCGACCCAGCGCGCCCCGACCAGCGCAAAATAAACGTGATGCTCGATCATGCGCTCGAATGCCCAAGCCTGCGCGCGCTCGGCAAGCGACAGACCGGCGTCGAAATCGAAGCCGTAGCGGCGCTCGATATGGGCGCGGATGAAGGTGGAATCGGCCACCGCCTCTCCGCCATCGTCGATGAAAGGCAGCTGCCCTTTGGGAGAGGCGGGCGGCATCGCCCGCTCCTTCCGGTACGGCAAGCCCGCCATCTTGAGCTGCACCTCCGTCTTGGTGACGAAGGGGCTGATTTCCGGCAGGCCGAAGCCGGGGCCAAAGCCATAAAGCGTGATCATGAAGGCTCTCCTGAAACGACCGAAAGAGTTGAGGGAACTTAGCCGCGGGCTGCTGCCACCATGGTGGCAGCAGCCGTGATATCTTCTGCGAAACGGGCCCCCCGCCAGGCGCGGGCCATGACATGACGGACCAGCGCGTCCGCGGCCTGGACCAGGAAGCGAGCCACCACGGTCGCGAGCGCAAGGCGAAGGTCGAGGACCATGAGATCAAGGGATACGAGGCGGCCGAACGCCCATGCGGACCAAGCTCGGACTCGCAAACGCAGGACTTGCGATCGCAGGACTTGCAAAGGCGGGACTCGTAGAGGCTGGCTCCGCCACAGCGCAGTGGCCGGGCCGAAATGAGTTGGAATGATCATGGACAAATCCTCTTCAGTCGACGTGTTGACCCGGTATAGAACTCCCCTGCTGCCAACATCCTGTCAGCAGCCGCGCGCCACCCTCTGAAAAACCAGCGACAAGAGACCCGTCATGAGACGCGCCGACCGGCTGTTTCAAATCATCCAGGTGCTGAGGCGCACGCGTAAGCCGCTGACGGCGGACGCCATCGCGGCCGAGCTCGAGACCTCGAAGCGCACGATCTATCGCGACATCGCCACGCTGATCGGCCAGCGCGTGCCGATCCGCGGTGAAGCCGGCATGGGGTACATCCTGGAAAAGGGTTTTGACCTGCCGCCTTTGATGCTGACACCCGACGAGATCGAGGCGGCGGTGCTGGGCGCGCAATGGGTCGCCGGCCATGCCGATCCCGCGCTGGCGCGCGCGGCTGAAGACTTGATGGCCAAGATCGCCGACACTGTCCCTGAGCGCCTGCGTCCCTTCGTGCTGGAGCCGGCAAGCCGGGCCCGGCCGAGCTGGAACAGGGAACCGGACCGCCTGGACATGGCACGCACGCGCACCCAGATCCACGAAGGCAAGAAGATCATGCTGCGCTATCGCGACGAGCAGGGCCGCGCCAGCGAGCGCATGATCTGGCCGATTTCGATCGGCTATCTCGAAGCCGTGCGCCTGCTCGCGGCCTGGTGCGAGCTGCGCGGCGATTTCCGCAGCTTCCGCACCGACCGCGTGGTGGATGCGAGCTATCCCGACGAGAGATATCCTGAAAGGCGCGACGTGCTGCGCGCGAAATGGCGGCAGAGCCTGGTCTGGGGCCCGCCCAAGGATACGTGAAGGACACGTGACGATGGATGAGAACGCCCCCATCGACCTGTCGAGCTGTTGCCAGAGTTGCGGCGCCTGCTGCGGCTATTCGGCGAACTGGCCGCGCTTCTCGATCGAGAGCGACGAGGAGCTCGCCGCGATTCCCGAAGCGCTCGTCAACGCGCGCCAATCCGGCATGCGCTGCGAAGGCGATCGCTGTTCGGCGTTGCAGGGGGACATCGGAAAAGCGACCGCGTGCGGCATCTACGCAGTGCGGCCGGAGGTGTGCCGCACGTGCATGCCGGGCGATGCCGAATGCGCGATGGCGCGACGGAAATTCGGGCTGCCGATTATCGCGAGCGTTTAGGCCGGGACGGCTTCGCTGATCTCGTCGTCGATCTCGTCGTCCAGCGGCGCGAGCACCGAGAGCGGCTTGGTCGACAGCGTGATCGGCTTGCGGCCACCGGACAGCGACGGCGAGGATTTCGCCGCGCCTTCGCGCGCAAGCGCATAGAGCGTCGAACCGACACGGCCGCCGTTCTCGATCAGGTCGCGCTCATTACAGCTGCCGGCGATCGCGACCGCCAGCGAGTGCAGATGGCTGCGGCGATAGCAGAACAGCGCCAGCCTGGCGCGCGCGTCAGGGGAAACACTTTCAACCAGCCTCGGCAGGCCACTCTCGCTGGCGCGGTACATCTCGCCAAGGAGCTCGTCGCGGACCGGGCAGAAATCGCTTTCAAAGGTATCGCGGCTTGAAAACATTGCAGTTCTCCCTCGTGGGGGAAGATGCAGTGCAATTCTCTAATGAAAGGTTAACCACGCTGCCCGGTAGTCACCCGGGGTGCTTGCACGTGGGCCACGAATCAATGGGCTGGAAAGGGTTTTCTCTGTGGCCATCCTTCGAGACGCCCGCCTTCGGCGGGCCCTCAGGATGAGGTCTGCTTCTGCTGAAAGACTCTCACCCCTCATGGTGAGGAGGCGCAAAGCGCCGTCTCGAACCATGCAGGCCCGGCCGCCACTCCACCAGGGCCGCCGTCCCTCAGTTCGCCGCCATGAAGATGGAGAGGCCGAAGCCGGTCAGATGGTGCAGGGCCTGGTCGACACCGATCAGCGTCCAGAACCAGGGATGCGCAAGATCGACGCCGAAATTGGCCGAGACGAGGCCCTTGGCGCGGTCGATCGTGATGTGGATCACGAAATCGATCAACGCCACAAACCAGAATTTCGGCGCCACGATCAGGATCAGCGGCAGCGCAACCGCAAGGTGAACCAGGCAGTGCACCAGGAGCGGCAGGGCCCAGCCGTGCTTCTGGTCCTTGCCGTGGGCCATCCAGGCGGTCTGGAGGACGAAATCGGCGATGATGTGCTTGAACGTCAGCAGCAACATCCAACCAATGAGGGCTTCGACCGGAACCGCCGATGACAGGGGTGGAAACGACAAGGCGCCCTCGTTGACGTGACAAGAAGAATTGGAGCGTTCAGCGCAATCTCTTCCTGGACCGGTCAAATCGCCGGGACTTGCGATTTATGACATCTCCCGCGACGGAATGCAGCCGGGGGGAACCGGAAAATCGCCAACTGTGGCTAACTGGTGATAGGATGACCAATCGCCAGGGCCGGGTTGAGTAAGGTTACCTTCGGCTCGGAATTTGCATTCCGCGGCCTGCGCGCTATCATCGTCAGTAGAGAATATCGTTCTTTTTTCAGACGTTTACGAATTGCAGGGCGACCGCAGCGATCACATCCGCAAGCCGCCCGCCACCGGAAGCATAAGGCCAGAGTGCTGCCATGAGTACTGAGGGCCCGACCTCATCGCCGATCGAGCCACCGCCCCGGCGCCCCAAGGTGATCAAGACCAACCAGCAGCAGGTCTTTCTCTACGTCGTGCTGACCCTGCTGTTGTCGCTTGCCACCGTCTGGGGCGGCCGCATGCTGGTGCACAATTCGGAGACGCTGACCTTTGCCGTCGGCACCCCCAACAGCGACGAGGCCCTGTTCGCAGCCAAGCTCGCCGCCGTCCTGAAGAACAACGCCTCGCGCTTCCGGATCAGAATCGTCAACAACGCCGACAACGCCAAGGCGATCGCCCAGTTCGACCGCAAGCAGGCCGACCTCGCGGTGCTGCGCACCGACGCCAAGGTGCCGCTGCGGGCACGCACGCTCGCGATCCTCGAGCACGATCTCGTGCTGCTGCTCGGGCCCGGAAACAAGAAGATCAAGTCGCTCGCCGAACTGAAGAAGAAGAAGGTGGCCGTCCTGGCCGAGAACGAATCCGCGCTCGCCTTCGTCCGCGGCATCCTCGACATTCCCGACGGCGCGGACGCAGCGAAAATCCAGATGGCGCCGCCGGGCGCAACACTCGACAAGCTGTTCGCGCCGGCAAGCGGCTTTGGCGCGGTCGTCGCCATCGTCCACGCCTCCAGGGCGGTGCGAGACAAGGCGTATGAGCAGGTCGCCAGGCGCGGCGGCTTCACGCTGAACGCGATTGACGAGGCGAAGGCGCTGGCGCGCAAGATCCCTGGCATTTCCAACGAGACGCTGACTGCTGGCACGCTGTCTGCATCGCCGGAAATTCCCGACGACGATCTCGACACGATCGGGCTCGAATGGTTGCTGGTCGCCCAATCCAGGATGTCGCCGACGGCGGCCGGGGAGCTCGCGCGCACCGTCTACGAGAACAAGTCCGCGCTCGGGCTCGACGGCGGCTTTGCCAGCAGAATCGAGCCCGCCTCCGTCGAGAAGGACGCCTTCGTGATGGCGCATCAAGGGGCGGCCGACTACATCAATGACGACACCAAGTCGTTCATGGATAAGTACAGCGACCTGATGTATCTGGGCGCTGCCGCGCTCAGCGTTATCGGCTCGATCTTCGCCGCGATCTACGCCAAGATCACCCGGATCGCGCCGGAGAAGGCCAGCGAGCTCTCCACCGCCATTCTCGACATCGGCGAGCGGATCGAACACGCGCATTCGCTCGACCAGCTCGAATGCCTCCAGGACGAGCTGGAAGGCATCTTGCGCGGCGCGGTCATCGGCTTGCGAGACGGCACGATCAGTACCGACGGGCTCGACACCTTCAAGCTCGGCTACGAATTCGTCCGCGACGAGATCGGCATGCGCCGCGACTACCTCAAGCGCCATGCGGGCGAGAGCGAGAAGACCGCGCACGATGTGGCCCCTGCCCAGCACGACGAAAGTAATATCGTGGTGGTGAAGACAGCTCAGAGTGCCTGACCTATCGGTTTGAGTATCGGCGGCAACGCCTGGCCGGCACGTCTGCGAACGACCGGGGACCCTGGTCCGGGAACCGTCCCCGTCCACAACCGTTTGCTCCCGAATACAACCGGAGACCGCGCATGCGTGCACTCCTCATCATCTTCCTGCTGGGAATGTTGGCCGCGGTTGGCTATTTCGCTTATTCCGCGATGGCGGTCGAGGGCGAGCCGATTCCGACGGAAGGCTATGTGGCGCTGGCGCTGGGGGCCGGTTTTTCCGTTCTCGTCGGCATCGGCTTGATGGTGCTGCTGTTCTTCAGCAGCCGTCGCGGCTACGACGAGCCGCCGCATTTCAAGTAGCGGCGTGAGGTACGGCGGCCGCGCCCGTCGTTGACGGCCTCGGCCCGGGCAGGCACTTTGGCACCGAGGTTCCAGCCGGGACCGCAAAAGACAAAACCGAGCCGCCCTTCCGCATGTCCAAGCCGCTGATCTCCGCTCTGGCCCAGTTCGCGGCCGCCACGGCCGGCCGCAACATGACCAGGGCGGCCTATGTGGCCGTCGCCGTCGGCGTGCTCGCCATGGTGCTCCTGACGGTCAACCCGGCCTATGAGACAGCGCATCGCTGGGTCGATGCCCTGCTTTGGGCCTGCCTCGTCTACTTCGTGTTCGAATGGGTGGTCCGGCTGCGCCATATGGCGCGACAGGGGCGCCTCGCACTCTACATGTCCTCCTCCGCCGGGCTGGTCGACGCGGTCGGCGCGTTGGCCGTGCCGGCCGCGCTGATTCTCGGGATCGAGCCCAGAACGGCGTGGCTGCTCAGCGTGCTCTGGGTGCTGAAGGTGGTACCGGGCATTCCCGGCCTGCGGCAGCTCCGCCGCGTGCTGGTGCTCGAATCGGGGCCGCTGCTCAGCGTGCTCGTGATCTTCCTGATGGTGGTCTTCCTGGCCTCGGTCGCCGAATATTTCCTGGAGCGGGACGTGCAGCCGCAGACGTTCGGCAGCGTGCCGGCCGCGCTGTGGTGGGCCGTCGCAACCCTGACGACGACGGGCTATGGCGACGTCGTGCCGGTGACGCCGCTCGGCCGCATGGTGGCCGCGCTGGTGATGATCTCCGGCCTCGGCGTGTTCGGCCTCTGGACCGGTATTTTGGCGACCGGCTTTGCCGCGGAGACCCGGCGCGACAATTTCCTCAAGACCTGGGAATCCGTCAGCAAGGTGCCGTTCTTCGCGGCGCTGGGACCGGCCGCCATCGCCGACGTCACCCACATGCTGCGGACCATGGAGCTGCCGGCGCGCACCATGATCATCCGCAAGGGTACGCAGGGCGACTGCATGTATTTCATCGCCGCCGGCGAGGTCGAGGTCGACCTGCCCGGCAAGAAGGTGCAGCTCGGCGATGGCGCCTTCTTCGGCGAGATGGCCTTGCTCGGCAACAATTTGCGCGGTGCCAATGTCTCCACCACCAAGGTGTCGCGGCTGCTCGTGCTCGACCTCGTCGACTTCCGCGTGCTGATGGCGCGGCATCCCGATCTCGCCGAGACCATCGATGCCGAGGCGAAGCGGCGCACGCTCGAAAACAAATAAATGGCGACGAGCAAATAAACGGAGACAAGAATGTCGGACATCACCGATGCAGCCACCGGCCCAGTGCTCGAACTCGTTGGCACACGCGCCACCATTCGCCTCAACCGTCCCAAACATCTCAACCGGCTCCAGGCCGAGGACCTCGGCGAGCTGGTCAAACTGTTCGACCGGGTCGAGGCCGATCCTGATATCCGCGTGCTGGTGTTGACCGGCACCGGGCGCGCCTTCTCCGCGGGCTATGATCTCAACTCCGTTGCCGAGCGCGCGGTCAGCGCGAGCGAACAGCAGAGCGCGGGCTCCGCCTTCGAGGTGGTCGTCAACCGTCTGGAGGATCTCGGCGTCCCCACGATCTGCCGGCTCAATGGCGGCGTCTATGGCGGCGCGACCGACCTCGCGCTCGCCTGCGACTTCCGCATCGGCGTCGATACCGCTGAGATGTTCATGCCCGCAGCACGCCTCGGGCTGCACTACTACAGCAGCGGCATCAAGCGTTACGTGACGCGGCTCGGCGTCGACAATGCAAAAAAACTGTTCCTGACCGCGCAAAAGATCAGCGCGCCGGAGATGCTACGGATCGGCTATCTCACCGATATGGTGGCGGTCGAGTTTCTGGACGAGGAGGTCGACAGGCTCGCCAACATCCTCGCCGGCAACGCTCCGCAGGCGATGCGCGGCATGAAGCGTGCGATCAACGAATTCGCCCGCGGCGAACTCGACCAGCAAGCCGCCGACCAGCGCCACCGCGACAGCATGCGCGGCGACGAGATCAAGGAAGGCATCAAGGCCTTCGCGGAGAAGCGGCCGCCGCGGTTTTGAGGGGGCGGAGCTGCAGCCGCTATTCGTCGGTGTCGTCCCGGCGAAGGCCGGGACCCATTCCGCGAGGTCTAGCGATAGCGGATGGTATAGATCCCGAACGACGCGTCTTCGCCAAACTTCTCCTTGTGGTTATGGGTCCCGGCCTTCGCCGGGACGACACAGAATGTGAGGCTCGTGCGCCTTACCCACCGGCAGCCGCGGCATGCTGCGCGGCCATCTCGGCATCGGCCGCAGTGATCCGCTGGAACGCCGGCCGCGCCGTCATCCGTTCGGCATAGCGGACGAACACATCCTTCTTCGGCACGATACCGAACATCATGGTCCAGCTGAACGCGACGCCCCACAGCACATCCGCGGCCGTCATGCGCTCGCCGAGCAGATACGGTCCCTTCGACAGCTGCGCCTCGAGCGCGCCGAGCATGGTGTCATAGTCGGCATACGGCGATTGCGTAATCGGTGCAGGCTCGCGCTGCATGAACTTGTCGATCAGGGCCGGTTCGAACGAGGCGCCGTAATAGGCGATCCAGCGCAGATAAGGGCCGCGCAGCGCATCGTTCAGGGCGGGCGTCAGCCCGGCTTCCGGAAACAAATCGGCGAGATAGATGGTGATCGCGACCTGCTCGGTCACAAGCTGCCCGTGGTAGCCGATCGCCGGCACCTTGCCGAGCGGGTTGATCGCGAGATAGGCCGGCTGGCGCTGCTCGCCGGCCTTCATGTTGAGGACATGAAGATCATAAGGCGCCCCCAGTTCCTCAAGCAGCACCCGCGTGCCGGTGGCCCGGCTTTGCGGTGAATAATACAGCGTGATGCGGTTCGGATCGGTCATGGCGGTCTCCATCTGGCCGGCTGGCGATGGCGTTGTAGCGGATCATACCTGACATCTTGTGTCAGGTATGATTTAAGGAATCATGCGCGCGAGCCGGATGCTGTCGATCCTCACCACCCTTCAGGCCAAGGGGCAGGTCAGCGCGCCCGAGCTCGCCGAGGCCTGCGAAGTCTCGGTGCGGACGATCTACCGCGACATCGACGCGCTCGCGGCGTCCGGCGTCCCTGTCTATGCCGACCGCGGTGCGGAGGGCGGCTATCGCCTGCTCGACGGTTATCGCGTGCGGCTGAACGGTCTGTCGCAGAGCGAGGCGGAAGCGCTGTTCCTGGCTGGATTGCCGGGCCCGGCGGCGGCGTTCGGGCTGGATGCGGCGATGATGGCTGCACAGAACAAGCTGATGGCCGCGCTGCCCGCTAATTTGCGCGAAGACGCCGGACGGATGCAGGAGCGCTTTCACCTCGACGCGCCGGGCTGGTTCGGCGAGGCGGAAGAGCCGAAGCATCTGCGCACCATCGCCGCCGCGACCCTGCGCGGGACACTGATCAAGATCCGCTACCAGAGCTGGCGCGCCGAGAAGCAGCGCCGCGTCGCGCCGCTCGGTCTCGTGCTGAAAGGGGGCAGCTGGTATCTCGCAGGTCTGGTCGACGGCAGCGTGCGAACCTATCGCGTCGCGCGCGTGCTCGACTGCACGGCGCTCGACGATCGCTGTGAGCGACCCGCCGGCTTCGATCTCGCCGCCTATTGGCGGGACGCAACGCTGCGTCTCGAGGCCGAGATGCATCCCAACGTCGCGATCGTCCGGCTGTCGCCCTTCGGCGTGAAACTGCTCGACGCACTGAGCCAGCCTTACGTCAGGGCGCGTACGCAGCTCGACGAGACCGCAGATGCAGACGGCTGGCGCATTGCCAGAGTGCCGACCGGCAAGACGTCGTGGCATGCCGCGGCCGAATTGTTGCGGCTCGGGCCAGAGGCCGAAGTGCTGGAGCCGGCCGATCTGCGCGAGAAGATGGCCGAGCTGACAGAGGCGATGGCTGTGCGCTATCGCGCGGCGCGGAAAACAGGACGGCGGCGCAATGCGCCGCGACCGACGAAACACTCCTGAAACACGATTCTCCCCTCCCCGCATGAACGCATCCGCGTTTCGGCTCGACCGAGATGCAGGGACACAACAACGGCCCTTTGCGCCATACTGGAGAATGAAGATGTTTCGTAAGCTTGCACTTGGTCTGATCGCTGCCGGCTCGCTCGGCGTTGCCGCTCTCGCCCCCACCGCCGCGTCGGCCCACGGCTTCCACCATCACTGGGGTCCCAGCTGGGGCTTTGGCGGCGTCTACGTCAACAGCGGCGTCAACAGTTGTTATCAGGAGCGCGTCGTCCAGACCCGCCACGGCCTGCGCGTCCGCGTCGTGAACGTGTGCGCGTACGGGATCTACTGATATCTCGCATTCACGGCAAAGCCCCGATCGCACCGCGATCGGGGCCTTTGCGCGTCGAATTTTCTTCTCTTAGCAACCCTGTCGCTGCCGGCGAAACCAGGCCCAGGTCTCGCGCGTCGTCCTGATGTAGCCGCGGCCACGATGGACGATCTCGCCGTCGACGATTCCGTTCAGCTTTGGCAGGGCGTGGAACGGGATCGAGGGATAGGCGTGATGCTCGACATGGTAGGGCATGTTCCACGCAACCCATTTGACGATCGCGCCGGTGTAGGTGGTGCGCGTGTTCTGGAATGCGCTGCGGGTACGCTCGCAGCCGGTGTGCTCGGCGTAGAGATAGGGCCGCAGGAAGAACTGCCCAACGATCAGCGGCACGATCCAGACCCAGAGCAGCAGCGCCGACGAGAACCATAGCGACAGCACGAGCAGCAACGCATAGAGCGCGGCGTAGGCGCGCGCCTCGGCGACGATGATGGCGCGCCTGTTCTCGGGAATCCAGGGCACGATGACCTTGCCGGTGACGGCATGGCCGAGCATCAGCCGCAGGCGTCCGGCGACCTGAAGCACGCCGCTATAGGCGAGCGCGAGCTGGGTGTCGGATTTCGGTTTGACGCCAACGACCAGCTCCGGGTCCTTGTCCGGATCCTGGGTGTAGCGGTGATGGTCCCAGTGGAACAGGCAATAATATTCGTAAGGCAATCCGATGATGAAACCCGACAGGTAGCCGACGACGAGGTTGAGAGCGCGGCTCTTGAACGCCGTCTTGTGCGCGGTCTCGTGCACGGCCATGAACAGGAAGGCGACGAGATAGCCCTGCACCGCCATCAGCGGCAACGCCCAAAGGATACCCCAGGTCGAAGAGACCCTCCAGATCAGCGCGCCGACCAATACGACCAGGCCGTAATGGCTGAGGCTTTGCGCGGCGCCCCTGAGGTTGGAGCGCACCGACAATTCGCGCAGCATCGTCGGCGCCAGCGGCTTCAGCCGATGGCCGGATTCTGAAACGGTTGCGTCGCTCATGATCGGATGTCTGCCCTACTTGCCGAGAAGCTCTGCGATCTCGGCCTTGATGAAGGCCAGATCGCGCGGATTGTTGACGGGGTTGCCGGCGCGATGGCCATGCAGCGACGGGATCGGATGCAGCACCGCAGAGCGCGCATTGACCAGCCGGCCGAGTTCGTCCTCGTTGTCGCGAACGTCGAAATAGCGGTCGGTCGCGCCCGGCATCAGCAACATGTGCGCCTTGATCGCACCGAGCGCGCGATCGAAATCGCCGTTGAATGTGGCGCAGCGACTGATATCGCCGTTCTGCCAGATCCCGATCTGAGCCAGGAGATCGTTGGCATCGCGCCGGGCAAACGCCGCGTCCCAGGTGCGGACGAGATAGTCGTCGAGCGAGGTGAAGCCTGCTTCGCGCCAGATCTCGTCGCGATAGAAACCGTGCGACATCGCCCAACCCGCGTAGACGCGCCCCATGGCGCGATAGCCCGCGACGGGCTTCTCGACGAAGCGGCCGTCGCGGAAGGCGGGATCGGCGGTCAGCGCGGCCTTCACACTTTCCAGGAAGACGTAATTATAGGGCGCGCAGCGGGCACTGCCACAGACGACAGCCGCCCGCTCGACCATATCGGGATGCAGTGCCGCCCAGTGATAGGCCTGCATGCCGCCCATCGACCAGCCATAGACCAGGGCAAGCTTCGAGATGCCGAACCGCTCGGCGAGCAGCCGATGCTGGACCGCGATGGCATCGTGATAGGTCAGGATCGGGAATGGCGCAGAGGTATTCGACGGCGACGACGACAAGCCGTTTCCGAACAGGTTCGGGATCACGATGAAGTAGCGTGTGGGGTCGAGCACGCCGTCGGGGCCGATCAGCCACTCGGTGTCGGTGTGCTGCGCGCTGAACGAGGTCGGATAGAGAATGACGTTGCCCTTGTCTGGACTGAGCGTGCCGTAGGTCTTGTAGGCGAGCTTGAGCGAAGGGACGACGGCCCCGGACCGGAGCGTGACGTCCCCGGCCTCGAAGATCTCGTAGTCGCGCCCTGCCGTCATGGACCGAATTCCCGCTCGCCGCGACAAGCGCGCCGCGGAAACAGCGATGCATTGATCATGCCGGTCCCGCAGACGCATCGTCGCGTCACGCTTAATAACTGTACTTATAGTCCATTTATTATGGAGCAGCAAGATAAATCCGGTCGCGCGCCGGCTCAGGCGATGGCGGCCAGATAGCGCGCGACAGAGGCCGCGAATGCGGCCTTGGCGCCCGCGGCGATGTTGCGGCCCCACCAGGCGCCGTAGATGCGGTCGAAGGCCAGCGGCTCGACGGCAGCCGCAATCCGTCGCACCGCGGCAGCATTGAGCGGCATGTAGTTCGGATAAGAGTACATGAAGCTGACAAAACGGCGATCCATCGTCACCTGCGCGATATCGCCGGTGAGCAGCGCACCCCTGCCGTTCGCACCGCGCGCATGGTGCAGCATGGTGGCGCCGGCGAAATGACCGCCGGTGTGCAGCAGCAGCACATCGTCGGAGATGCGATGGCTCTCGCCGGTCCAGTGCACGATCGAGGAATGCGGACGCGTTACCCATTGGCGATCATCGGCGTGCAGATAGACCGGCACCCCGCCGAACGCCTCGCTCCAATCGGCGAGCGCGCCATAGTAATGCGGATGCGAGATCGCGATCGCCTTCAACCCGCCGAGCGACCGCACATGCGCGATCGCGTCCGGCGTCGCCAGCGGTACGCAGTCCCACATCACCCAGCCGTCCGCGAGCGGCACCAGCAGCGCCCGCTGACCGATGGCAAAGCTTGGCTCGAGCGCGATGCCGGTCAGGCCGAGATCGTCGCGCCAGACGACGCGGTGACGCTCCGAGAGCGCCTCGCGCGTGAGAAAAGTCTGCCCCTTCCAGCCGACGTACTGCCGTTCGTCCTCGCAAATCGGGCAGGACGCGGGCGGATTTTCGCCACCCGGAAATTGCGCACCGCACGTTTCGCAGGTCCAGAGAGGCATGCCGTACTCCCGACAGGGACGATCCAACGTCAATAAGGAATTGCTGGCCGTGACCGCAAGCCCCACCGACCGGGCAAAACCTGGAACCAACCCGAGCAGCGCCCGTTAAACTCTCGTCCGCGCCAGAACGATTGGCTGAAAGGATCATGTCCCACCCGCCGCCTCACGGCTGAGACCACGTTTTGGTATCGATGACATCGCGGTCCCCCTCCTCGTCTCGTATCTGGCCCCTGTTCGCTCTCAACTTCTTCATGGCCGACATGCAGTCGGGCATCGGCCCCTTCGTCGGCGTATTTCTCCAGGAGCGCGGCTGGGCGAGCGGGTTGATCGGCACGGCGATGACGATCGGCAATGTCGCGGGCATGCTGATCACGACGCCGATCGGCGGCTTCATCGACGCGAGCCGCAACAAGCGGATGTGGGTCGTGATTCCCGGCATCTGCGTGGTGCTCGCGTCCGCGATCATCCTGATCTCGCAGAATTTCTGGGCGGTGACGTTCTCGCAGGTCGCACAATCGCTTGCGAGCGCCGCGATCGTGCCGGCGGTAACCGGCATCACGCTCGGCATCGCCAAACAGAAGGGCTTTAACGCACTCAACGGCCGCAACCAGGCGTTCAACCATGCCGGCAACATGGTCGGCGCCGCGCTGTCGGGCTATCTCGGTTACAAGTTCGGCTATGTCGCCGTGTTTGTGCTCGCGGCAATATTCGGCGCGATCGCGATCGCCTGCGTGATGATAATCCCGGCCAAGGCGATCGACGATCGCGCCGCGCGCGGCAGCAAGGAGGACGATCCCGACAGCGCGCCGGACGCCCTCACGATGCTGCTCAAGCACCGCGCGCTGCTGGTGCTGGCACTGGCGCTCGCGCTATTCCATCTCGGCAATGCCGCCATCGTGCCGCTCTATGGCCTGGCGGCGGTCGCCGAAGGCCAGGCCAACGGCCCGAGCTTCGTCGCGACCACCGTGGTGATCGCACAAGGCGTCATGATCATCACATCGCTGATCGCCATGAAGGCGGCGAGCAAGCGCAACTACTGGCCTATCATCCTCGTCTCCTTCATGTTCCTGCCCATCCGCGGCGTGCTCGCCTTCTTCGTCACGGGATGGTGGGGCGTCGTGCCGATGCAGGTGCTCGACGGCATCGGCACGGGACTCCAGACGGTTGCCGTCCCCGGCATGGTCGCACGCTCGCTCAATGGCACCGGCCGCATCAATCTCGGCCAAGGTGCCGTGATCACCGTGCAGGGCGTCGGCGCGAGCCTCAGTCCCGCGCTTGGCGGCTGGATCGCGCAATGGATCGGCTACGGCCCGACATTCCTGCTGCTCGGCGGTTTTGGCCTCGCGTCCATGGCGCTGTGGTTCGCGTTCGGCGCCCACGTGAAGAAGTATTGAGGCGCGAGCTTCAGGTCCCAAAATTCTTCTGGATCGCCTTGTCGAGCGTTTCGCCGCCGACGAAGCGCTGGCGCAGCTCGCGCTTGAGCAGCTTGCCGCTCGGGTTCTTGGGCAGGGCATCGACGAAGATGACGCGCTTGGGCACCTTGAAATGCGCCATCTGGCCGGCGCAATGCTTGATGACGGACTCCTCGTCGAGCTTCTCGCCGCTCTTGACCACGACGATCGCAGTCACCGCCTCGATCCAGCGCGGATCGGGCAGGCCTACCACCGCAACCTCGGAGACGGCGGGGATGCGGTAGACCATCTCCTCGACCTCGCGGCTTGCGACGTTTTCGCCACCGGTCTTGATCATGTCCTTGACGCGATCGACCACGGTGATGTGGCCCTCGTCATCGACGGTGGCGAGATCGCCGGAGTGAAACCAGCCCCCAGAAAACGCCGCCGCCGTCTTGACCGGATCGTTGTAATAGCCGGAGAGCAGATGCGGCGAGCGGTGCACGATCTCGCCGACTTCGCCGACCTTCACATCCTCCATCGAGCTGTTGACCACGCGGGTCTCGACGTTGAGCACGGGCTTTCCCGCCGAGCCGGCTTTGCGCAGCTGGTTCGCGGGACCCAGCACGGTCGCGAGCGGCGCGATCTCGGTCTGGCCGTAGAAATTCCAGAACTTCACGCTGGGCAGGCGGCGCTGGAGCTCGAGCAGCACCTCCACCGGCATGATCGAGGCGCCGTAATAGCCCTTCTGCAAGGTCGACAAATCCGTCTTGTCGAAATTGGGCGAGCGCAGCATCGCGATCCAGATCGTCGGCGGCGCGAAGAACGATGTGATCTTGTGCGTCTGGATCAATGATAGAATGTTGTCGGCCGCAGGCTTGCCCGTGATCACGCCGGAGGCGCCGAGATAGATTTGCGGCCCCAGGAACACGTCGAGCTGCGCGCAATGATAGAGCGGAAGCGCGTGCAGGAATTTGTCGTCCACGCTCATGCCGCCGTCGATGATGCAGCTGACATATTGCCACATCACCGCATCATGGGTCAGCATCGCGCCCTTGGGCAGCGACTCCGTGCCGCTGGTGTAGACGATCTGCGCGAGATCGCGGCTGTCGACGGACGCATCGAGGTACGAGCCGTCGGGGCTGAGGAGATCGTCGAAGGTGGTGAGGCCCGCGGGCGCCGTGGCGGGATCCTCACCCGGCAGCCAGATCATTTTCTCGACCGCGCAATCCCTGGCGCTGGCCGCGCGCGCGGGCTCGACGAAATCAGGGCCGGCCGCGAGCAGCTTTGCGCCGGAGCTCTTCAGGATGAAATTGATCTCGTCCGGATTGAGCATGAAGTTGATCGGTACCAGCACCGCGCCAATCCGGGCCAATGCGAACCGGAGCACCGCAAAGGCGTGCGAATTGCGCGAGAGCACGGCTACGCGGTCACCCTTTTTCACGCCGAGGCCAAGCAGGCCGCGGCCGAGCCGATTGCAGATCGCGTCCATCTCGGCAAAGGTCCAGCTGACATTGCCACAGCTCACCGCGAGCTTGCCCGGATCGCGGCCCGCCGCACGGCGCAGGAGGTCGCCGATGGAATGCTCGCGGGCCTTCGATATGGTCGCTGCGATGTCGCTCGTCATTTCCGTTCCCCTGAATTTTCTCATTGCGTGAGGGCCGCCCTGAGCACAGGTCAGGCCATTGCATTCACGCGCGTCTTGTCTTTTGCAAAAGCCTAGTCGGGGCAACCGGCCGCGTCAAATCAGCCGGCGAGCGCGGCGCCGTTACGCAAGAATTGAGATCAGAGCTTGTGCCCCTTCTGGCGCAACGCCTCGATGAGACGCTGCTTCAACTCGTCGGCCGTCTTCTGGCCGACATCCTGGCCGATCTGCGCGCTTGCCTGCGCCAGCGCATCCGACTTCTCCAGGAACTTCTTCCCGGCCGGCTGGACATAGAAGGCCTCGATCTGGCGCAACTCGTCGATGCTGAAGCTCTGGGCATAGAGGGCTGAGACTTGGTCGACCATCGAGGTGAGGGCCGGAGTGTAGATCTCGGAGCCGGGTGCCGTCACCGCATCATAGTCGCGCTCGATCTCCGGCCTGTCCTGCGCGACCACCGGCCTCAGCTTGAGCAGGAGTTGCGGCAACAGCGCGCGATACTGATCCGCGATTTTCAAGGTGACCACGAGCTTGCGCGCCGCGCTCATCGCCTCCGGCGACGGTGCTTGCGCCGACGCACTACAGATCAGGAGCAGGAGGGTGCCGGCGATCGTCAACACAAGTCTGGACATAAACCTCTCCGTTGGATCTCTCCACGAAAAATGCAGGCCGGCGATACTCAAGAACCCGCGGGCGCCACGGCAGACCTATCCGCGGGCGCGCTTTCCAGGACGGTGTCGGCCTCCTCGATCTCCGTCACCTTCACGAACAGGTTCGGCACCCGCTCGGTCCGGTCGAGCAGCCAGGCGGCTGCGATCATGATGACGATGCCGACGACGGAGACCGCGAGCTGCTCCCAGACCCCCTTGGTGTATTGCGTCAGGATCCAGTGCGCCGAGAACGACAGGAAGACGCCGAGGCAGAAGATCGGCAGCGAATGCTGACCGCAGAGGATCACGGGGCGCAGCCAGGCCCCGTGCAGGGTCCGCCATTTGCGCGAGATGAGGTGCGTCACCCAGATCGCCAGCGCCAGAAAATGCGTGAAGCGCAGCATGTCGAGGTCGGTTTTGTCGATCGGGTAGATCGCCTTGATCATCCATTTCGGGATCAGGGCTTCGAGCACGGGGACGTGCCAGGTCATCACGATCAGCAGCGCGAAGGCGAGCCAGGCCGCGGCCAGCGCCATTGCCGCCTTCGACCACACCCATCTCGCGACCTTGTCGATCTGGCCGATGCCGCACCAGGCCGCGAACACGAACATCAGCTGCCAGCAGAACGGGTTGAAGTACCAGTGCGTGCCGGGCGGGTAGGAGGCGACGTTCCAGTCGAACCAGCGCGCCAGCAAGTACAGCACCGCGGACGCGGCGAGCGTCAGGTTCGGCCGGCGCACCAGGCACCACACGATGAAGGGCGCAGCGAACACCAGCGTGATGTAAAGCGGCAGCACGTCGAGATTGACCGGCTTGTAGCGCAGTGAGAGCGCCTGCCCGATCAGAACGTCCGGATGCTCGAGGAAATTGTGAACGTTGAACTCGTGCTCGTACATGGGATTGTCGAAGCGGCGCACGGTGCGGGCGATCTGCGCCGTGAACAGCAGGAACAGCATGATGTGGGCGACATACATCTCGGCCGCGCGCCGCCACAGCCGCTTCAGCGCGGCGATAAACCAGCCGCCCGCGACGATCGGCCCGTAGATCCAGCCGACCAGATAACCGGAGATGAAGACGAAGAATTCGGCGGCGTCGCTGAAGCCGTAATTGCGCAAGGTCAGCCAGGCCACGACGTCGTGCGGGATGTGGTCGAGGAAGATCATCCACAGACCGATGCCGCGAAAGAGATCGAGCCGCAGATCGCGCTCGACCGGCGCGAGCAGCGCTGACTGGTCCCGTGTGATCATGGTCCCGCCTCGTTCGGTGGGCGTCGCGCCGTCGCGGCGCCGAAAAATCGGATGCTAAAAATTGAAATCAAAAGTCGCCTGGCCGTGTGGCCAGGGCCGACGGTAGCCGACCTTGCTGCGCGTGCAAGGGCATCGTCATCGGGGCGGGCCGCACCAGCGTGCCGTCCTCCGCGCTGCACCATGGCGGGCCCTTCAAAATAAAAGGGCGAAAACAACCCCATGCACAGTAGCTAACTCCTTGCGACGCCTGCTGAATTTATTTGACGCGTCGGGCAGATTTCGGCCGTGACGGTGGCCCCGGCCGCCACTGCCGTCAGCTGAGCTCGTCACCCGTCGCCTGCATCTCGTTGAGCATCGCCTCGGCCTTGTGCTGCAGCGGCAGCGCACCGCTCTCCGACGCGATCGCGATGGTCGCGCGCAGGGCGGCAACGGTGGCCGCCTTGACCTTCGCATCCGTCGGCGGCGTCACCACGGCCTCGCCGAACAGGGCCTCCGCCTCCAGGCCGGAGAACCCCTGCTGCCGCGCAGTGTTGCGCGCCTCGCGCAGCATGTTCTGCGCGGCCTGGACGTCGCCGAGCCGGTGGGTGGCGAGCGCCAAATAGATCGAGCTGCGCAGCACCGCCGAGGTATAGCCGACCGCCTTCGCCTCCTCACGCGCTTCCGTCAGCATGCCGCGCGCGCGGTCGAACAACCCCTGCTCCAGATAGGCCATGCCGAGATGGCAGGCGAGCACCGGCACGAAGAGCCGGATGCCGTGCTTCTGCGCCAGGACAAAACCGTCCTCGAGAATGGCCGCGGCCGCCGCCGGCTCGCCGCGGCCGAGCTTCAGCCAGCCGCCGCTATAGGCGGCGGCGACGCGGTCGTAGGGGCGGCCCGTTTCCTCCGCGATCGCTGCGGCCTGTTGCTGGAGCTGCTCGGCGGCATCGAGTTCGCCCATGACGGTGTGGGTGATGCTGCTCATCATGCAGCACAGCAGGAGCAAAGATCGTGGGGTCGTGCCGATCGGAGCACTCGCGGTCAGACCCGCGAGATGGACGCGGGCGGTGGCCAGCATCTTCTCGGCCCGATCGTAGCGGCCGGAAAGAAAATAGGCCTGCCCGAGACTGTATTGCGCGAGATTGCGCCAGGCGGGATTGGCCGAGCTTTCCGCCAGATGCACCACATCTTCCCCGATCGCGACAGCTTCGACCGGCGTTCCATAGAAATTCTGGGCACCCGCTCTCATGGTCATGGCCGCGACCTTGCGTCCAATGTCGCCGATCGCATCGGCTCGCCGTT
This sequence comes from Bradyrhizobium sp. Ken01, assembly GCF_055807355.1. Classification (NCBI taxonomy): domain Bacteria; kingdom Pseudomonadati; phylum Pseudomonadota; class Alphaproteobacteria; order Hyphomicrobiales; family Nitrobacteraceae; genus Bradyrhizobium; species Bradyrhizobium sp. Ken01. Next base: position 124,406 of record NZ_JBVVPC010000011.1, read on the forward strand.
CGGCTTCGCTCCCCAGATCCAGGGCTTCGGCGACGCGCCCCGACCCGGCAAAGGCCAACCGCGCCTCCATCCGGAGGTCAATGGCGTCCGTTTCGCGCGCGTGCGTCACCGGGGTCTTGTCGAGAGACCCCATCGCGATCTCGAAATAGTCGACCGCGTCGGCAAAGGCCGAGCGCACCAGACATTTTCGAGCCGCGCTCCTGCCATGCTGAAAAGCCTTCCTCCAATCCTTCGCTCTGGTCGCGTGATAGCAGAGCGTATCCGGACCGTCGGTCCATGCCTCGTCGGTTTCGAGAGCCGCCAGAATGCTGGCATGGATGCTTTCCCGCACCTTCTCGACCATCGAATCGTAGGTCACCTGCCTGACCATCTCGTGCCGGAATTCGAGCGAATCCTCCAACTCACTGTCGATCCTGACGAGCAGCTCGGCCCGGTCGAGCGCGGTGAGGCAATCCTGCAGGACGTCTTCCGGCAAGGCCGCCACTCTTCGCAGAGTGGCCTGGTCGGCCCGGGGTCCAAGCGCCGCGGCGATCTGGAGAAGCGACCGTTCCTGTCGTGACACACGATCCAGCCGCGCCGCGATCACACCCTGAATGCTGCTGGGGATGCCGAGCTCATCCACAGGACGCGCGAGGGTAAGGTCGCCCCACTGACCAAGAAGCATGCCGCTGTCCTTCAGGCTGCGGCAGACTTCCTCGATGAACAGCGGAACGTTGGCGGTATGCGAGATGATCCGGTTCTTCAGGTCTTCGTTGGTCGTGGCGGGACCAAGCATGTCCGCGAGCATGGCCAGGCCCGAATCGTCATCGAGAGGCCGCATTGCCACGATTTCCGCGCGGCAGCTCGCGATCCACACCGGCATCCCATTGGGCCGCGTCGTCAGCAGCACAAGCAAATCAGGGCATTGCAGCCCCGACAGGGTGGCGACGACGGCATCGCTGGCCCGATCCATCCAGTGCAGGTCTTCGATCAAAAGAACCGTACGCTGACGACGGGCGACGCTCTCGACGATTGCGCAGCTTGCGTCTGAAATCGCGCGACCGCGCGCGTGAGGCTCCAATTCATCCCATTGCGGATCGGAAACCGGCAAATCCAGGATCGCGTCGACGGCTCGCTGTTGCACCACCGGCAACGCGTCTCTCGGATCATCCGTCATGGTCTGATCTCTCGCAGCCGTATCAAGAATCGACAGCAACAGGCGCTTGAGCGCGCTGTACGGCGCACCCTGGAGATTCGGGCTGCACTCGACATCGATCAGCCGCCAGCCGCCAGCCCGAAGATCCTGCGCGAATTCATGCGCAAGTCGCGACTTGCCAATGCCGGCGTCACCCATCAGCAGAACCGTCTGCCGGCCGGCAGCAACCCTGTCCGCAGCGCGCCACAACAAGGCCCGCTCTGTCGTGCGGTCGACGAATCTGGAAACGCTGCGCGCCCGTCGGACCCGCCAGCTCGACAGATCGCTCGCCCCCATGACCCGGTAGACAGGCAGGGGCTCGCCGAAACCACGGAGCGCCTTGCGGCCCAGGAATTCAAAGCGGACGTGTCCGTCCGCCAGCTCCTGGCAGGCTTCGGAGACGTAGATCTGGTTCGCCTCGGCTGCCGCCTCCAGCCGCGCCGCCAAGTGCTGGGCTGCGCCGCCAATCTCGTAGACCTTGGAAAATTCGCTCGCGACCATATAGGCCACCACATGACCCGAGTGGAGGCCGACCCGGACCTGAAGTCCTGGATCGCCCAGACTGCCAACGCGCCGGACCAGCTCAATGGCCGCGTGGCAGGCCAGGGGGGCGTGGTTGTCGTCGGCGATCGGGGCGCCGAAGACGGCGGCCAACCCGTCCCCCAACTCCTTGCTGACGATGCCGCCGAACTGGCGCACCGCGCCTCTCATCGCCGCAAGAGCCGGTTCGAGGCGCGATACCGCCGCCTCCGGCTCCAGCTCGGCCACAAGACCCGTGGAGTCGACGACGTCGGCGCGCAAAATCGTCACAAACCGTCGTTCGCTGTCGGGATCGACGTGCTGGCGCACCGCCGCCCCGCATTTGGAGCACCAGCTGTCGCCCGGACCAATCGCCGACTGACACGCGAAACAATGCATTCCAGCGCCTTCAACCACTGCCTTGGCAGTCTCACCCCAACCCCTGCCAGGCGTTCAACCTGACAATACCTATAGGAAAGTGCGTGGCAATCGGCCTTGCGACATGCGACGTTGCGAGATGGAGGCTCTCTGGACGAAATACATTCCTGAGTGGTAGCGTTGACTGCGCACCACAAACAGCGTGATCGGCCGTAGGGTGACGCGTATTTTCGGCCACCGCACGAGAGATTTTGACAAACAGACATACGAAGGAAAGAGGCGATGGCCGGACTGGTATATAGCGGCAAGGCATTTCGAGACTTGATGAACAGCAATTACTATCCTTTGGCGAACATGAAGAAGAGCGTCGCGAAGCTCAAAGAGTCCGACGACATCGACCTGCCGACCTTGGAATACGGCCAGTACCATTTGATTTTGAACCCGGCATCGAACTGGCCGCAGGGAAGCGCCAAGTACTGGCACAAGGAAAAAGGCCGGGCCCGCGTCGACCTCAGCACCCAGCCGAACACGGTCCCCCTGTCCAGGGATGAGCCGGGTGTCATTCCACTGACACGTTGCGATCTGCTCGATGCCTGCGTCCGGAAATGCTTCAACTCCGAGCCGCCGATCCCGATGAAGACGAAGATCATCACCCACGAAGCCAGCGACGCATTCGCGCACAGGCATGAGATTCGGCTGGAGTGGGACTACAAGAAGGGCTCGGACAAGCCGACGCTGCTCAACCTGACGATGGTCTGTCCGCACAGATCCTGAGCTGCCGGATACATCCTGCTTCGTTCAGAAAATCATCTCCGCCCGCGCGCTACAAGCGCGCGGGTTAGAACCTCCGGCGCGTCCTTGAGGTGTCATGCCTGTCGCATCTTCCGTCACGGGCTTGTCGTACGAAAATGATTCGCTGCCTCCTGAACCATGACAGGAGCGGCCGATGCCCGTTGGACTGCTGGAGGTCGAAGGCAGCATTGATGTCGGCCAGTTCTGGCCGGAGGGGCGGTCGGACGCCGACACCACCAAGGTCGTGGTGAATGTCGCGCCGGACGCGATCCGCTTCCGCAAGAACGATACCGCGCCGTTCCACCCGACCCACGCCTTCGACGACGCCAAGGTCAAGGGCCGCACCAACACGGCACCGATCAAGAACGGCAAGCTTACCATTCGCCTGCAGGGCATTGACGCGCCGGAGCTGCACTACCAGCCCTCGCCGCTCTCGCCCGCGGAGAAGAAGGGGCTGACCGACGCCAGGCGACAGGCCTATCACGAGGTCACGCATCCCTATCGGCAATTTCTCGGCGCAACGACGAGCAAGGCGCTGCATGATTTTATCGGCAGCAGCGGCGAGCCGACGCTGGCGTGCCGGGTGTTCACGCATGTCGATGCCCCGAACGAGGTGTTCGACACCTATGGACGGCTGGTCGGCGACATCGAGGTCACGGTCGGCGGCCACAAGGTCGACGTCAACCATTGGCTGGTCGAGCAGGGCTTCGCCTATCCGACGTTCTACTCCTCGATGAACGACGACGAAATCAAAGCTTTCCTCGCGCTAGCCAAGACCGCGCGAACGAGGAAGCTGCCGGTCTGGAAGCACCTCGCCAGGACGATTCCCGCCTTCGACTTCGACCTGCGCGAACCCAAAACAAACGAGACCGACGTACTCGCGACCGACAAGGGCCCGGTGATCATGCCAAAGCTCTACCGCCGCTACGCCAATTGGTCGGCGCGCAAGAAGGCAAAAGTGACGAGCCAGAATTTCCAGAAATTCTTGGACGAAGGCTCCGGTGGCAAGCCCGACACCTGCTACGAGATCGACGACTTCCTGGAGAACGGCGTGCACTCGGCGACACCGCGCAATTTTGCGGAGTTCGTCGAGGGCGGAAAGACGATCAAGTTTCAGCCGGAGGGACTGGTGTTCGGCGAGGCACCGTCGATGCTGGTCGGGGCGGACGGGAGGGCGATTACGGGGTCTTGAGAGACGCGCGATAAAGATGGCCCGCACGACGCGGGCCATCTCCTCTTAGAAACCCTTAAGCTTCGCGCTCCGTCAGCGCAGGCCGCCTGTCACATGGAGCGTCTCGCCCGTGACGTACGACGCGTCGTCCGAAGCGAAGAAGGCCACTGCGGCAGCGATCTCCTCGACCTTGCCGATGCGGCCCAGCGGGGTGGTGGATTCGATCCAGTTGCGCATGTCACCTTCGTGCAGGCCGGCCGAGACGACGCCTTCGGTCGCGATCATGCCCGGGTTGACGGCGTTGACGCGGATCTTGCGCGGCGCCAGCTCCTTCGCCAGGACGGCGGAGATTGCATCCACCGACGCCTTGGTCGCGGTGTAGACGGCTGTGTTCGCCGGCGCGATGGTCGATACGCCGGAGCTGATGTTGATGATGCTTCCGCCATTGGCGTTGAAGTGCTTCGAAGCTTCGCCCGAGACCAGCAGCAGGCCAAGCACATTGAGGTCGAACTGCCTATGGAAATGCTCAGGCGTGATGGCCTCGAGCGGGGCGAATTCGTAAATGCCCGCGTTGTTGACGAGGATATCGATCGCGCCGAACGCCTTTACGGTCTCTGCGACCACGCTTGTCACGTCCTTGGCGTCGGCCAGATTGCCGTGGACCGCGACGGCTTTGCCACCCTTGGCGACGATGGCGGCGACCACGCGGTCGGCGGCCTGCTTGCTGGAGCTGTAGTTGACGGCGACCGCCGCGCCCTCTGCCGCCAGCCGGGCCGCGATTTCGGCACCGATGCCTTTGGATGCGCCGGTCACGAGCGCAACTTTTCCTTCGAGTCTCTTGGTCATCACATTCTCCACCATCCGGCACGACGCCGATATTCAATAGTTCAATACTAGTGAACTATTGAATGAGTTCAAGGGAGGTGCTATATTTTATGCATGGTGCAGTTCGTCCACCCATCGCGGAGCGAGATTTCACTGGCTGGGGTGCTGGGAGCGCTCGCGGACCCTATGCGGCTGCGGATCGTCAAGAGCCTGGCCGCGCAGAACGATTGCATGTCGTGCACCGAGGCGGCGCCTTGCCCTGACATGGCGAAGTCGACCCTGTCGAACCATTTTCGTATCCTGCGCGAGGCCGGCCTGATCCGGACCTCCAAGCAAGGCGTCCAGCACCGCAACGTCCTGCGCGAGGAGGACATCAATGCGCGGTTCCCGAAGCTGCTGAAGATGATCCTTAGCTATCCGGAGTGAGGGCTTCCCCCACTCTTGCGCAAGGTGCGGCCAACGTTTCCGCCGCAGCGCCTCCCAAAACAAAAATGGCCCGCTCAGCGCGGGCCATTTTCGGATCGGGACCAGTCAGGTCCGAACTTGGTTGCGGGGATAGGATTTGAACCTATGACCTTCAGGTTATGAGCCTGACGAGCTACCGGGCTGCTCCACCCCGCGTTAACCGTTGCTTTGCCTTCGTGAAAGTGCCGGGGACGGTGAATGAAGGGCCGGCGCTGTTCGCGTGGCTTGCTTCGTCCGTCCCGAAGGCTTCCTTGGAAGGCAACCCCGGGCAAAGCCCGTTGGGTGCGGGCGGTATGTACCAACCCGGGGTGGCTTTGGAAAGGGCTGCGGGGACGTTTTTTTTCGACTTTATGACAGCGCGGTGGACGAATTTGCGGCCTGTCTGGGCCGCCCTTGCCAGAAGTTCCACAAGGGGCCAGCTTGCGGCCACAAAACCAGGCGGAAACGCCACTTAAAAGGGGAGAACGCCATGGACCACGCCTTGGAACGTCCCTCGGATCGCCCCTCCGATCGCCCCCTGGACCATCCCCCGCCGAGCGCCCCGCTTCGGGCCGTCGAAGACGCCTTCCACGCCATGGTCGCGCGGTCGCGGGCCGAGCCGGCGCCTGGCCTTGCCGAGCGGCTCGACCGGCTGGCGCGGCTGCGCACTGTCGTTGCCGACAACGAGGAGCGCTTCCGGCAGGCGATCTCGGCCGATTTCGGCCACCGCTGCGCGGTCGAGACCAATATCGCCGAGACCATGATGGTGTTCTCCGAGATCCGTCATGCCACGAAACACCTCAAGAGCTGGATGGCGCCGCAGCGCGTTTCGACGGCGCTGCAATTTTTGCCCGCGCGCAACCGGCTGATGCCGCAGCCGCTCGGCGTCGTCGGCATCATCGCGCCGTGGAATTACCCGCTGCAGCTGACGCTCGCGCCCGCCATCGGCGCACTCGCCGCCGGCAACCGCGTCATCATCAAGCCGAGCGAGCACGTCGCCCATTTCGCAAGCCTGCTGAAGGAGACGGTCGCCGCGCGGTTCGACGCTGCGGAAGTGCTCGTCACCGGCATCGAGGACGAGATCGCAAAGGCCTTCGCGAGCTTGCCGTTCGATCATCTGGTGTTCACCGGCTCGACCCGGGTGGGGCGGCTGGTGGCGGAGGCCGCGGGGCGCAATCTGACGCCGGTCACGCTCGAGCTCGGCGGCAAGTCGCCTGTTATCATCGACGCCTCGGCCGATCTCGAAGAGGCCGCCGAGCGCATCGCCTACGGCAAGCTGCTCAATGCCGGGCAGACCTGCATCGCGCCCGATTATGTGCTGGTGCCCGAACGCTCGCTGCAGGCCTTCGCCGAGAAAGTGCGCGCGCAGATGCGACGCATGTTCGGCACCGACCCCTCCAACAAGGACTACACCTCCGTGATCTCCGACCGGCACTATGCCCGGCTGGAGAATCTCGTCGCGGATGCGGCACGTCGCGGGGCAAAGATCCTGCAGCCCGCGAAGGCGGACGATCCGAACTGGAAGGCGCACCGCAAATTCCCGCCGACGCTGATCGTGGGCGCGACCGCAGAGATGGCGGTGATGCAGGAGGAGATTTTCGGCCCGGTGCTCCCCGTGCTCGGCTATCGCGAACCGGCCAATGCCATCGCCTTCGTCAACGCCCGCGAGCGACCGCTGGCACTGTATTGGTTCGGCAAGGACCGCAATGCGCGCGACGAGGTGCTGGCGCGCACCATCTCCGGCGGCGTCACCATCAACGACTGCCTGTTCCACTTCGCGCAAATCAACCAGCCGATGGGCGGCGTCGGCGCATCCGGCACCGGCGCCTATCACGGCGAATGGGGCTTTCGCACCTTCAGCAAGCTGAAGCCGGTGTTCTATCGCTCGAAATTCAACCGCCTCGCCGACCTCTATCCGCCCTATGGCGGCAAGATCGCGCGGCTGGAGAAGATGATGCGGTTCATGTCGTAGGGGTGGTCGTTCCGGGGCGCGAAGCGAACCCGGAACCTCGAGATTCCGGGTTCGATGCTCCGCATCGCCCCGGAATGACGATAACGGGGGAACATCAGTGACTGACACATTGGATTTCGTCGTCGTGGGCGCGGGCTCCGGCGGCTGCGCGGTGGCGGGGCGGCTGTCGGAGGATGCGGGGACATCCGTGGCGCTGCTCGATGCCGGCGGACGGAACGACAATTGGCGGATCACCACGCCGTTCGGGCTCGCCTTGCCATACAAGGCCGCGAACTGGGGCTTCGATACCGTGCCGCAGAAGGGATTGAACGGCCGTATCGGCTATCAACCGCGCGGCAAGGGGCTCGGCGGGTCCTCGGCGATCAATGCCATGGTCTACATCCGCGGCAACAAATGGGACTACGACCACTGGGCTTCGCTCGGCAATGCCGGCTGGTCGTATGCGGACGTCCTGCCCTATTTCAGGCGCTCGGAGAACAACGCCGATTTCGACGGTGCGTATCATGGCAAGGACGGCCCGCTGCATGTCAACAGACTGCGCGCGGACAATCCGATCCACGACGTCTTTCATCAGGCCGCGCGCGAGGCGCAGTTCCGCATCCGCGAGGACTTCAATGCGGAGGACCACGAAGGGCTCGGCAGCTATCAGGTGACGCAGCACAATGGCGAGCGCTGGAGCGCGGCGCGCGCCTATGTGAATCCGCACATGGGCAAGCGCGCGAATCTGCGTGTCGAGACGCAGGCGCATGCCACGCGCATCCTGTTCGAAGGCGGGCGCGCGGTCGGCATCGAATACGTCCAGGGCAAGCAGACAAAGCAGCTGCGCGCGCGGCGCGAGGTGATCCTCGCCTCCGGTGCCTTCCAGTCACCGCAATTGCTGATGCTGTCGGGCATCGGCGACGGCGAGGCGCTCGCCGCGCACGGGATCGGCGTCATGCGTCATTTGCCGGGCGTCGGACGCAATCTGCAGGATCATCCGGATTTCGTGTTCGTCTACGCCTCCGACTACCCGCACTTCGTCCACTCATCGCTCGGCCGGCTGCCATCCCTGCTCCGCGCCATCCAGCGCTACCGCGGGGAGCGGCGCGGCCTGATGACCACCAATTTCGCCGAGTGTGGCGGCTTCCTGAAGACCCGGGCCGATCTCGATGTGCCCGACATCCAGCTGCACTTCATCATCGCGATGCTCGACGATCACGGCCGCAAGAAGCACAAGGAGGCGGGCTTCTCGTGCCACGTCTGCCTGTTGCGACCGAAGAGCCGTGGCAGCGTCTGGCTGAAAAGCGCCGATCCGCTGGCGGCGCCGATGATCGATCCGAATTTCTTGGGCGAGGCAGAGGATCTCGAGACGATGGTCGCGGGCTTCAAGACCACGCGACGGCTGATGGAGACGCCCGCCATGCGCGCGTTGCAGAAGAAGGACATGTTCACGTCCGACGTGAGAACGGACGACGACATCCGCGCCATCCTGCGCGCGCGTGTCGACACCGTCTATCATCCCATCGGCACCTGCAAGATGGGCACTGACGCGATGGCCGTGGTCGATCCGGCGCTGAAGGTGCACGGCATGGAAGGCCTGCGCGTCGTCGACGCCTCGATCATGCCGACGCTGATCGGCGGCAACACCAATGCGCCGACCATCATGATCGGGGAGAAGGCGGCGGATATGATCAGGGGCGAGATGCGGTGGTATTGAAGCTGCCGCCTCATACTCCGCCGTCGTCCCGGACAAGCGTAAGCGCAGATCCGGGACCCATAACCCCAGGGAGTAGCTGCGGCGTGAGATGGTAACCACGAGTCTTCGCCAAACTGCTCCCTGTGGTTATGGGTCCCGGATCTGCGCTCCGCTTCGCTGCGCTTGTCCGGGACGACAGTCAATCAATTCAGCAAGAACCCGCCGTCCACCGTCACTACGCTGCCCGTCATGTACCGCGAGGCCTTCGAGGCCAGCAGCAGGATCGCGCCGTCGAGATCGGATTCGGCGCCGATGCGGCGCTGCGGAATGCGCTTGGTCAGGCGCTCGCCCGGCGGCGTCGACCAGAACGCGTGGTTCATCTCGGTGTCGATGTAGCCGGGCGCGAGCGCGTTGATGCGAATGTTCTGCCCCGCGAGCTCCAGCGCCATCGCCTTGGTCGCCTGGATGATGCCGGCCTTGGAGATCGCGTAAGGCGACAGCGCCTTCGGCACGCCGGTGCCGAGCACGGACGCGATGTTGACGATGTTGCCTGCCTGCTTGCGCGCGACCATGCGGCGCGCGATCTCGGTCGCGAGGAAATAGGCGCCCTTGAGATTGGCGCCGATCACCGCGTCCCAATCGGCTTCGGTCTGCTCGGTCGCGAGCTTTTCGATCGCGATGCCGGCATTGTTGATCAGCACCGTGACCGGGCCGAGCGCGGCTTCCGCGGCATCGACGGCCCTGGCGATCGATGCGGTGTCGGTGACGTCAAGCGCGACGGCGGCGGCACGGCCGCCCTTGCCGCGGATCTCGTCTTCCAGGCTCTTCAGCTTGTCGGTCTGCCGCGCCGCGAGCGCGACGGCCGCGCCATGCGCCGCCAGCACCCTGGCAAATTGCCGCCCCAAGCCCTGGCTCGCACCTGTGACGAGGATGGTTTCCTGACTGACGTCGAATAGGTCTGACATGACGTTTTCCTTGACGCTTTCCTTGGGCGCTTTCCCTGAGCTTTGGGGCCATCAATACAGACGATTTTAACGATCTGAAACCGGAATGATCGGTTCTGCGTTCACTCGTTCCATGGCAGGCTCCCGCGCATGAACAGTTTCGATCTCGCCGTCTATGCGGCGCTCGCAATCGCGATCGGCTTCGGTTTCAGGACCGGCCTGCTCGGCAGCGCCATGACGATCCTGGCCTATCTCCTCGCCGCCCCCATTGCCGTCGCGCTGATGCCGCTGATCGTCCCGCAGGTCGCGGGCAATCCGAATGCGCCGCTGCTGCAGAACTGGATCTGGTTCTTCGGCATCTTCGTGGTGGTCGGCATGCTGTTTGGACGTCTCGGCCGTCTGGCGCTGAGCGACACGATACGGCAGGCCGGCATCGGCGACCGGCTCGGCGGCGCAGCCCTCGGCGCCATCAGGGTCGGCCTCGTCGCCACGACCCTGGTGCTGGTGTTCGACCAGATCGTGCCGGCCAACCGCCAGCCGCCGTTTCTCGCCGGCTCGCACCTGAGGCCGCTGTTCTCGACGGTGGGCCGGATGGGCTTCAAGTCGCTGCCGCCGGAGGCGGCCTCCGCGATCGACCGTCTCAAGCAGGAGCGGCGCATCTGATGAGGCGCATTTGCATCGCCGCGCAGGCGTGCATGCATTTTGATGCGAGCCAATCCCTTATCAGCGGCGCCAAGGTTGGCTAGAATGGCGGCTTCTTAAAAACCTGCATGACATTACGGGAGTGAAACAGTGGATCTTGGGATCAAAGGTCGCCGCGCCATCGTCTGCGCATCCAGCAAAGGCCTCGGACGCGCCTGCGCCATCTCGCTGGCCGAGGCCGGCGTACACGTCACGCTGACCGCGCGCGGCGCCGAGGCCCTGAAGAAGACGGCCGACGACATCCGCAAGGCCTATCCTGATGTGACCGTGACCGAGATCGTCGGCGACATCACGACGCCGGCGGGCCGCGAGGCCGTGCTGAAGGCCTGCCCCGAGCCGGATATCCTGATCAACAATGCCGGCGGACCTCCGCCCGGCGATTTCCGCAACTGGACCCGCGACGACTGGATCAAGGCGATCGACGCCAACATGCTGACGCCGATCGAGCTGATCAAATCGACCGTAGACGGCATGATGGCGCGCAAATTCGGCCGCATCGTCAACATCACCTCGGCCGCGGTGAAGGCGCCGATCGACATCCTCGGTCTCTCCAACGGCGCGCGCGCCGGCCTCACCGGCTTCATCGCCGGCCTGTCGCGCAAGACCGTGATCAACAACGTCACCATCAACGGCCTGCTGCCGGGCCCGTTCGAAACCGACCGTCTGCGCAGCACCGCGAAGGGGGAATCCGAGAAGCGCGGCATCACGCCGGACCAGGTTCTGGCCGAGCGCGCCAAGCTCAACCCCGCGGGCCGCTTCGGCGATCCCGACGAGTTCGGCTATGCCTGCGCATTCCTGTGCGGCGCCAAGGCGGGCTTCATCACCGGGCAGAACCTTCTGCTCGATGGCGGTGCCTTCCCGGGAACGCTGTGAGGGCGGTCTGGTACGAGGAGACAGGACCGGCGGCGGACGTCCTCACCTATGGTGAGATGGCGACGCCGGTCGCAGGTCCAGGCGAAGTTCGTATTCGCCTGGAAGCCTCCGGCGTCAATCCGGCCGATGTCGGCCGGCGCGGGGGCAGCTATCGCGCCAAGGAGTTTTCGCGCGTCATTCCGAACAGCGATGGCGCGGGCTTTATCGACCAGACCGGCGATGGCGCGACGCGGTTCAAGATCGGCGACAGGGTCTGGCTGTTCAACGGCCAGCGCAACGGCCGCGCCTTTGGCACCGCGGCCGAACATATCGCGCTTGCCGAGCATCTGGTGACGCCGCTGCCGGACAATCTCTCTTTTGCGCAAGGCGCGACGCTGGGCATTCCCGCCATGACGGCGTGGTGCTCGCTGTTCGCGGACGGGCCGATCGTCGGCAAGTCGGTGCTGGTCACCGGCGGCGCGGGTGCAGTCGGGCATTACGCCGTGCAACTCGCGAAATGGGGCGGCGCGCAGGTGATCGCGACCGTCAGCTCGGCGATGAAAGGCGAGCAGGCGCGACAGGCCGGTGCCGATCTCGTGGTCAATTACAGGGACGAAGATGTCGTTGCCAAGGCGATGGCCTTCACCGACGGACGCGGGGTCGACCGATTGGTCGATGTCGATTTCGGCGGCAACATCGCGACGACCCTGAAGTTGATGGCAATGAACTCGACAATCGCGGTCTACGCCACGAACGGCAACCGCACGCCGACCGTGCCGATGCGCGAGCTGATGGAGAAGTGCATCACGCTCCGCTCGCTCGTCTTGTTCGCGCTGCCGCCCGCGTTGCTTGCGGCGGCGCAGGCCGACATCTCGAAATGGCTGGCAGCGGGGCCCCGAATCCACAATGTCGCGGCGCAGTTTGCGCTGTCGGAGACGGCGCAGGCCCATGTCGCCGTCGAGAAAGGCGACAAGCTCGGCACCGTGGTCGTCGACTGCGCGCGCTAGTATCGGCCGGGATCACCGCTGTTGCTTGGTGGGCTCGTCTTCGTCCCGCTGGCTCGGACTGGATGAATCGGCGACTGGGTTTCCGTCGGTCCAGTCGATGCCGAATTCGTCGAGCCCGTCGGCGAGCAGATCGCCCAGCATCGGCTCACCGAGCAGATAATGCGCCGTCTCGCGCCGGGGACTGCGATACTCGGCGCGCGCCTCCACGGCGCGTGCGCGCAAATCGTCCCAATCGTCGATCGTGCCGTCGCCGCGGCCGAGCCAGGTCAGCGTGACGAGATCGATCTGCTCGTCTTCGTTCATGGCGACGATGAAACTTCCGAGTTCGTTGACGACCGGATCGGAGCCGTCATCCTCGAGGACGTCGACCGCGTCGTCGTCAGTGGCGTTCGAGCCGGAATCCGGATCGGAATCCGCCTGCTTGACGTCGAATTCACGCGCCTTTTCGATGATGAAGGCGACCTTGTCCGCGGAGATTGCGAGCTCTGGCATGGCTGGCCCTTTGTCTTTCCCTGGGTTCCCGCGATAACGCCGCACCGCGTCAGATGATCCATTGCGCCTGACGGCGAAACTGCGCATGTTCCGCGCCAAAGCAAGAACATGAGGATGCGCCGGATGCAGTGGAAGGTCGGCAGGGTCAAAATAACCAAGGTCGTGGAATTGGAGACGGTCGGCTCGACCCGCTTCATTCTGCCCTTGGCGAGCAATGCAGAAGTCCAGAAGCTGCCCTGGCTGATCCCGCATTTCGCCACCGAAGAGGGCCGGCTGAAAATGTCGATCCATTCGCTGGTGGTGGAGACGCCGACGCGCCGCATCGTGGTCGATACCGGGCTTGGCAACGACAAGCAGGGCCGCAACGTCCCGACCTGGAACAATCGCACCACGCCTTTCCTGGAGACGATGATTGCGGCGGGCTTTCCGCCCGACAGCATCGATACCGTGCTGTGCACGCATCTTCATGTCGACCATGTCGGCTGGAACACGAAATGGCTCGACGGCAAATGGGTGCCGACCTTCCCCAACGCGCGCTACGTCTTCGGCAAGACCGAGTATGAGCATTGGCGCGACCATTCCACCGAGCCGGACAAGCGGGCCGTGTTTGACGATTCCGTGAAGCCGATCGTCGATGCCGACCGGGCCGAGTTGATCCCGAGCGACCACCGGCTCAGCGACGAGATCAGCATGATCCCGACCCCCGGCCACAGCCCCGGGCATATGAGCATTCTGATCCAGTCGGACGGCGAGCAGGGACTGCTGACGGGCGACGTCGCCCATCATCCCTGCCAGATGGCGCATCTCGGCTGGTCCTCGACCGCGGATTCCGATCAGAGCCGATCTGCCGCGACGCGGCGCGAATTGTTCGGCCGGTTTGCCGACACCCCGACGCTGGTGATCGGCGGGCATTTTTCGGCCGGGCACATCAGGCGGGACGGGGACGCATTCAGGTTCGAGGCGCTGGGGTGAGCTCCGTGTCCCGGACGCGGTGCAACGTTCAACGTTGCGCCGCTGAGCCGGGACCCAGAATGCTGCAAAATGGGCCCCGGCTCAGCGGCGCAGCATTTCATGCTGCGCAGCGTCCGGGGCACGAGACCCGCAAGCCGGCGTATTCACCTCCGGAATTGAGAGGGCTGCAATGCGCCCTCTTTGAGCGGTTGAATTTCCCGCCGCCCTGTTCCATGAAGCTGTTTAACCGATCGGTCCATTTTAGGGAGAAACGAGAATGAAGCTTGTTCGTTATGGCGAGAAGGGTGCGGAAAAGCCCGGCCTGATCGACAAATCCGGCCAGTTGCGCGACCTGTCGGCGCATGTGAAGGACCTGACCGGCGAGGCCTATTCGCCCGAAAGCCTGAAGAAGCTGGCGGCGCTCGATCCCGCCTCGCTGCCCGCCGTCTCCGGCAAGCCGCGGTTCGGCGCCCCCGTCACCGGCATGTCGAAATTCGTGGCGATCGGCCTCAACTACAGCGACCACGCCAAGGAGACCGGCGCCGAGATCCCGAGCGAGCCGATCATTTTCATGAAGGCCAACACCTCGCTGTCCGGCCCGAACGATGCCGTCGAGAAGCCGCGCGGCTCGACCAAGCTCGACTGGGAGGTCGAGATCGCCGCGATCATCGGCACGCGCGCAAAATACGTCTCGGAAGCCGACGCGCTCAACCACGTCGCCGGTTACTGCGTCTGCAACGACGTCTCCGAGCGTGCCTTCCAGATCGAGCGCCTGGGTCAGTGGACCAAGGGCAAGTCGCACGACACGTTCGGCCCGCTCGGCCCCTGGCTCGCCACCAAGGACGAGATCAAGGACGTGCAGAACCTGCCGATGTGGCTCGACGTCAACGGCCAGCGCCGTCAGACCGGCTCGACCAAGACCATGATCTTCTCGATGGCCAAGTGCATCTCCTATGTCTCTCAGTTCATGACGCTGCTGCCCGGCGACATCATCACGACAGGCACCCCGCCCGGCGTCGGCCTCGGCATGAAGCCGCCGACCTTCCTCAATGTCGGCGACGTCATCACGCTCGGCATCGAAGGCCTCGGCGAACAGCGCCAGGAGATCGTCGCGGCGTAAGCCGCGGCCAGCGCAACACTCGCCGTCATGCCCGGGCTTGTCCCGGGCATCCACGTCTCACAGTCTAACCACGCGGAAGCGCGTGGATGGCCGGGTCAAGCCCGGCCATGACGGAGGAGACACCGTTTGCTCAAGACCGATCGCAGGGAATTGTCCCATGAAGCTCACCTTCTCCCCCGCATCCCCCTTCGCCCGCAAGGTGCGCATCGCCGCGATCGAGCTCGGGCTGATCGACAAGATCGAGTTCACGCCGGCGACCGTCGCGCCCGGCACGGCCAACGAGGATTATTCGAAGATCACGCCGCTGAAGAAGTTGCCGGTGCTGATCACCAATGACGGCGATGTTATTTTGGACTCCTACGTCATCGTCGAATATCTCAACGAGATGGCCGGCGGCAGCCTGATCCCCGATTACGGTCCGCGGCGCTGGAAGGCCAAGACCAATCATGCCCTGATCAACGGCATGCTCGATTCCATGCTGCTGTGCCGCTACGAGAAGATGGTGCGGCCGCAGGGCCTGCAATGGCAGGCGTGGTCGGACGACCACTGGAACCGGGCCTGGATCGGCATGGCGCGCTTCGAGAACATGCCTGAAGTGCTGAACGGCCCGTTCGATATCTCGCAGATCGGCCTCGTCTGCGTGCTCGGCTATGCCGACTTCCGCTTCGCCGATTGCGGCTGGCGCAAGGCCTATCCGAAGCTCGACGCCTTCCACCAGAAGATGCTGGAGCGGCCCTCCGTGAATATCTCGGTGCCGCCCGCGGCTTAACTCTTCGGAGTTCTCATGAGCCTGAAATACGCGGTCGGCGATCTCACCATCCATCGCATCATCGAGCAGGAAACCTCGTTTGTGCCGGCACTGGAGATGTTGCCGGGGCTGACACCGGAGCTGCTGGCCGAGAACCGCGTATGGATGAGGGAGGCGAAAGCCCTGGATGACAGCGACACATTGATGCTGTGCTTCCAGTCCTATGTGATCAAGACGCCGCACCACACCATTCTGGTCGACAGCTGCATCGGCAACGACAAGCCCCGGCCGCAGCGGCCGAAATGGAACATGAAGACCGACGACACCTATCTGCGCGGTCTCAACACCGCCGGATTCTCGGTCGACGACATCGACTTCGTGATGTGCACGCATCTGCACGTCGATCACGTCGGCTGGAACACGCGGCTGGATAATGGCCGCTGGGTGCCGACCTTCCCGAAAGCGCGCTACGTGTTCGCAAAGCAGGAATTCGATCACTGGACCGAGCAGAACGCGAAGGCGGAGGTGGCCCCCTTCGTGGACAGCGTGCTGCCGGTGGTCGAGGCCAAACGCCACGAGCTCGTCGGCAACGATCACCAGATCGGCGATCACGTTCGTATTCTGCCGACGCCCGGCCACACGCCGGGCCATATCGCCATCACGATGGGCCGCGGCAGGGACGACGCCGTGTTCTCCGGCGACCTCATGCACTCGCCGATCCAGACGCTCTATCCGGAGCTGTCGGTCAAGTTCGACCTCGATCAGGCCAAGGCGGCAACGACGCGCCGCAGCTTCCTGGAACGCTATTGCGACACCGACACGCTGTGCTGCACCGCGCATTTCCCGTCGCCGTCAGTGGGGAAGATCAAGCGCAAGGGCAGCGGCTTCGTCTGCGCGGCGGTGTGATCTAGCCGAGATGCCGTAGGGTGGACAAAGCGAAGCCTGCCCACCATGCCAAACGCGTTATAGAATGATGGTGGGCATGGCGCGCAAAGCGCGCCTTTGCCCACCCTACGATTCCACCCGTGTGGAGAAAGCAATGACCGACCTCCCCGAGATCCCGCTCCCCGCCGGCATTCGCTCACGCTATGTCGACGACATCAACGGCCTGCGCATGCACGTGCTGGAGGCCGGCTTCGAGACCAAGGGACGGCCCTGCATCCTGCTGCTGCACGGCTTTCCCGAGCTCGCTTTTTCCTGGCGCAAGGTGATGCCGGCGCTGAGCGCGGCCGGCTATCACGTGATCGCGCCGGACCAGCGCGGCTATGGCCGGACGACGGGATGGAGCGCGGAGTACGACGGCGATCTCGCACCGTTTTCGCTCTTCAACCTGGTGCGGGATGCGCTCGGGCTGGTGTCGGCGTTCGGCTACAGGCAGGTCGATGTGGTCGGCCACGATTTCGGCAGCCCGGTCGCGGCCTGGTGCGCGCTGATGCGGCCCGACGTGTTCCGTTCGGTGGCGATGATGAGCGCGCCGTTCGGCGGAGCGCCGCCGCTGCCGTTCAACACGGTCGACACGCCGGCAAAGCCCCCGGCCGAAGACCCCGTGCATCGCGAGCTCGCCGCCTTGCCGCGTCCACGCAAGCACTATCAGTGGTATTATGCGACACGCCCGGCGAATGCCGATATGCACTGCGCGCCGCAAGGCGTGCATGATTTCCTGCGCGCCTACTATCATCACAAGAGCGCGGACTGGACCGACAACAAGCCGTATCCGCTGAAATCGTGGTCGGCGAACGAGTTGGCGAAGCTGCCGACCTATTATGTGATGGACCTGAACGAGACCATGGCCGAGACGGTTGCGAAGGAGATGCCCTCGCCGGCCGCGATCGCGGCCAATCAATGGCTCCCCGACCGCGAGCTCGCCTACTACAGCGCCGAATATGGCCGCACCGGATTCCAGGGCGGCCTGCAATGGTATCGCTGCGGCACATCGGGTGCATTCAACAGCCAGCTCGAATTGCTGGCCGGCCGCACCATCGACGTCCCCTCCTGCTTCATCTCGGGCAAGCAGGATTGGGGCACCTATCAGCGTCCCGGCGTGTTCGAGGCGATGCAGGCGCGAACCTGTACGAAGCTGCTCGGCTGCCACCTCGTCGACGGCGCCGGTCACTGGGTGCAGCAGGAGCAGCCGGCCGAGGTGAGCCGCCTGCTGCTCGATTTCCTGGCGAAGAGCCGCGGCGTGATTTGACCCGGGAACTTCGGCGCCCTATATAATTTAGAACTATTCTAAACTAATCAGACAGGGCCGCCGTGAAGAATTTTGCCGATCTGACCGAGCGCGAGGTGCTTGCGGTCGCGATCTCCTCCGAGGAGGAGGACAGCCGCATCTATATGAGCTTCGCCGAAGACCTGAAGGAGCGCTATCCGGACTCCGCCAAGATCTTCGAGCAGATGGCCGAGGAAGAGCGCGGCCATCGTCACATGCTGCTGGAAATGTACGAGCAGCGCTTCGGTCCGCATTTGCCCCCGATCCGCCGCGAGGATGTCAAAGGCTTCCTGCGCCGTCGTCCGGTCTGGCTCACCAAGAACCTGCCGCTCGACACCGTCCGCAGGGAAGTCGAGACAATGGAATTGCAGGCCGAGCGCTTTTACGTGAAGGCGGCTGAGCAGGCGCAGGACGTCGGCGTGCGCCGCCTGCTCGGCGATCTGGCCGAGGCTGAGAAGGGCCACGAAGAGGTGGCGGCGAAGCTGACGGACCAGATCCTGAGTTCTGACGTGCGCGCCGAGGAAGACCGCACCAACCGGCGCATGTTCGTGTTGCAATATGTGCAACCAGGTCTCGCCGGCCTGATGGACGGCTCGGTCTCGACGCTGGCGCCGCTGTTCGCGGCTGCCTTCGCGACGCATCAGAACTGGCAAACATTTCTGGTCGGCCTCGCCGCCTCGATCGGCGCCGGCATCAGCATGGGTTTTGCGGAAGCGCTGTCCGACGACGGCTCGCTGACCGGGCGTGGTTCGCCCTGGCTGCGCGGTCTCACCTGCGGCTTGATGACGACGCTCGGCGGGCTTGGGCACACCCTGCCCTACCTCGTGCCCGATCGCTGGGCCAACGCATTCTGGATCGCGACCGGAATTGCCGGAATTGTCGTGTTCTTCGAATTGTGGGCAATCGCCTTCATCCGCGCGCGCTACATGGATACACCGTTCCTCCAGGCCGTGTTCCAGATCGTCCTCGGCGGCGCGATCGTGCTGGCGGTGGGGATATTGATCGGAGCGGCGTAACAGCCTCACTCTCGGTGTCATGCCCCGCGAAGGCGGGGCATCCAGTACGCCGCGACCTCCCCGCGTCCGATCGGCCTCGCTGGAATACTGGATCACCCGAGCCGGGCGATGACTGCGAGTGGTTGCTTGGCTCACCGCGTTCCGTCTTGCTCACATGTCAATCGCGATCAAACGGCGGTTGCGGTGCTGGGCCAAACTGCGCATCATCGTTCGACAATAAGAACAGGAGATGCGCCATGGCCAAATCCGAATGGAGCTTCAAGAGCGCGGTCGCGCTGTCGGCCGCGTTGGCCGCGAAGAAGGTTTCCGCGGTCGAGCTCACGCAGGATGCGATCGACCGCATCGAACGGCACGACGGCAAGGTCAACGCGATCTGCGTGCGGGATTTCGACCGCGCGCTGGACGCCGCACGCGAGGCGGACGCCGCATTGGCCCGCGGCGATCGCAAGCCGCTGCTCGGACTGCCGATGACGATCAAGGAATCCTTCAACATCGCCGGCCTGCCGACGACCTGGGGCTGGACGCCGCAGAAGGATTTCAAGCCGGCGGAGGACGCGCTGTCGATCGCCCGGGTGAAGGAGGCCGGCGGCGTCATCCTCGGCAAGACCAACGTGCCAGTGGGGTTGGCGGATTGGCAGAGCTACAACGAGATCTACGGCACGACCAACAATCCATTCGATCTCGGCCGCACGCCGGGTGGCTCGTCGGGCGGCTCGTCTGCGGCGCTCGCGACGGGCTATGGACCACTCTCGCTCGGGTCCGACATCGGCGGCTCGCTGCGCGTGCCCGTCTTCCATTGCGGGGTTTATGCGCACAAACCGACCTACAATCTCTGTCCAACGCGTGGCCACACGCCGCCGCCATTGCCAGCCATCCCGATGGAGCGCGATATGGCGGTGATCGGTCCGATGGCGCGGAGCGCCGTCGACCTGCCCCTGCTCCTGGATGTGATGGCAGGCCCCGATCCGTTGGACCTCGGCGTCGGATACAAGCTCGCGCTGCCGGAGGCGCGACACCGTGCGTTGAAGGATTTCCGTGTGCTGGTGATCGACAGCCACCCGCTACTGCCTGCGAATGCCGACATTCGCAGCGCGATCGAGAAGCTGGCGAAACAATTGGCGGGCGCAGGTGCGAGCATCACCCGCGAAAGCCCGCTGTTTCCCGACTTCACAGAAGCCTCCCGCCTCTACATGCGCATGCTGATGGGCTTTCTGGGCGCCTTCTCTCCGCCGGACATTCTCGCCGGCGCGCGTGCCGGAGCGGCGCAGCTCTCGCCCGACGACAAGAGTCTTGCTGCCGAGCGGCTGCGTGGCATGACCAGCACACATCAGGCCTGGGTGTTCGACGAAGGCGCCCGCGCCGGCCTGCGCGCGCAATGGCGGCAATTGTTCAGGACATTCGATGCGGTGATCTGTCCGATCATGCCCACGCCGGCCTATCCGCATGATCATTCGCCGGAGCAGGAAAAGCGCCGGATCAATATCGATGGCAAGGACCACGCCTATCCGGACCAGCTTGCCTGGCCCGGCATCGCCACGCTGACGGGCCTGCCGGCAACGGCCGTTCCGCTCGGCCTGTCGAAGGACGGCCTGCCGGTCGGCGTGCAGATCATCGGGCCTTTCCTCGAGGACCGCACGCCGCTGAAGCTCGCCGAGCTGATCGAACGCGAGTTCGGCGGGTTCGTGCCGCCGAAGATGTTCGACGATTGATGCGTTCGCCATTGCGACGGCGCTACGAGGTCACCGCTCCAGATTCTTCAACAGCAATTTCAGCGCTGTCGCTGCAAATATCTGCATATTGGCGAAGCGGTCGTTGCTGCCCGTCTCCAGCGTCATCACCTCGACCGCGGGCCCGGCGACCGCCATGCAGCTGTGGCCCGCCGCATCGCCGTAGCGATTGCCGGTGGGGCCGGCGGCGCCGGTTTCGGACAGGCCCCAATCGCAGTTGAAACGGCTGCGCATCTGCTCGGCCAGCAGCTGCGCGTAGCGCTCCGACGAGGAGCGAAAGCCCTTCATTCCTTCGTCCGCAATATCCATCAGCACGCGCCTGGCATCGCGGGTGTAGACCACGGCGCCGCCGAGGAAATAGGCGGACGCGCCGGGGACCGCGAGAAGGCTGGCCGAGATCAGGCCGCCGGTCGAGGATTCCGCCACGGCAATGGTCTGTTTGCGCGCGATCAATTTCGCTGCGACCTGTTCCGCAATGCCGACGAGCTCTTTCATGCCTTGACCCCTTATGCCTTCGCAACCGAGCTCGGCCTTTCTAGCATATGACAGCGCCGTTGGCCGAGTTGCAGCCAACGGGCAGGCCTGCTTGAATGGCGGTCAAGACCAAGCGCCGCCCGCGAGACGACGCGACGAGGAAACGTGAAGGACACGTCATGGCGTCCCTGATCGCCGGCGGAGTGGATTGCGATGTGCATCCGGCCGTGCCGCATCTGACCAGCCTGCTGCCGTACCTGAACGACTATTGGCGCGATCAGGTGACGACGCGCGGCATGGTCGATCTCATCTCGCAATCCTACCCGCAGAACTCGCCGATCACGGCGCGGCCCGACTGGCGCCCCGAAAGCGGCAAGCCGGGCGAAAGCCGGGCGGACATGCAGCGCCATGTGCTCGATCCCTTTCAGCTCTCCCATGCCATCTGCAATCCGCTCTATGGCGTGCAGATGGTGTTTTCCGAGGATCTGCAGGCCGCCTTCTGCAGCGCACTGAACGACTGGCTCGTGAAGGAATGGCTTGATCGCGATACGCGGCTGCGCGGCTCCATCGTGATCCCCACCCAAAGCGTCGAGAAGGCCGTCGCCGAGATCGAGCGCTGTGCGGCGGACCGCCGCTTCGTGCAGGTGCTGATGCTGGTGATGGGCGACACGCCGCTCGGCAAGCGCGCGCTATGGCCGATCTACGAGGCGGCAGAACGGCTGGACCTTCCGATCGGCATTCATGCCGGTTCCGCCTATCACAATCCGCCGACCGCCGTGGGGTGGGGTTCCTACCACATCGAGGATTATGCCGGTCAGGCCCAGGCGTTCCAGACCCAGCTCACCAGCCTGATCGTCGAGGGCGTGTTCGCCAAATATCCGTTGCTGAAAATGGTGATGCTGGAATCCGGGGTGTCCTGGATCTCGCCATTTCTCTGGCGCCTGCACAAGTTCTGGCGCGGCGTGCGGATGGAGACGCCGTGGGTCGATCGCGCGCCGCTGGACATTGTGCGCAGCAACATCCGCTTTTCGTTACAGCCATTCGATGCGCCGCCGGATGAGGCGACATTAATTCGCCTGTTTGATCATATGCAGTCGGACGAATTGGTCGTATTCTCCACCGACTATCCGCACTGGCAGTTCGACGGCCAGGAGGCGCTGCCCGCAGGTCTCACCCCCGATCTCGTGCGCAAGATCATGATCGATAATCCGCATGCGACCTATCCCCGCCTGACTTAGCCGCTGCCAAAGGAGGCAAGGCGATGAATATTCAGTTCCGCGAAAGCTCCGAAGCCGCTTCCCCACTGACCGTCAAAACCGCGATCGCGGACTGCGACATCCATCCGGCACGCGCGACCCGCGCCGAGCTCTATCCTTACCTCGCCAAACGCTGGCAGCATCATCTCGAAGTCTACGGCGTCCATGCCTATCAAGGCATGATGGAAGGTCCGCCCTATCCGAAGGCCCAGCCCAACGCCTCGCGCCGCGACGCCTATCCGCCGGAAGGCGGGCCGCAGGGCTCCTCGCTGTCCTTCATGCAGAAGCAGCTGCTCGACCCCCACAACGTGCAGCTCGGCGTGCTCAATCCGCTCAACACCGGGCAAGGCATCCGCAATCACGAGCTCTCGGCTGCCTTGTGCTCGGCGATCAACGACTGGCAGATCGACAAATGGACCAGCAAGGACAAGCGGCTGAAGGCCTCCATCGTCGTCGGCAATGAGGACGGACTGTCGGCCGCCGCGGAGATCCGCGAGCGCGCCGGCGACAAGAATTTCGTGCAGGTGCTGCTGCTCAGCCGCAATGTCGAGCCGCTCGGCCAGCGTCGCTACTGGCCGATCTATCAGGCTGCGGAAGAGGCCGGCCTTCCCGTCGGCGTCCACGCCTTCGGCTTCGGCGGCAACCCGATCACGCCGTCGGGCTGGCCTTCCTATTACATCGAGGAAATGGTCGGCCATTCGCAGTGCCAGCAATCGGCGCTCGCGAGCTTGGTGCTGGAGGGCGTGTTCGAGCGTTTCCCGAAATTGAAGATGGTGATGATCGAGGCCGGCTTCGGCTGGGCGCCGTCGCTGGCATGGCGGCTCGACAAGGTCTGGCAGCGCCTGCGCAGCGAGGTGCCGCATGTCAAACGGCCGCCGTCGGAATATATCCGCGAGCAGGTGTGGTGGACCACGCAGCCGATGGAGGATCCGGAGCGGCGCGAGGATCTGTTCGACGTCATCAAGTGGATCGGCTGGGATCGGCTGCTGTTCGCGACCGACTATCCGCATTGGGATTATGACGAACCCTCGCGCGTGCTGCCCGCAGGCGTCAGCGACGACAACCGCGAGGCCTTCTATCTCGGCAATGCGAAGAAGCTGTACGGGATCGCTTGATGGCGCGGCATGTGATTGCCGCGGTCGACGAGCTGCCGCCCGGCACGCGAAAATTTCTGGAGATCGACGGACGGCCGATCGCAATCTTCAACATCAAGGGTGAATATTTCGGCCTGATGAACCGCTGCCCGCATCAGGGCGCGGCGCTGTGCGAGGGACCCTTGATCGGGCTCGCGCAATCGACGGATCCGGGCGAGATCGAATACACCAAGCTCGGCGAGATCATTCGCTGCCCTTGGCATGGCTGGGAGTTCGACATCCGCACCGGCCAGTCCTACTGCGACCCCCGCCGCTTCCGGGTGAAGGCTTATCCCGCGCATGTCGAGCCGGGTACGAGCGTGGTGAAGGGGCCGTACGTTGCTGAGACGATACCGGTGAAAGTCGAGAGCGATTACGTCGTGGTGGACCTGTAGCGAAGCAGATGGCGCGGACTGCGCCGGCACGATCTCAGGCTTTATTCTGCGTTGCAGCGATCATCCAGTCGCGGAATGCGGCGAGCTTCGGCGCCTCGCGGCGGCCCTCCGGCGCGACCAGGTAGAAGCCGGCATCGGCCGGCAGCGCGATCTTGAAGGGGACGACGAGCCGGCCCTTGGCGATGTCGTCCTGGACGTAGGAGGTCCGCCCCATCGCGACGCCGATGCCGTCGATCGCGGCCTGGATGGTCATGAAGATCATGTCGAAGGTGATGCCGGGCTGCCTGGCGATGTCGGCCGGCTGACCCGCCGCCGTCAACCACAGCCGCCAGTCGTCGCTGTTGGCGTTGGAGGTGTGCAGCAGCATGTGGCTCTTGAGGTCCTCGGGACAGCGCAACGGCTTGTCACCGCGCAAGAGAGACGGGCTGCAGACCGGAAACAGCTCGTCCGCCATCAGCCAGTCGGCGCGCAGACCCGGCCATTGGCCGCGGCCGTAGCGGATCGCGGCATCGACATTGTCGCGCTGGAAGTCGACGAGGCCGGTCGAGGTGGTGATGCGGACGTCGATGCCGGGATGGTGCTCCTGGAAATCGGTCAGCCGCGGCAGCAGCCATTTTGCGGCAAGCGATGCCAGCGTCGAGACCGTCAGAACCTTGTCGTCGTCCTTGCGCAGCAGCCGGTCGGTGGCGAGGCGAAGGTCGTTGAAGGCGGCGCGGACGCCCGGCAAATAGTCGCGCGCCTCCGGCGTCAGCGTCAGCGCGCGGTTCTGCCGGACGAATAGCCGGATGCCGAGCTCCTCCTCAAGCCTGCGGATCTGATGGCTGATCGCGGTCTGGGTCACGTTCAGCTCGGACGCGGCCAGCGTGAAGCTGAGATGCCGCGCGGCGGCCTCAAAGGCCCGCAATCCGTTCAGGGAGGGCAATCTGGCAGTCATCTGGCAGCAGGATACATGACGTTATTTCATGCGAAAGAGTACAAATTGTCGTTTGTCGCAGTGCATCAGCAGGCAGATATTAGCGGTCAAGTTAGCTCAAGGAGCTGAAAATGTCTACTCTGACCCAGAATTCGATGACAAATCATCATGCACCCGGCCTGATCCACCAGATCGGCGAGACCCTTCACGTCTGGCACGAGCGCTACCGGACCCGCCGGGAGCTTACTAACTGGTCCGCGCGTGACCTTCAGGACGTCGGGCTGTCCTGGAGCGATGTGGCCTACGAGGCCGACAAACCCTTTTGGCGGGCCTGATTGGCCGCCAGGCCGGCGCCGCCTGACTGTGGGGCGCCGGCGGTCTCCTTTCCCTTTGGTCCCCTTGGGGCGCGTGCCATGAGCACCCTTCGCCTGGAAGATCTGAAGCAATATTCGGACACGTTGCGCACGCGGCACGGCGAGGCGCTGCGCGTTCGTTTCGTCGAGCCGCGCGACACCGAGGAGCTCCAGTATTATTTTCGCTCGCTCCCGACGCGCTCCCGCTACAACCGCTTCTTCGGTGCGATGAGCGAACTGCCGCAGGGCCTCCTGCAGGAATTCCTTCAGGTCGGCGAGCGCGAACGTTTTACCGTGGTGGCGACCATGATGGTCGACGGCTTCGAGACCATCGTCGCCGAAGCGCGCTACGCACTGCATGCCGAAACCGCGACGCTTGAATTCGGCCTGTCGGTTGCGGACCGCCGGCAGGGCCAGGGCATCGCCACCGCGCTGATGAAGAATCTCGAATGCCGCGCGGCCGCGCTTGGCGCCGACCACATGTTCGGCGACACGCTGCGCTCCAACGCGGCCATGATCTCGCTCGCGCGCAAATCGAGCTTCGCCTTCGTCAATCATCCGGACGACTGGAAGCTGGTGCGCTTCGACAAGGAGATTTCCGTCGCGCCGAAGGACATTCCCTGCGCGAGCTGGCGCCTCGTCGCTCTTTCCCGTCAGGCCGATAGCCCCTCAGCCTCGGCCTGACACCACTCGAGCCCGGCTCTGGTCAAACGGAGCCGGGCTTTTTTTCGCCGCTACTTCCCCGTGAACACCGCCTTGCGTTTCTCGATGAAGGCTTGCACCGCTTCCTTGTGATCGGCGGTCGTGGTCAGGCGGACCAGCCGCTCGGCTTCGTGATCGCGCGCGGTCTCGAAGTCGAACAGCAGGGCCTCGTCGAGATTGTCCTTCATGTAGCGCAGCGCGAGGCGCGGACCTCCAGCGAGGGATTTAGCCAGTGCGAAGGCCTCCGCCTGCAATTTGTCGTCGGGCACCACGCGGTTGACGAGGCCGATGGCCTCGCACCTGGAAGCATCGACCCGATCGCCGGTGAACAGCAGCTCGCGCGCCCGCGCGGTACCGACGAGGCGCGTCAACAGCCACGCGATGCCATAATCGCCGCTGAGCGCGATGCGCGCATAGCCGGTGGCCACGAAGGCCGATTGCGCGGCAATGCGGATGTCGCAGGCCATGGCGATGGCGAGCCCCGCGCCGACCGCCGGCCCCGGCAATGCCGCGATGGTCGGCTTGCGCACCGAGACCAGTGCGCCGGTGAGCAGGCGTTGCCGCTCCTGGAGATCGGCGATGCGATCTTCCTGCGACATCTCCAGCTTCTTGGGGTCGCGATGCGCACCCATGCCCTTGACGTTGCCGCCCGCGCAGAACGCTTCGCCCGCGCCGGTGATCAGCAGCGCGCCGACATCGGGGTTCTCGCCGCAGGAGCGGATCATGGTGCGCAGCGCCGGGGTCAGCGCGTCCGACAGCGAGTTGCGCGCCTCGGGCCGGTTCATCGTGATCAATGCGACGCGATCGCGGATCACGCACAGGAGTTCACTGGTGCCGGTATCGATGGTGATTTCCGTGGTCATGATTCCCGCCCTTGTCGGGTGGGCAAAGCGAAGTGTGCCCACCATTGCTGTTTCGTCGTTGATGGTGGGCACGGCGCTATGCGCCTTTGCCCATCCTACGGCAGCTTGCCTTCAAAACTTCTCCACCCACGGCCGCAGCTCCAGCTCCCAGCTCCAGGCGCTGCGCGGCTGCTGCAACACGTTCCAGTAGCTCTCCGCAATCGCATCGGGATCGAGCATCGAATCCGGCTTGTCCGGCGCTTCCGTGCGCGCTGCACTCCTGATGCCGCCATCGATCACGAAATGCGCGACATGGATGCCTTGCGGCGACAATTCGCGCGCCATGCTCTGCGCGAGCCCGCGCAGTGCGAACTTGCCCATCGCGAACGGCGCGGATTGCGCGTAGCCCTTGACGCTGGCCGAGGCGCCGGTGAACAGGATCGCGCCGTGTTGGTTCGGCAGCATGCGCCTGGCCGCCTGCTGCGCCACCAGGAAGGCGCCATAGGCACTGACCGCAATGGCGTTCGCCACGTCGGCCGGAACGAGATCGACGAACGGCCCGCGCGCCCGACCGCTGGCGTTGTAGACGACCAAATCGGGCGTGCCGATCTCGCGTTCGACGAGGCCGAACAGGCGCTCGACCTCATCAGGCTCGATGGCGTTGCAGGCATAGGCCTTGGCGCCGGTCTCGCTGCAGAGCGCGCCGAGCTTCTCGATTTTTCGCGCGGCCAGCGCAACGCGGATGCCCTGGGCGGACAATAGCCGCGCCAGCGAGGCGCTCAGGCCTTCGCCCGCACCGACGATGAGGGCGATCTTGTATTTCGGGTGTTCCATGACGTGATCTCTCGAAGACGGGAAGCCGCTGATCTATGCACGGTCCGCGCGGACAACCAGCCGGGCGATCACAATTCCGCAGGGCGAATTGCTCCCACGCGGCGATCATGCCTCCCTGACAATTTGCGGCTTTATCCGCTTTCGCGACTGGAGCATGATCGACATCATCTCAAGCGGCAAGCGCCAAATCAGCGCAAAATGGCCGCAAGGCGGAAACGAAGAGGACGATCATGCGACAGCCGGCCCCCGCGCAGCCAAAACAGGTCGCGGCCGCACCATCCGGACTGCTGGCGCCCGACACCACCGGCATGAATTTCTACCGCGCCGATCAGGCACTCACCGATCTCCTGCGCATCCATCTGCCGGAGACGCTATTCCGCCATATCGAGCCGCATCTCGATCGGCTGGGCGAACTCGCCGGCGGACATCTCGACGATTGCGCGCGGCTCGCCGACCGGCACACGCCGGTGCTGCACCATCGCGACAAGTTCGGCCGCGACGTGCAGTGGATCGAATACCACCCGGCCTATCGCGAGCTGGAGAAGGCAGCCTTCGGCGAGTTCGGCATCCACGCGCTCTCGATCCGCAAGGGCATCATGGGCTGGCCGGACAAATATCCCGTCGTCGCCAAGCACGCCTTCACGTTTCTGTTCAACCAGACCGAATTCGGCATGGGCTGCCCGATCAACGTCACCGACGGCTGCGCCAAGCTGCTCGCGAATTTCGGCAGCGACGCGCTGAAGGCGAAATATCTCGACGGCCTGACCCAGACCGACATGAGCAAGCTGACCCAGGGCGGCCAGTTCATGACCGAGAAGGAAGGCGGCTCCGACGTCGGCACGCTGACCACGACGGCGATGCAGGAAGGCGACCATTGGCGCCTCACCGGCGAAAAATGGTTCTGCTCGAACGCCGACGCAAAGATCGTGATGCTGCTGGCGCGCCCTGAAGGCGCCGGCCCCGGCACGCGCGGCGTCGGCCTGTTCCTGATGCCGCGCTTCCTCGACGACGGTTCGCAGAACCACTACCGGATCGTGCGTCTGAAGGACAAGCTCGGCACGCGCTCGATGGCCTCGGGCGAAATCAAGCTCGAAGGCGCGATCGCCTACGCGGTCGGGAAGCTCGACCGCGGCTTCGTGCAGATGGCCGAGATGGTGAACTCGTCGCGGCTTTCAAATGGCGTGAAGTCCACCGCGCTGATGCGCCGCGCCTACCATGACACGATGACGGTGGCAAAAAATCGCGTGGTGTTCGGCAACCGCATCATCGACCTGCCGCTGGGCCGGCGCCAGATGCTGAAAATCATGCTGCCGGTCGAGCAAGCGTTGTCGATGAGCTTTCTCACTGCGGACGCGCTCGACCGCGCCGAGGCCGGCAGCCAGGATGCAGCCGCACTGCTGCGCATCCTGACGCCGACCTTGAAATTCCGCGCCACCCGCGATGCACGAAAGGTCTGTGGCGATGCGCTCGAGATGCGCGGCGGCATCGGCTATATCGAGGAGTTCGCGACCGCCCGCCTGCTCCGCGACGCGCATCTCGGTTCGGTCTGGGAAGGCACCGGCAACATCGTCGCGATTGATGCGCTGAGGCGCGCGGTCGGCCGCCACGGCGCCGAATTCGCGCTCGCCGCCGATCTGCACGCCCGCCTCGATGACAGCCCCTCGGTGCCGCAGGCCTGGCGCGACCGGCTCCGCGGCCTCACCGATCGCGCGGTCGGTTTTGCGCGCGAGGTCGCGGCCAAATCCGAAAACGAAGCCGATGCGCGCCGCGCCACCAGCCTGCTCTATCATGTCGCCAGTGCCGTGGCGCTCGCCTGGGAGGCACATCGTATTCACGACATGCGCGGCGATGCGCGAAGGCTGTTGTTGTCGCGGCTGGTGGTCGACCACCGGGTGTCGCCGAGCGATCCGTTCCGGCTGACGGAAAATGCCGCGCAGCAGAAGATTGCCACGCTGCTGCTCGGCGACCGCGCAGCTGATATGAGCGAGGTTGGCGAACTGGTCCTGGCGGCGTAGGCTGCACCCACGTTCAAAGCAAAAAAAGCGATAGGGAGTGCTCGATGAAGGCCGCCGTCCTCCATGAAGTCAACAAGCCTCTGGTCATCGAGGATGTCAGCCTGCCGAAGCCCGGCCCGCGCGAGGTCCTGATCCGGACCTCGGTCGCAGGCCTCTGCCACTCCGATCTGCACTTCATGGAAGGCCTTTATCCGCATCCGCTGCCCGCGGTGCTCGGGCACGAATCGGCCGGAATCGTCGAGCAGGTCGGCTCCGACGTCACCTATGTGAAACCGGGCGACCATGTCGTCACTTGCCTGTCCGTGTTCTGCGGCACCTGCGACAATTGCACCACGGGCCGCACTGTGCTCTGCACCGACACCACGGTGAAATTGCTGCCGGGGGCGTCCAACCGGATGCAATGGGCCCGCTCCGAGAAGCTGCATCAGTTTCTCAACCTCTCGTCCTTCGCCGAGCAGATGCTGGTGCACGAGAACGCGATCGTCAAAATCCGGAAGGAGATGCCGCTCGATCTTGCGGCGCTGATCGGCTGCGGCGTCATTACCGGCTACGGCGCGGTCGTGAACACGGCGAAGGTGACGGCCGGCGAGACCGTGGCCGTGATCGGCTGCGGCGGTGTCGGCATGGCTGCGATCAACGGCGCGCAGATCGCGGGCGCCGGCCGCATCATCGCCATCGACACCAATCCGGCCAAGCTCCAGCTCGCGACCAAGCTGGGCGCGACCGACATCATCAACCCGGCAGACGGCGACGTCGTGAAACAGGTGCGCGATCTCACCAATGGCGGCGTGCATCATTCCTTCGAGGTGCTCGGCCGCAAGGAGACCGCCGAGCAGGCCTTCGGCATGCTCGCTTCGGGCGGCACGGCCACCATCGTCGGCATGATTCCGTTCGGCCAGAAGATCGAGCTGCATGGCTTCGATTTCCTGCGCGAGCGCAGGATCCAGGGCTCCTCGATGGGCTCGAACCATTTTCGCGTCGACATGCCGCGGCTGGTGGATTTTTACCTGCGCGGCCGGCTGCACCTGGAGGACTGGATCTCGGCCAAGCTCAAGCTCTCCGAGATCAACGAAGGGTTTGCCAACATGAAGGCCGGCAAGACGCTGCGCAGCGTGATCATGTTCGACAGCTGATGGCCGGATCAGGCAGGGCGCTCAGGATTGAGGCAACTGCTCCGGGCCGGCCAAGTCGCAACGCGACTCTTTCAGGAGCAGCAGCGCCGCAGCTGTGACGAGACCCGTGGCGAGCAGGTACAGGGCGAGATGTTCAAACCGGGCCCTGCGAAGACCAGGTACGAGAACAGTCCCGCGGTCGACACGATAAAGCCGAGCCAGGCAAACCTCGGAAAGCGAAATCCACGTTCACCGCGCCAAAGATCAAGCACGAGGTTTGCCATTAAGCCGATGTTGCCGGATAGCTCGCGCGGCGTGCCACGGGTGAATGACCGTCGTGTCCTGAATGGCATCTTCTGGGTCTTCAATCCGGAGCTTCTCTTTCCGGCTTAACTGGGCGCCCGTCGGTTCCATATTTGGAGGGCCGCCGTCAACTTTAGGAACAAATTCTTCACCAACACAAACGATAGTACTCATTGTAAATACAACCGCACGATGCGCGTGCTAAAACCCCAAGAAGCAGCGCGAAGTTTCACGTCTGCTGTCGCAATTGGGAATCTGGAATGTTCAGCGGACTGACCTACTCCGCATGGGGGCGCTCCCCCGCATTGGAACGTCGAAAGGCATGCGGATCGCGGGTTCAAGTGCGCTGGGAGCCCGCCACGCGTCGGCGGATCGAGAAGTGCTGCTGGTTGATCGCCGCTTCGGCGTGCGGCTTTGTGGCCTCCCGCTAAGACCACAACCATGTTCAGTCTTGCTGATCAGCTGGCTCTTTCGCGCAATCGGCCTGCAGGTTTCGATTACATGCGGATTGCGCTGGCGGCCGCGATCATCTGCCTGCACAGCGCGAACGTCACACTTGGCCTCGATCGGGCAATGGAGGTAGCAGGCCATTTTCGCATGGTGAACGCAACGATTCTTGCGCTCTTCTTCGCCCTGAGCGGGTTCTTGGTGACGGGCAGCTTGTTGAGGTGCAAGAGCCTGATTTCGTTTATCGGCCTGCG
Organism: Bradyrhizobium sp. Ken01; assembly: GCF_055807355.1. Lineage (NCBI taxonomy): Bacteria > Pseudomonadati > Pseudomonadota > Alphaproteobacteria > Hyphomicrobiales > Nitrobacteraceae > Bradyrhizobium > Bradyrhizobium sp. Ken01. Next base: position 156,157 of record NZ_JBVVPC010000011.1, read on the forward strand.
CGTGCTTCGCATCGCGCCCGCTCTCGTGGTTGAGACGACGCTTTCAGCCATCATCATCGGCCCGATCTTCACCGCGATGCCTTTGACCGAGTACTTCGCGGACCCGAGATTCCATGTCTATTTTCTCAACATGCTCGGCGACGCCACTTCGAACTCCCGGGTGTATTTCTTTACAATCCGGTGCCTGATCTGGTGAATGCTCAGCTCTGGACGGTGCCGTATGAGCTGTGGTGTTACGCTATCCTGGCGCTTCTTGCCGCGACCACGATTTGCTTCAACAGGGCACTATACCTTGGGTTCCTGGTGTTCGCCCAGATCGGCCTCGTCTGGTACGATATCTACCATTCAGACGAACTGTTCATTCACCTTCGCCCGCACATTCTGGTGTTCTGCTTCCTCCTAGGCGTCGGCTTCTACCTCTGGCGCGACAAGGTACCGTTCAACCGGGCGACGGGCCTGTTCGCGCTTGTACTTTGCATGATCGGCATGGCCGGCGGACGCAGCGACGCGATTTTTGCCGTGCCGGCCGCCTATATCGCGTGTTATCTGGGCCTCACGAACCCGCGGCGAATCTGGATCGTGTCGTCCGGCGACTATTCCTACGGGATGTACCTCTATGGATTCGTCATACAGCAGTGCGTTGCAGCGCTGGGCCCGTCGCTTCAGTACTGGTATCTGAACGTCCTGATCAGCCTGCCGATTGCCTTTGGCGTCGCTGTCGCCTCCTGGCACCTCCTCGAGAAACACGCTCTTCGGCTGAAAGGCCAGCTCGAACGATTTGAGACGGCGGTTCTTTCGGCGTTTCGATCGTGGATTACCCATAGGAGGAGGCGTCGCGTGCAATCGCATAGCCGCCCGATTGCTGAAAACTGAACAACTCCTTCTCCGTGAGCAACCGAGTTTTAACCAGTGGTTGCTTTGCTCATCTATCTCTAGGCGCGATTTGGCCCTCGCACGGTCTAAGTCTTTCGAGACTTGAAGGATAAAATTGAAGTCATCAGCAGGTTTGCACTTTATCGGGCTTGACCACGTTCGGGCAGTCGCGGTGCTCATGGTTTTCGCTTGGCACTTCACGCATGCCGCTGGTGCTTATCCTGAGACCTTCGAGGGCGCCCCGGCTGTGTTTCCGCTGGCCCTGTTTGACGAAGGTCACACCGGAGTGGCGCTTTTCATGACGCTCAGCGGATATCTGTTCGCGAAGTTGCTTGACGGCAAAACGATAAACTACCGTGCATTTTTCTGGAACCGTTTGATCCGGCTCGCCCCGCTCCTGGTCCTCGTCCTCATCCTGATCGGGATCATCAGGCATGCGGAGGGCGGGAGGCTTGGTGGATACCTCGCAGATCTAGCGAAGGGATTCGTGGTCCCAGCTTGGCCGAATGGCGCGTGGTCCATCACCATCGAAATGCATTTCTATATCGCGCTGCCCTTTCTGATCTACGCGAGCAGGCGCCATAAGTGGACACCACTCATCTTCGTGGGAGCAGCAATTGCCCTACGCTCCATCATCTTCCTATTGGTCGGCGAAGTAGAATATTTCGCGTACTACACGATCATTGGCCGCATAGATCAGTTCGCTTTGGGCATCACCGCGTTCAGCTATCGACACATTTTCACCGGAAGACACCTTTCCGCCATTGGAATACTCACAGCGTTCACTGTGGGGTTCTGGATGTTCGACATTGCCGGTGGCTACTACGGAACAGAGCGCAATCCGCTGTGGATAATCCTCCCGACCGCCGAAGCCGTCGCTTACTCGTCGCTTGTCGCCTACTATGACACCAGTTTCAGGCTGAGGAACGCTGGCCTTTCATGGGCGTTCTCGAAGATTGGCGAATATAGCTATTCGATCTACCTGCTGCATACGTTCTTCGTGGTCGAACTAGCGGAGTTCGTTCAACGCCACGTCATGGACATTTCGAATTTCTACGTCGCATTGGCGTGGTCATTCGCTTGCTTCACCCTGATGATTCCGATCGGGATCATCAGTTTCGTTTACGTGGAAGCGCCTTTTCTCCGGCTTCGTCGCGTCTATACAAAGCCAATTGCACGAGTCGCATGTCCGCAAGCGGTCCTTCTTGGAAGTCCGACAACGTCCGCTTTCGCGCCGCTGTTGGAGGACAAGCGGACATCACGCGCGCCTACTCTTAGCACCAGATTTTCTAAGTACGCACCCTAGATCTTGACCAACCGATGAACTGCCCCGGAGCATGATTGCGGAGGCCGGAGCGGAACTACGGCTGTAAATGTCGCGTAAAGATCCGCACCACATGACCCCTGACCCGCGGCGCCTCGTCGTAGAGGTCTGACGCAAGCCGCTCGATGGTCTCGCGCAGCGACAGGAACTGGGCCTGCCGGGCGCTGCTTTCGGTGCCCTGCATGCCCGCAAGCTCGTCCATCGCGGCGTCGCTGATCTGGCACTGCACGACCTCGCCGTCGTTCAGCATGGTGAAGCGAAAGGCGAGCCGTTCGAGATCATGGCCAATGATCCTGTCGCGCATGAGTGGCATCAAGTCGTCCCGGTCGCCCCCCGCGCCGAAAATGCCGAAAATCCCGCTGCTTGTCAGCAGCAAAGGCAATCCATCGCCTACTGAAACGCAACTTCGGCGAAACTGCGGAGCTTTCGCGAATGCAGTCGCTCGGATTCCTGCTGCTTGAGCCGTTCCAGCGCCTTCAAACCGATCTCGAGATGCTGGCCGACGCGGCGGCGGTAGAATTCGCTGGCCATGCCCGCGAGCTTGATCTCGCCGTGCAGCGGCTTGTCGGAGACGCACAGCAGCGTGCCGTAGGGCACGCGAAAGCGGTAACCGTTGGCGGCAATCGCGGCCGATTCCATGTCGAGCGCAACCGCGCGCGACTGCGACAAGCGGCGAATGACATCGGGCCCGCTGATCTCCCAATTGCGGTTGTCGACGCTCGCGACGGTGCCGGTACGCATCAGGCGCTTGAGCTCGAAACCTTCGAGCCCGGTGACGTCCTCGACGGCCTCCTCGAGCGCCACCTGCATCTCCGCGAGCGCCGGGATCGGCACCCACAGCGGCAACTCACGATCGAGCACATGGTCCTCGCGCACATAGCCATGCGCGAGCACGTAGTCGCCGAGCCGCTGCGTGTTGCGCAGGCCCGCGCAATGGCCGAGCATCAGCCAGGCATGGGGCCGCAGCACGGCGACATGGTCGGTGACGTTGCGCGCGTTCGACGGACCGGTGCCGATGTTGATCAGGGTGATGCCGCGATAGCCGGGCGCGACCAGATGAAAGGCCGGCATCTGCGGCGCCCGCGCGGGCGCAACGCCTGTCGTCGCGCCGCCGCTGCGCGTGATCACGTTGCCTGGAGCAACGAAAGCGTCGAGGCCGGCCTCGCCAGCCTGAAGCCGCTGCTGGCAGAGCTGCGCGAAGGCGTCGACGTAGAACTGGTAGTTGGTGAAGATCACGAAGTTCTGGAAATATTCGGGGTCCGTGCCCGTGTAATGGTAGAGCCGGCGCAGCGAGTAATCGACGCGGGCTGCCCGAAACAGGGACAGCGGCTCGGGCGCGCCGGGCTGAAGCTCGAAAGTGCCATCGGCGATGGCATCGTCCATGGTGGCCAGATCCGGCACGTCGAACGCATCGCGCAGCGACCGCGTCACCGACGAATTCTCGCTGGTGGTGATGGCGGCTTCGATGTTGATGTCGCGGCGGTAGGCGAAGTGAACGGGGATCGGTTCGCTGGACTCGCCGATTTCGACCGGGACGCCGTGGTTCTGGATCAACAGCCCGATCTGCTCGGTGAGATAGGTCCGGAACAGATCGGGACGCGTGACGCTGGTCTCGTGCACCCCGGGCCGCGCGACGAAGCCGTAGGCGAGACGCGAATCCAGCCGCGCATGCGTCGCGGTGGTGACACGGACGAAGGGATAGAAGGCCCGCACCCGCGTCGTGATTGCCTCGCCGTTGACGTAAGCTTCGAACCGGTCACGCAGGAACTTCGTGTTGCGCTCGTAGATCTCTTCGAGGCGGGCGACGGCGAGGCCAGCCTCGGAAAAGGACTCGGTCGCGACGGAGGGTGGGGATTGGATGGATTGCATTGTTCGACGCCGGGTTGCTGGGGCTGAATCGAACTATAGCAAGAAAACTAAAGCAAAAAAGAAGCCGCCCGTCACTGCGAGCGTAGCGAAGCAATCCAGAAATCCCGCCGCGGAGGCAACCTGGATTGCTTCAATACGCTCGCAATGACGAAAGGAGGCGAGGATGCGCTTCCGCGCGTCACTTCTCCCTGAACGCCCGCATGAACTGGTCGTGCAGCGGCTTCATCAGATAGGACAGCATGGTGCGGTCGCCGGTCTGGACGAAGGCTTCCGCGGGCATGCCGGGGATCAGCCTGGAATCACCGAGCTTGGCGACCTCCTCTGCGGACAGCGAGACGCGGATGGTGTAGTAGCTCTGGCCGGTGCGCTGATCGGTGGTGACGTCGGGCGAGACGCGGCTGACGACGCCGTTGAGCTCGGGCGTAGTGCGCTGGTTGAAGGCGGACAGGCGCAGCAGAGTCTTCTGACCGATCTGCAGCTTGTCGATATCGACCGGATTGACCTTGGCTTCGACCTGGAGATCGTCGGCCTGCGGCACGATCAGCATGAGGGCGTCGCCGGCGGTGATGACACCACCAACGGTATGCACCGTCGATTGCAGCACCATGCCGTCCTGCGGCGCGCGGATGTCGACGCGGCGAAGCTGGTCCTCGGCGGCGACCTTGCGCTCGATCATTTCGCCGATCTTGTCGTTGGTCTCGCGCAGATCCTTGGAGACCTCGCTGACCATATCCTTGTCGACCTGGATGATCTGGAGCTCGGTCTCGGTGATCTTGCCCTTGGCCTGCGCGCGCGAGGCGATGTATTGCGCGCGCTCGCCGTTGAGGCGGGCACTATCGCGTTCGAGCGTGGTCAGACGGGAGATCTGCACCAGGTGTTTGTCATAGAGATCGCGGACACCGATCAGCTCCTGCTGCACCAGCGAGATTTCCCTGTCCTTGGCCCGCTCCTGCGCGGAGAGGCCCTCGATCTCCTCGTTGAGCTGCTGGATGCGCTCGCGCAGCTGCGCCTTCTGGCCGGCGCGCCCGTTGACGCGGACGTCGAACAGCTTGGTTTCGGCCGAGAGCAGCGCCTTGACGTCGGGATCGTTGCCGCGATCGAGCAGCGCTTGCGGGTAGTCGATCCTGTCGATCCCGCGCTGCTCGGCCTGGAGCCGCGCCGCACGCGCCTGCGCGGCGTCGAGATTTTTGGTGACGATGGCGAGGTTAGCCTTGGTGACGGTGTCGTCGAGCCGCACCACGATGTCGCCAGCCTTGACCACGTCGCCGTCGCGAGCACGCACCTCGCCGACGACGCCGCCGGTCGGATGCTGAACCTTCTTGACGTTGGATTCGACCACGATCTGACCCGGCGCGATCAGCGCGCCGGAAATCTGCACCGTCGAAGCCCAGCCGCCGAGGCCGACCAGGAGGACCAGCACGATCCCAAGCCCGAGCATCAGGTGGAACCGGATCGACTGCCGTACGGTCCGCTTCGCGGCAGGCTTTGCGCCGCCGAGCGCCATCGTGCTCATGCCTTGGCTCCGCCTTCGCTGACGATCTTGATCGGCGCCGGCGGCGTCACGCGCGGCTGAAGCACCTGGGCGAGCACCTGCTCCTTCGGCCCGAAGGCCTGCATGCGGCCGTCGCGCAGCACCAGGATCTGGTCGACCGCTTCCACGCCGATCGGACGGTGCGCCACCACGATGACGATGGCGCCGCGCTCGCGCGCCGCGCGGATGGCGCGGGTCAGCGCTTCGTCGCCTTCGGTATCGAGATTGGAATTGGGCTCGTCGAGCACGATCAGGAACGGGTTGCCATAGAGCGCGCGCGCCAGCGCCACGCGCTGTGCCTGGCCCGCGGAGAGCGCCGTGCCCTGCTCTCCGACCTGGGTGTTGTAGCCCTCGCGCATCTTGATGATCATCTCGTGCACGCCGGCTTCCTTGGCGGCAGCGATGATGCCGTCAGAGGTGGCCTCGGGATCGAAGCGGCTGATGTTCTGCGCGATCGTGCCGCCGAATAATTCGACGTCCTGCGGCAGATAGCCGATATGGCGGCCAAGCACGTCCGACGACCACTGGTCGAGCGCCGCACCGTCGAGCCGCACCTTTCCGCGGACCGGTTGCCAGACGCCGACCAGCGCGCGGATCAGCGACGACTTGCCGGAGCCGCTCGGTCCGATCACGCCGAGGCCGTTGCCGGCTTCGAGCGCAAAGGTGATGTCCTGCACGATGAGACGCTGGTCGCCCGGCGGCACCATGGCGATGCCTTCGACCGAGAGACGGCTGGTGGGCGCCTGTAACTGAGTCGGCATCGTCTGCGCCGGCATCTGCTCCAGAAGGCGGGTCAGGCGGTGCCAGCTCTGGCGTGCCGCGACAAAGGATTTCCAGTGCGCGATCGCGAGGTCGACCGGCGCAAGCGCACGGGCTGAGAGGATCGAGCCGGCGATGATGATGCCGGCGGTCGCTTCCTGGTGGATGACCAGATAGGCGCCGACCGCGAGCACGGCCGATTGCAACATCATGCGCAGAACTTTTGCGACCGCGCCGAGACCGCCGGCGACGTCGCTCGCACGCTGGTTGCCGTCGAGATATTTTTCGTTGGCCTCGCTCCAGCGCGCGTTCATCCGGCCGGCCATGCCCATCGACACCATGACTTCGGCATTGCGGCGGCTGGCCTGGGCGAGATCGTTGCGCTGGGCGGCAAGCCCCATCGCCTCTTTCGCCGGCTGGCGGGACATGAACTCGGTGACCAGCGTCAGCCCGACCAGGATGACGGCGCCGACCAGCGCGGTGACGCCAATCATGACGTGGAAGGCGAAGCAGATGGCGAGATAGAGCGGCAGCCAGGGCAGGTCGAAGAACGCGCTCGGGCCCATGCCGCCAAGAAAGGAGCGGACATTGTCGAGATCGCGCAGCGGCTGAAGCCCCTCGTTGCGGCTGCCGACCAGCAGTGGCAGGCGCACGATGGTGTCGAACACCCGCTTGTTCAGGGCTTCGTCCAGCGCGGTGCCGACCCGGCCCAGGATCCGATTGCGGATCATGTCCAGCACGCCCTGCGCCATATAGAGGAAACTGGCGAGGACGATCAGGCCGACCAGGGTCGGAATGCTGCGGCTCGGCAGCACCCGGTCGTAGACCTCCAGCATGAAGATCGACCCGGTCAGATAGAGCAGGTTGATCATGCAGCTCATCAAGCCGACGCCGACAAACGCCGTGCGACAGGCGCGCAGCGCATCACCGAGCTCTGAGCGGCGGACGCCGGGAACGGCTGCCATCAGTCTGATCTCTTTCGGGTAGGGGCCAAAGCCCCTGATTTCAAAGGCAAATTCAGGAGTAATTGACCCGGATTAACATCGCGTTTGCGCTCATCGCCCAACGCAGTCGAACACCCGGGACCCCTATAGCCCACATCACCCGCGACCGGCCTTGCACGCAAGTCCGGAATCCCACGATCTTGCGGCTTTTTCTTGCAGACATGTCACCTCTCCCCGGGCGGGGAGAGGTCAAAAGTTCGATCAATTGAACTCGGGCGCCATTAGAACCGGCCGCCGCCGCGGACCAGCCGCACCACCAGCAGCAGGATGACCGCGCCGATCGCGGAATAGATGATCTCCGAGATCAGTCCGGTGCCGATGTGAATGCCAAGCTTCGGAAACAGGAAGCTTGCCACCAGCGCGCCGGCGATGCCGACCACGATGTCGCCGATGATGCCGAACCCGGTTCCGCGCACCACCTTGCCGGCCAACCAACCAGCCACCAGGCCGACGAACAGGATGACAAGCAGGCCTTCATTGGAAATGTACATAAGTGAGGTCCCTCTCCGTGAACGGTTCCATGGAAGCGGAACCGGGATGAACGAGGTCTGAATGCTGTTCCCCGCTCGCCGCTTGGAGTCCAAAATCACGACAGCGCGGTGACCGGCTCCGCCAGCACGCACCGTGCCGCCCGGCCCGGCCCGACCTCCACGCTCCCAGGCAGCTGCTCCAGACAGCGCGGCTGGGCTACGGCGCAGCGGGGCGCAAAGGAGCAGTTGTGCGGCTTCTCGCCGAGCGACGGCGGGGTGCCGGGGATGGTCTCGAGCCGCTGTCCCCGCTTGGCCCCGTGGACGGTCGAGGCGAGCAGACCCTTGGCGTAGGGATGCACCGGCGACCGGACGATGTCGCGAAGCGTGCCCTGCTCCACGATCTGGCCGGCATACATCACCGCGACCCGGTCGCAGATCTCGATGGCGACCCCGATGTCATGGGTGACGAAGATAACGGACATGCCGAACTCGCGCTGCAATTCACGCAACAGCAGCAGGATCTGGATCTGCACGGTGGCATCGAGCGCGGTGGTCGGCTCATCCGCGAGCAATATCTTGGGACGACAGGCGAGCGCCAGCGCGATCATGGCGCGCTGACGCATGCCGCCGGACATCTCGTGCGGATAGGCATCGAGCCGGCGTTTTGCGGAAGGAATGCGCACGACATCGAGCATTTCGAGTGCGCGCGCCCTGCCCTCCGCATAAGACTTGCCCTCGTGACGCACCACGCTTTCGGCGATCTGCGCGCCGATGGTGTAGACCGGGTCGAGCGCGAGCGCCGGCTCCTGAAAGATCATCGACACGGTCTGGCCGCGAAACGACGACAGCTGCTCGTCGTTCATGGCGAGCACGTCGCGGCCCATTACGTTGACCTTGCCCGTGATCTGCGTGCGCTTCTTCGGCAACAGCCGCATCAGTGCACGCAAGGTCACGCTCTTGCCTGAGCCGGACTCTCCGAGCAGGCCTAGCACCTCGCCGTCGCCGAGCGAGAGGCTGAGATCGTTCACGGCATAGACCGTGCGCTCACCGGTGAAGCGGATATTGAGGCCTGAGATCTCGACGAGCTTTGTCATGACGGTAGTTTCGGCAGCCGAGCGTGGTAGTCGGTGGCGCGCTGGAACGCGGCGCCGATGGTGAGCAGCGTCGCTTCATCGAACGAGCGGCCGATCAGCTGCATGCCGATCGGAAGACCGCTTTTGGTGAAGCCCGAGGGCACCGTGAGCGACGGCAGGCCGAGGTAATTCACCGGACGGGTGAACAGCGTCAGCCGCTGCAACAGCGCCGGCGCATTCGGCCCGCCGCTAACGTCGCTCTCCTCGATCGTCGGCGCCGGCACGGGCGAAGCCGGTGCGATGATCGCGTCGACGCCAGCCGTGGCTGCATTGTGCGCGGCAAGTGCCGGCCCGCGCCAGCGCATTGCCTCAAGATAGGTGATGGCGGGGACGGCGAGCCCGTTCTGAAGCCGCATCAACACCTGCGGACCATAATCCTGCGGCCGCTCGATCATCCAGCGCTTGTGGAAGGCGGCGGCTTCGGCTGCAAGCACGAGTTGGCTTGCCGAGGACAATTGCCGCTGATCGGGCAGCTCGACCGTGACGATGTCGGCGCCCTCACGCTTGAGCAGCGCGATGGTCTCGTCCAGCACGCGCGCAACCTCGCCGTCGAGATCGTCGACATAGAAGGACGAGGGGACGCCGACCTTGAGGCCCTTCAGCGAGCCCTTGGTCGCGCCGACATAGTCAGACAGCGGCTCACGGCTCGCGGTCGAATCCTCGGGATCGGGGCCGGCCATCAGCGCCAGCAGCAGCGCGCAATCCTCGGCGGTGCGGGCGAGCGGGCCGACCGTGTCGAGCGACTGCGACAGCGGCATCGCGCCGGCGCGGCTGACGCGGCCGACCGTGGTCTTCAATCCCGTGACGCCGCAGAAATGCGCGGGCATGCGGATCGAGCCGCCGGTGTCGGAGCCAAGCGCGGCATAGGTCAATCGCCCCGCGACCGCCGAGCCGGAGCCGGACGACGAGCCGCCGGTAATGTGCGCCACGTTCCAGGGATTGCGCACCGGACCGTAATGGGCGTTGTGGCCAGTCGGGCCATAGGCGAATTCGGCCAGATGCAACGTGCCGAGCCGAACCTGGCCGGCGTCCTTCAGCCGCTGCAAGGCAGTCGAGGTGACGGTCGGAACGAAATCGCGGCGGATCAGCGAGCCGCAGGTCGCGATGTGCCCTGCGTCGTAGTACATATCCTTGTGCGCGAGCGGCACGCCGTGCAACGGACCGCGGACTTCGCCCTTGGCGAGTTCGGCGTCGGCGGCATCGGCGGCCTTCAGCGCCGCCTCTGCCTCGATCGACATGAAAGCGTTGAGATGCGGCTGCCATTGCGCGATGCGATGCAGCAGCGCGCGCGTCACCTCATGCGAGGACACCTGCTTCATCGCGATCGCGCGCGCGACCTCGGTGAGCGTCATCAATGCAGGCTCGGTGCTCATTTCGAGACCTTGGCAGTCTGCGCGATCGGATAGAGCGCGGGCTCTAGATCGAACGGCAACGTGCCGGCAATGGCCGCAAAGCCCTCGAAGGCCGGTCCGATGGAATTGGAGATGCGCGTCGCAATCTCGTCGTCGACGGGAACACCTGCGACCTGTGCCGTCGCCTTGATCTCTTTTGTCGTCGGTCTCGTCATGCGGTTTCCTCCTTCGGCGCGCGGCTATGGCCTGAACCCGGGATCGCCATGTAGCACGCGGCCTCGTGGCCCATTCTATCGAGCGCGGTGAGTTTTGGTGTCGCATTTGCGCAGAGCGGCTCCGCAAACGGGCAACGGGTATGGAAGCGGCAGCCCGAGGGTGGATCGATCGGATTGGGCGGATCGCCCGTGATCGGCGGCGTCTCGGTGCGACGGTCCGGATCCGAGGACGGCATCGCGGCAAGAAGTGCGCGCGTATAGGGATGTGCAGGCCTGTCCCAGACCTGGTCGACCGGGCCGAGCTCGACCACCTCGCCGAGATACATCACCAGCACACGATCGCTGATGTAGCGGACGACGTTGAGATCGTGGCTGATGAAGAGATAGGTCAGGCCGAACTCGCTCTTAAGATCGGCAAGCAGATTGAGCACCTGCGCCTCGACGGATTTGTCGAGCGCGGACACGGCTTCGTCCAGAATCACCAGACGCGGCGACAGCGCCAGCGCCCGCGCGATGTTGACGCGCTGGCGCTGGCCACCGGATATCTCATGGGGGTAGCGGTTGGCGAAGTTTGCGGGAACCAGGCCCACCTTCCCCAGCAACTCGCGCGCCAGCACGCGCGCAGCGCCGTCGGCCATACCGTGCACCTTTGGGCCGAAGGCGATCGATTCCTCAATTGTCAGGCGCGGATTGAGCGAGGCGTAGGAGTCCTGGAACACCATCTGCATGCCGCGGCGCAGCTCGCGCAGGGAGAGCGACTGGCCGACGCTCATGCCGTCATAGATGATGTCGCCGGTGTCGCGCGGCATCAGATGCATGAGCAGCCGCGCGGTGGTCGATTTGCCGCAACCGGACTCGCCGACGATGCCGACGGTCTCGCCCTTGGCGACAGAGAAGGAAACATTGTCGACGGCACGCACGGTGCGCTTTGCGGCGAACAGGCCGCCTCGCACCGGAAAATGCTTGGTCAGGCCGTTGACCTGAAGCAGCGGTTGGGCGACGCCGCCGAGGTCTTCGATCGGCTCCAGCATCGTGACGGACGCGTTGGTTTCGCTCATGGCTAGTTCCTGATGTCCATGGCGCTGCGCAGGCCGTCCGAGAGCAGGTTGAAGCAGATCGAGACCGCGAAGATCATCGCACCGGGGAGCGCGGCGACCCAGGGATTGACATAGATCGCGGTCCGCAAGGTATTCAACATCAGGCCCCATTCCGGCTCCGGCGGTTTGGTGCCGAGACCCAGGAAGGACAGGCCTGCCGCGAGGATCATCGAGACCGAGATGAGGCTGGTCGCATAGACGAAGATCGAACCGAGCACATTGCCGAGGATATGCACGCGCATGATGGTGAATGGACCGGCACCGGAGGCGCGCGCGGCATCGACGAAGTCCATGTTGCGCACGCCCGTCGTGACGCTTTCGGCGACGCGGGTGATCTGCGGCACGAACACGACCGTCAACGACACGATGGAATTGAGGATGCCCGCGCCCAGCGCGCCAGAGATCGCGATCGCCAGCAGCACGGACGGAAAGGCATAGAACACGTCGATCGTGCGCATGATCGCGGTGTTGAGCTTGCCGCCGACATAGCCGGCAACGAGGCCGAGCGACGTGCCGATGCAGAAGGCGAGGATCACGGGCAAAATGCCGATGAGAAGCGACAGCCGGCCGCCATAGATCAGTCGCGCCAGCATGTCGCGACCGAGCTCGTCGGTGCCGAGCGGGTAGCCTGATGTGCCGATGTGCCGAAGGCGCCGGATCATCGAGCCCTTGTACGGATCTTCCAGACCGAGCCACGGCGCAACGATCGCGGACAGGAAGATCAGCAGCAGCACCAGCGCGCAGACCATGCTGACCTTGTCGCGCCGGACACGACGGCCCACGGTCGCCCAATAGCCGCGCGCCTTGGTCGCGGGCGCGGACTGAAGCGCGGCGTCGGAGGTGACGGAGAGCGGAAGATCGGTCATAGCCGCACTTTCCGATGTCGTCCCGGCCTAGTGCGCAATTGCGCACGGAGGGGCCGGGACCCATAACCACGACCGGCCATTTGGCGAGGACTCGTCGTTGCCGTCTCGTTCCACAACCACCTTTCGGGGTTATGGGTCCCGGCCTTCGCCGGGACGACACTGAATGTGTGGCACCTCATCCCGCTAACCCCGCTTGATGCGCGGGTCGATCGCGGCTTGCGCGATATCGACCAGCAGATTGAGGAAGACGAAGAACAGCGCCAGGATCAGGATCGTGCCCTGGAGCAGCGGCAGGTCGCGCTGGAAGATCGCCGAGTTGAGCAGGAAGCCCGAGCCCGGCCAGGAGAACACGGTCTCGATCAGGATCGAGCCGCCGAGCATGTAACCGAGCTGAAGTCCCATCACGGCGAGCGCGGTGGGCGCGGCGTTCTTGATGACGTGGCGGAACACGCCGCGCTCATGCAGGCCTTTTGCACGCAGCGCCTCGACGAAGTCCTGGCTGAGAATGTCGCCGGTCAGCGCCCGCACCGTGCGGGTGACGATGCCCATCGGGATCACCGAGGTCGTGATCGCCGGCAGCACGAGATACTGCAAATGCGCCCAGTCCCAGGCCCAGGCGGCCGAGCCTCCGGGTCCGGCGCCGACGGCGGGCAGCCAGTTCAACTGGACCGAGAAGATGATGACGAGCACCATGCCGAGCCAATAATGCGGCACCGAAACGCCGGCGATGGCAAAGGACGTCGCCAGCTTGTCGATCCAGGTCTCGCGGAAATAGCCGGCGACCAGTCCGAGCAAGACCCCCATCGTGAAGCCGATGATCGCCGCCGCGATCGCCAGCGTGACGGTGTTGCTGACCGCACGCATGACTTCGGCGAGCACCGGGCGGCCCGTGGCGATGGAATTGCCGAGGTCGCCATGAAGCGCGCGGAGCAGCCAAAGCCCGAACTGCACCGGCAGCGGGCGGTCGAAACCGTAGGCGGTACGGAGCTGCGCGGCGAGCTCCTGCGAGGCGTCGGCCGGCAGCACGGCGACGAGCGGATCGCCCGGCGTGATGTGCACGAGTAGAAAACACACCAGCGCGACGCTGATGACGATCGGGACGACGTAGACGATGCGTCTGGCGATATAGGCGAGCACGTTGTTTCTTTTCTTCCCTTCTCCCCTTGCGGGAGAAGGTGGCGCGAAGCGCCGGATGAGGGGTTGTTTCCGCGAATGATACTGCATCGGCCGAGAGGTCCGCATCCGCGGAGAGAGACCCCTCACCCGGCTTCGCTATCCGCGAAGCCACCCTCTCCCGCAAGGGGAGAGGGTGCACTGAGCAAGCTGAGAGAACTATTGCATCGACACCAGCGAGAAGTCGATGAACCAGCTCTTCGGCTGCACGACGCCCGTCACCTTCGGGCTGATGGCGCGGGGGCCGACGTCGTGGGCGACGTAGAGGAAGGCTGCGTCGTCGACGGAGGCCGCGTGCAGTTCGGCGAGCGCGGCGTCACGCGCGGCGGGATCGAAGGTCTGCCGCGCCTTCTTCACCAGCTCGTCGAATTTGGGATTGTTGATGAAACCCCAATTGTTCGAGACCGGCGGCGCCATGCCCGATTGCAGGAAGCGCACAAGCGCGAAGAACGGATCCATCGCCGCGTAGGTGACGTTGGTCGCGTTCGAGCCGTTGGCGCTGGGATCCTTGGCACCGCGGCGCCAATTGGTGAACAGCGTATTCCATTCGATGACGTCGAGCTGCACGTCGAAATAGCATTCGGCCAGCGCCTGCTGGAGATATTCGTTCATCGGCAGCGGCTGCATCTGGCCCGAGCCGGAGGCAGAGGTCTGGGTCTTCACCGTCAGCTTCTTGTTCGGGCCGAATCCAGCCTCCTGCATCAGCTTCTGCGCAGCCACCTTGTCGTACTTGATCTCGAAGGTCGGCTTGCCGCGCCAGGGATGGCCAGGCTCGAAGGTGCCGGTCGCCGGCACCATCAGGCCGGCGAGCAGGCCGTCCTTGAGGCCTTCGCGATCGACGCAGAGGTTCGCGGCCTTACGGACGCGGATGTCGTTCCAGGGCGAGCCCTCGACGCGCGAGAACTGCCATGGCCAGACATGCGGCTGCTCGTTGGCGTAGAGCTTGAAGCCGCGCTGCTTCAATTCGGGCAAAGCGTCCGGCGCCGGCGCCTCGACCCAATCGACCTGCCCGGAAAGCAGCGCCGCGGTGCGCGCGTTCGCTTCCGGCATCGGCAGAAGCACCATCTTGTCGACCTTGGGCACGCGGTCCTTGTTCCAGTAGCTCGCATTCTTGACCAGCTCGAGCCGCTCGCGCGGGGTGAACGCGGCCATCTTCCACGGGCCGGTGCCCGCGGCGTCCTTGGCAAACGCGGTCCATGCGGCCTGCGACTTGGCCTTGGCGTCAGCGCCTTCCGCCTTCTCGTAGAAATGCTGCCACTTCGCCGGGCTCGCCATGAAGAGATTGGTGAGGTTGATCGGCAGGAAGCTGTCGGGCTCCTTGGTGGTGAGCTCGACCGTCATGTCGTCGATTTTCTTCGCGGACGCCAGCGTCGGCATGCGCGAGGCCGTGACGCCGACCTGACTGGCGTCGAATTGCGGCGCGTCCTGCTTCAGCACCTTCTCGACATTCCACACCACGGCGTCTGCATTGAACGGCGAGCCGTCATGGAAGGTGACGCCCGGCCGCAGCTTGAAAGTCCATTTGGTCTTGTCGGCATCGTCGACCTTCCACTCGGTGGCAAGGCCGGGGATCACCACGCTCGCCTTGTCGGCCGAGGACAGGTCCCAGCCGGTGAGCGCGTCATACATGGTGAGGCCGGTGAAGCGGTTGCCCTCAAAGCCCTGATCGGGCTGGCCCAGCGTGCGCGGAATATCGGCAGCAGTCATGGCGATGCGCAGCACGGTTTCGGCACTGGCCGCGCGCGGCCACGCAGCCGCGCTACTGAGCGCCAGCAACGCGATCAGCGCCGCGCGGGTCTTGTTCTTGTTGATAAGCATTGACTCAATCCTTTTCCGGCTTCGATGACTAATTTTGATGCAATCGTATGCAATGCCTATGCCAATGGGGAAACTTATTCTGCAAATTGCCCCTGCGACGACAAGTCCTTGTGATGACGCCTGGGTGAAAGCACCTTGCTGCCTATTCTGGCATCAAGATTGCAGGTTTGGCTCCGATTGTCCTTGAAGCCTTCCCTGGAGTTTTGGCCCATGCGTATCCGACTATCGACGTGTTTCGCCGTGCTTGTGCTGGCGTTGTCCGCAATTCCCGCGGGCGCCGAGACGGTGCTGCGCTACGGCATCTCGATGGCGGACATCCCGCTGACCACCGGCCAGCCCGATCGCGGCGCCGGCGCCTACCAGTTCACGGCCTACACCATCTACGATCCGCTCGTGGCCTGGGAAATGGACGTCGCCGACCGGCCGGGAAAGCTGGTGCCGGGACTGGCCACCGAGTGGAAAGTCGATGCCGAGAACAAGACCAAATGGCGCTTCACCTTGCGCAAGGGCGTGAAGTTTCACGACGGCAGCGAGTTCAACGCCGATGCCGTGATCTGGAATCTGGACAAGGTGCTCAACGACAAGGCGCCGCAATTCGACAAGCGCCAGAGCGCCCAGGTCAAGACCCGCCTGCCCTCGGTCGCGAGCTACGCCAAGATCGACGACTCCACGGTGGAGATCACCACCAAGACGGTCGATTCCTTCTTTCCCTATCAGATGCTGTGGTTCCTGGTGTCGAGCCCGACGCAATACGAGAAGCTCGGCAAGGACTGGGACAAGTTCGCGAGCCAGCCTTCGGGGACGGGCCCGTTCAAATTGACCAAACTGGTGCCGCGCGAGCTCGCCGAGCTGACCAAGAATCCGGATTATTGGAACAAGAAGCGCATTCCCAAGGTCGACAAGCTCGTGCTGGTGCCGATGCCGGAAGCGCTGACGCGGACCAATGCGCTGCTCGCTGGGCAAGTCGATTTGATCGAGACGCCGGCGCCGGATGCCGTGCCGCAGCTGAAGGCCGCCGGCATGAAGCTCGTCGACAACGTCACGCCGCATGTCTGGAATTATCATCTGAGCGTGCTGCCGGGTTCGCCCTGGACCGACATCCGCCTGCGCAAGGCGCTGAACCTCGCGATCGATCGTGAAGCCGTGGTGGGTCTGATGAATGGCCTTGCGAAACCCGCAAAGGGACAGGTCGATCCGTCGAGCCCATGGTTCGGCAAGCCGAGCTTCGAGCTGAAATACGATGTCGCCGCCGCCAAGAAGCTGGTCGAGGAAGCCGGCTACTCCAAGGCGAAGCCGTTGAAGGCCACCTTCATCATCGCACAGGGCGGCACCGGCCAGATGCTGTCGCTGCCGATGAACGAATTCTTGCAGCAGAGCTTCAAGGAGATCGGCATCGACATCGATTTCAAGGTCGTCGAGCTCGAGACACTCTATACCCACTGGCGCAAGGGCGCGGCCGACGAGATGAACGCAGGCATTACCGCCAACAACATCGCCTACGTCACCTCCGACCCGCTCTACGCCATCGTCCGCTTCTTCCATTCGAGCCAGATCGCGCCGGTCGGCGTCAACTGGGGCGGCTATAAAAATCCGAAGGTCGACGCGCTGATCGACGAGGCCAAGCAGACCTTCGACAGCACCAATCAGGACGAGCTGCTGGCGCAGGCGCACGCGCTGATCGTCGACGACGCCACGCTGGTATGGGTGGTGCACGACACCAACCCGCACGCGCTGTCGCCCAAGGTCAAGCAGTTCGTGCAGGCGCAGCACTGGTTCCAGGACCTGACGACGATCGGGGCAGAGTGAGGGCTGGGGCCGGCACTCAGCTTCCGCAAACTCCACAGTCGTCCTGGCGAAAGCCAGGACCCATAACCACCGAATTTCGTTCGGCGAAGACTGGTGGATAGCAGCGCAGCGCCGCAACTGCTCTCTGGGGTAATGGGTCCTGGCCTTCGCCAGGACGACATCTCTTGTTGGGGGGCAGCATGGAGGCCGGGACGACACTGAGGGCTTGGCTGCCCGCGAGCGCCCCCTACTTCGTCAGCAGCGCATAGGCCCCGGTCCAGCCCTCCGGCGGCGGGTTGACCTGGAATTCCTTGATGCGTACTTCATAGAGATTGAACAGCTTTTCCAGCGTGTCGGCATCATCGCTCCTGCGGCCGCGTCCGATCGCGTCCAGCGCACCCTGCCAGTCGCGGCTGCGATAGCAGCCGAGCATTTCGATGGTGACGTTGCGCAGGCGCTGGAAGGCGCCCGAATGCATCACGTCCGCGCGGCCGGCGATCGCGTAGATCACTTCCGGCTCGGTCTTGCCCTTGACCATGATGAAGTCGAGCTCGAGAATCGCGAACTTGTCCTTGGCCGCGAGCGCGGTCCTCGAGCCGACGATAATGGGAAAGCCGTACTCCTTCGACTGGCCTTCGAGGCGCGACGCCAGGTTGACGCTGTCGCCGAGCACGGAATAGTTCTTCTTCAGGTCGGAGCCCATGTTGCCGACCACGCCGATGCCGGTGTTGAGACCGATACCGACATTGAGCGGGATGTAGACGTGGCCGCCATCGATGGCTTCCTGCTCGCGGTCCTTGTTAACCGCGTCGATCTTCTCCAACATCTGGATCGCCGCCTCGCAGGCGTTGACCTCGTGCTCGGCATCGTCGAGCGGCGCGTTCCAGAACGCCATGATGGCGTCGCCCATATATTTGTCGATATAGCCCTTTTGATCGATGATCACGTCGGTCAGCGGGGTCAGGAAGCGGTTCATCAGCGCGATCAGCCCCTGCGGATCGTGCTTGTAGGTTTCCGATATGGTGGTGAAGCCGCGCACGTCGGAGAACATGATCGTCATTTCGCGCTCCTCGCCGCCGAGGACGAGCTTTTCCGGTGACTGCGCGAGTTGCTCGACCAGCACCGGCGACATGTATTGCGCGAACATGCCTCGGATCTGCACGCGCTGCCGCTGCTCGCGCACGAAGCTCGCGAAGATCAGCGTCAGATAGATCGCGGTGGTCGAGAGCAGCGGATAAGTGAAGTCGATCAGATAGCGGTGCTGCGCATAGAAGAACCAGGACACTCCGATCAGGATCGCGGCGAAGGTCGCGCCGGCGAGCACGAGGCGGACCGGTCCGAGGTTCGGCGTGAAGATGATGACGAGCAAGCCGATGACGAGCGCGGCGAGCAGCTCGACGCCGAGCGCATAGTTCGGCTGGGATATCACCGCGCCGCTCAGCACGCTCTCCAGCACCTGGGCGTGGATCTCGACGCCGGGCATGTTCGAGGACACCGGCGTGGTTTTGATGTCGTTGAGCCCAACCGCGGAGGTGCCGATCAGCACCAGCTTGCCGGCGATCTTGTTCGGCGGCACGGTATTGTCGAGCACGTCGGCAGCCGAGACGTAGATCGAGGGATCCTGGCGCGCATAATGCACCCAGAGCTGACCGTTCCTGTCGGTTGGGATCTCCACGCCCTTGAGACGCACGGCCCGCACGCCGGTCTTGTCGGTCCGAACCAGCAGCGTCGGCGTGCCCGTGACGACGCGCAAAATCTCGAGGCTGAGCGAGGGCATGACCATGCCCTGGGCGCGCATGATCATCGGCACGCGTCGGATCAGGCCGTCGCGCTCGGTCTTGATCGAGAACAGGCCGCGGCCGGCCGCGACCTTCTCGATCTCGGGCACGTTGCGCAACAGCCCGGGAAATTCGAACAGGAAGCGTTCAGCGCCCTCCTCGCCGACCGTCGCGACGCCGGTGAAGGGCAGCGACTTGTCGACCTCGGACGAAATCGCCCGCTGCCCGGTCTCGCCCAGGATCACGCGCGAGCGCTTGATCGCTTCGGAGAGGATCTGGTCGTTGCTCGGCAGCTCGCGCAGCCTGGCGCGGGTGGCGTCGTCCAGGTACCGCATCTGGCTCGCGACCAGATCCGGATTGAGCCGATCAGCCTCCGAGAACACCACGTCGAAACCGATTGCGACCGCGCCGTGACTGGTGAGGTTCTGGATCAGGTCGGCGATCCGCGTCCGCGGCCAGGGCCATTGGCCGAGCTTGGCGAGGCTCTTGTCGTCGATGTCGACGATCGTGACCGGCCGCGCCGCCTTGTGGCGCGGATCGATCAACTGAAACATGTCGAAGGTGCGCAACCGCAGTTCCTGGATCGGCGGCGGATCCCAGAGGCGAGCGCCGGCAAATACGACGAGCAGCGCAAGGCACATCAGCCGCGCAAACCCCAACTTCCGCGCAAACCACCGCCGCAGGATCTTGAGACGTTTCATTTCAGTAGGACTTCCTGCAAACCCGCACCGCGCCGTGCGCGGCGATAATGGAGCGTCCGTGCGCGGTTGGCCATTCCCTGGATGCGGAGGAGTATGGATTTTTTGCTGCGGTCAAGACCCGTGGCGGTCGCCGATGAGCCAGCTGCGTACCGGGCCGTCAATTGACGTGGAAGATAAAATCGCTGGCCTTGAGATTTGCGGTCACGCTCTTCAGCAGGATCGACTCCTGCTCCAGGACAGGCTCTCCCTCATGCTGACCGATTTCGTGGCTCCAGGACACCAGCGTGTCGCCGGACTGCGGCGTGAAGGAAAGATCGTCCATGGAGCCGACATCCGAGAACTGCCGCAGGTCGATCTTGTCCAGATCGATCGTGAAGTCGTTGATGGTGTGCGAGAAATCGGTGACGGGATGCCCGTTATGGTCATACCCGATCGCAGCCGGCGCGAACACGAACTGATCCTTGCCACCGCCGCCGGTCAGCGTGTCGTTGGTATCGGTGGCGAAAATGACGTCCTTGCCGCCGGCGCCTTGCAGGCTGATCCCCTCGCTGGTGTCGCCGGCCTCGTTGAAGATGAAGTGGACGGTGTCGAACAGGCCCGTGGTCTTGTCCGTCACCGTCAGTGTGATCTGGTCGGTCGCGGGCGGGGTGGCTCCTGGAATGTAGGTGACCCCATCTGCGAGGGCCGAGTTGATATCGTCGAGGTTGCCGCAAGCCGCCCCCGGATCGACACTGCTGTCCGGGGCATGCCCGGTTACGGCCGTCATCTTGAAGTCGTCCGTCGCAGCACCGGAATCGGTGTCGACGACCAAAAGACCGGTGATGGTGTCGGTGTTGAGCTCGTTGCTGTGCGAGACCTGGAAGTGATCGGTGTTGATGACCGGGCCATTGTCGGGAGGCGCCGTCACTTTCGTATCGATAGTGGTGAGGTCGTGCGAGACAGGCGTCGTGCCGCCGGTGCCCGTCGCCGTGAGATCGATCGTCGCGGGCGACGAGGAATCGGTGATTGCACCGATATAGGTGTCGTCGAGGGCATGCACGCCCAACGCATCCGGCGTCCCGGTGAAGCCGTCGGCCGGCACGAAGCGGATCAGCGTATCCAGGCTCAGCACCAGCGCACTCGTGTTGCTGACCGCCCCGACATCAACCCATTGATCGGTGCCGACGAGCTCGTACTGCCAGACGCCCTGATCCGAGGTGGCACTATCCGCGCTAACCGCGATGGCCTGGAAGCTCGCGCTGTCGTCGGCGTCGTCGAACTTGCCGTCGAAGAGAGCGCTGACCTTGGTGCCACCTGGGTCGGTGTTATCTCCACTGACCGACGCCAGCGTCGCGTCACCCAGAGTCGGTGCATCGTTGCTGCCGGCGATGTTGATGACGATGACGCTGTTACCGGTTCCGGTCGGCGTATGGCCGTCGTCCGGCACGATCGTGTATTGTAGCGACAGCGTGTGGCCGGCGGCAAGGAAGTCGAAGGTCTCGCTGCCTGAATTGAAGTCCCACGTAAACGTGGCGTGGGTGGCGGTGCCATCGAGAATGTCCCCGGGCTGCACGGCCAGATAGTTGAGCAGCGTCGCGCTCGAGGGCTCGCCGACGTAGTCGGTCTGGGGCACACCGTCAAAATAGATATCGAGATGATCGACCGCGACCGTCACGTGATCGGTGGCATCGGCATCCGAAACCGTCAGCGTACCATGCTTCACCAATTCCGTATTCGTCTCGAGCAGATCCGCGCCGGAATGGTCGTCCGTTTCCGCCGTGATCGCGGGCGCATCGTTCTTGCCCATGATCGTGACCGTGACCTCGGCTGTATCGGTCTTGCCGTGATGGTCATCAAGGGTGACGGTAGAGACTACCTTGGCGCTCTGGTTCTCGCCGAGGAAGTCCAGCGCTCCGTCGGCGATCGAATAGCTCCAGGAGACCGTGCCGTTGTTCTTGCCGATCTGCGGCAGAAGGGTCAGGGCGTGTTCGAGCGCGGCTTCCTGGCTCGTCAGCGTCAACGGAGTCGTGCCGTCGGTATCGAGCCAGGTCACGGATTGACCTGTGATCTCCGCCGTCGGCCGATCGGTGAGATCGACGTCCTTGAAATCGATCGAGCCGGTCGCGGCCGTGGGCGTCGGGTCGAGTGCCGAAGAGCCGGTGGTGTTCTCGCGTTCGGGGACAGTCGCGGTCAGCGTTGCCGTTGCCGTATCGAACGCCGGCTTGTCGTCATTCGGATTGATCGTGATCAGCGTGCCGCCATGGCCGTCGTCGCTGCCGGCGAAATGATAATTGCTATAGTCGACGCCGGCCGCGAGTTTCAGCGTAATCGTATGATTGTGAGCGTCGCTCACGATGAGTTCGCTGGTCGCGGCGTTATAGGTCGCCGACGTGCCGTCATCATAAACAATGCTCGACAGATCGATCGTATCATGCGCGGACAACGCCGCGATCGATCCGCCGAAGGTCGACGCATCGATCTGAAGATGGGCGCCGTCGCCGTCGAGCGTGATCGTTTGCGTGGCGGTGACCGTACCGTCGAGCTTCAGCAACGCGCCGACGTCGACGGTGACCGAGCCCGAGCCCGACACCGAGCCGAACAGCGTCAGCGCCCCGTCATGGACCTCGATGCTGCCGGCATTGGCGATGGTACCCGTGATCGACGCCGTGCCCCAGCTGTCGATGGTCGCGCAATTCTCGACGCTCAGCCCGGTCCCGGAGATCGACGCGCCATGCAGGTCGATGGCACCGTGGTTGACGATGGACGACGCGTTGCCGAAGACGCCCGAGCCGGCGACCGTCCAGGTGCCGCCGGACTCGTTGTTGAACGTCGCGGTAGCAACCGAGATATTGCCGTTGATGTGGCCGGCATTGTTGATCGTGATAGCGCCGCCGGTCTCGACGATGGCATAGGTCGCAGCGGTCACGGTCGAGGCGACGGCTGGTCCGATCGTTCCGGTGGCGGAATTGTCGATCTGCGCGATGCCGCTCGCGTTCTCCTGGATGAAGATCGCCGCATGGGCGCTCGGGGCCACGATCGATCCGGTATTGGTGATATGGGTCGAGCCGGTCGCACCGACTTCGTTCTGCGTCACGCGGATGGCGGCTAGGCTCGTGCTGGTGATAGCACCGTGATTGACGATGGTGACGTCGCCGCTGCCGTTAGCGATGGCATGCACGCCGACCTCGCCGGTAGCGGAGCCATTGATGGTGACGTTGACGTCGCCGCCTCCGTGATCGAAGGCGCCGATTGCGGTTCCCGCGGCGGCAATCGAGGATGTCGCGCCGGTCGTGACCGTGATGTTGCCGGCACCCCAGGTGAACGCCTCGATGCCGTAGCCCGCATCGGCGATAATCGTTGCATCGCTCGTAACTGTGACGTCGCCCTTGACCGCATTCGAGAAAGTGCCGGTCCCGCCGGGCTTGTAGCCGGCGATGATCCCGCCGGGAGTGGTTCCGTCGTTGTTCGAGGTCGAGCCGGAGTGGATCGTGCCATGGGCCTCGACCGAGATCGTGCTTCCGACGCCGTCAGCGATCGCAGTGGCGTAGTTGACCGCCACGATGCCGGTGCTGCCAGACGTGATGCTGTCGCCATTCGCCATGGTAACGCTGACGTCGCCCGCATCGATGCTGTAAGCCCTGATGCCGTAGCTCGTCGCACCCGAGATCGTAACATTTGCGCCAAGCGTGACCGTCACGTCGCCAGTGCCGCCGCTCAATGCCGAGGCGTTGATACCGACGCTTTGGGTCCCGGAGACCGAAATCGTGGTCCCGGCGAAGCTGGTCACCCTGACGTCGCCATTGCCGTAATTGTAGGCGTCGATGCCATAGCCCGCCGCGGCGTTGATGTTGGCGTGATTGCTGATGGTGACGGTGCCGTTGACGTTGGTATTGGCGCTCGATCCGGTCGTGGCACCGGTGTAGCCGGCCTGGATACCCGCCGGCGTGTTGCCGCTCTGGTTCAGGCTGCTGCCGGAATTGATCGTGCCAAAGGTCGTGACGGTGATGGTGCTGCCGTCCGACACGTCGATCGAATCTGCTCGATTGACCGCGATGATGGCCGAGCTGCCCGACGTGACGACGCTGCCGGCCTCGGTCGTGACGGTCTCGCTGCCACTGCCATAGCTGCGCGCACGGATACCGTAGACGGAGCTGCCGGTGATGGTACCGCCGGCGTCAATGGCAATGTCGCCGTCGCCCTGCGTGGTCGCGTCGATGCCGTATGCGCCGCCAATAGCGCCGCCGAGCTGGGTGATCGAGATGCCGCCGGCGCCGGCGCTGTTCAAATTCTCGACAAGAACGCCGACCGAATTCGCGCCGGTGCCGGTCGCCTTGCCGGTGAGATTGTTGACGGTGATATCGCCAGCGCCGGTCGCGCTGTCGCGCAGCCAGATGCCGTGGCCGGCGAGGCCCTTGATGTCGCCGGTCGCCGTGAACGAGATATCGCCGGTACCGTTCTGGGTGACCGCGACGCCATTGGCCGCGCCCGTCAGCGCACCGGTGGGCGTGAGAACGATGTTGGCGGGCGCTGCAGATGTGCCGCCCGATGCGGTGAAGTCGAGCGCATCGCCGCTCGATGTCGTGATATCGGCCGCGCCCTTGATCGTGAACGTGCCGGCTTTCGTCGACTGACCGGCAATGGTACCGGTGAAGCTCTGGCCCGCCACCTTGTCGAGCTGGAGCGTATCGGCGCCGCCGGCAAAGGCAATGGTCTGCGCCGTCGCCCCCGCGAGCTCAAGCGTCGCGCCGTTATCGATGATGACCGAGCCGACACCGCTGAGGCCGCCGGCGAGGTTGAGCGTGCCGGCCTGCACCTCGATGGTGCCGGTGTTCGTGACCATCGCCGAAACGGTGTTGGAGCCGGATACGCCGTAGAGATTGCCGGCATTGCTCAGGCTGCCGCCGTTGATCGAGACGTCGGTCAGATAGAGCTTCGAGGTGCCGTCGACCGTGATCGACCCGGCACTGGTGTTGCTGACGGTGAGATTTGCCAGCTTCAGCGTGCCGTGGTTGACCGCCTCAAGAGCCGCGGTGTTGGAGATATCCTCGCCGGAGACGTCGAGCACGCCGCCGTTCGCCTGAATCAGATTGTGATTGGTGATGACGTGGAGCGTGGCGGGATCGATCGTCAGCGTGCCGCTGGTAACAGTGATCGTGCCGGTGTTGGTGATGTCGGCGTTGTTGATCGCGCTCGTGCCGGTCGATTCGAGCGTACCGGCAATCGTCACCGTACCGCCGTCGATGGTGGCGCCCTGGAGATCGAGTGTCGAGCCGGACTCGACCGAGACGATGCCGCCATCGTTGACCACCGTGTTCGAGGTCAGCTTCAGCGTGCCGCTATTGATGGCTGCAAGCGTGCCCGTGTTGGTGACGGCCTCTCCGCTGATGTCGAGCTCGGCGTTGCTGGCCCGGATCATGCCGCTGTTCGTGATGGTGGTAGCGGGAGTCGTCGCCACCAGCGCCAGCAGGCCGCCGAGGGTCGACTCGAGCAGATTGCCGTTCGAGATATTGGCGTCGGTGATGGTCGTGGCGCCGGAGGAAGCAAGCGTACCGACGACGGTGAGCGTGCCGCCGGTCAGGGTCGCACCCGCCAGCGTTAGCTTCTTGGTTGCATCGACCTTGACAATGCCGCCGTTGGCGATCGCGCTGCCGGTCACCGTGGCGTCGTCGAGCGTCAGCGTGATGCCGTTTTCG
This sequence comes from Bradyrhizobium sp. Ken01, assembly GCF_055807355.1. Taxonomy (NCBI): domain Bacteria; kingdom Pseudomonadati; phylum Pseudomonadota; class Alphaproteobacteria; order Hyphomicrobiales; family Nitrobacteraceae; genus Bradyrhizobium; species Bradyrhizobium sp. Ken01. Next base: position 181,577 of record NZ_JBVVPC010000011.1, read on the forward strand.
ACCGTGATGGCGCCCTTGTTCAGCGCCGCGTTGCCATCGATCTTGCTGTCGCCGGCGACGTTGAGCGTGCCGCCGGACGCACCGTTGAAATTGTTGATGGTGCCGCCTGATATCTCCGTGCCGGCCAGCGTCAGCGTCTGTCCATCATCGATCGTGACGGTATGGCTGGTGTTGGTCAGGATGTCGTTGAGCAGCGTCGCCGCGCCGGCGATCTCCAACGTGCCGTTGTTGGTGATCGCACCCTTGGACGCAGCTGAGGCCCCCTGGACCGTGGCGCCGTCCTTGAGCTTGACGCTGTTGTCGAGCTCGATGCCGGCATTGTCCGTGATCGTCGAGCCCGACACTGTGATGCCGTCCAGCGTCAGCTTGGCATTAGCGCTAACTGCGGCCGTGCTCAGCGTCGCGCCGCCATCGATCGTGCTGGCGCCGGCGACGTCGATCGTGCCGGGGCCGTCGATCGTGCCGCCTGTGATCTCCGTACCGGACAGCGTCAGGGTCTTGCCGCCGTCGACATGAACGGTGTGGCCGGTGTTGGTGAGGACGTCATTGAGCAATGTCGCCGCGCCGGCAATCTCCAGCGTGCCGGTGTTGGTGATCGGGCCGTCCTGGATCTTGGCGTTGCCAGCCAGTTGCACGGTGCCCTTCAGCACCACGCTGCCGCCGCCGCTGATCGTCGAGCCCGACACCGTCATGCCATCGAGCGTCAGCGCGATGCCGTTCCCGACAGTGACCGTGCTCGTGCTCAGCGTCGCGCCGCCATCGATCGTGCTGGCGCCGGCGACGTCGATCGTGCCGGGGCCGTCGATCGTGCCGC
>NZ_JBVVPC010000012.1:0-176469 GCF_055807355.1 Bradyrhizobium sp. Ken01
CGCGCGACGCGCGCATCACATAGCGCCGTAGCTAGCGCGGCTTGGCCGCGGAGGCCGACCCGTTACCCCATCTACGAGCTCACAAAAACGGCGGAGAAACTATCCCCCGACCGCGCCTTGCGTGTTCACATACAACGCGTAGATCGACTGGCTTGCCGCCATGAACAGGCGGTTGCGCTTGACGCCACCGAAGCAGAGATTGGCGCAGCGCTCGGGCAGCGCGATGCGGCCGATCATAACGCCGTCGGGCGCGAACACCACGACGCCGTCGAGCTCGGGATCACCCATGCCCCAGCCGCACCAGAGATTGCCGTCGATGTCGCAGCGCATGCCATCAGGCGTGCCCGGACCTGCGTCGATGAAGACGCGCTGGTTCGAGATCGTGGTGCCATCGACCGAGACGTCATAGGCGAGGATCTTGCGGTTCGGCACGCCGCGCGATTCCACGACGTAGAGGATTTTCTCGTCCGGCGAGAAGCACAGGCCGTTGGGCCCGAGCACGCCTTCGGCAACGATGGTCGCCTTGCCGGTCGTGGGATCGAGCCGGTAGACGTTCGGCTCGATCTCGCGCTCGGCCTTGTAGCCCTCGTAATTGCCGAGCAGGCCGAAGGTGGGATCGGTGAACCAGACCGCGCCATCGGATTTCACCACGACGTCGTTCGGCGAGTTGAGCGTCTTGCCGCCGAACGAGTCCATCAGCACGGTGATGCTGCCGTCATATTCGGTGCGGGTCACGCGTCGCCCGCCATGCTCGCAGGTGACCAGCCGGCCCTGGCGATCCCTGGTGTTGCCGTTGGCGAAATTGGAGGGCTTGCGGAACACGCTGACGGCGCCGGTCTCCTCTTCCCATTTGATAATGCGCTGGTTCGGAATGTCGCTGCACAAGAGATAACGACCATCGCCGAACCACACCGGACCCTCGGCCCAGCGCAGGCCGGTCGTCAACCGCTCCACGGCCGAGAGTTTCAGCCAGTATTTTTCGAAGCGGGGATCCAGTGCTTTTATCGCGGGATCGGGGTAATAGGTCGCTGGCCGCCAGCCTTGAGTGTGGGACGATGCCTCATTCATGTCGGTTCTCTCGTTTCGTTCCCTCTGGACAATCCAGCTATCATTAGAGACACGTGACGGCAAATCGGTCGCCAAAGACGAGGAATGACATGCGCATCTTGATGACGGGAGCTTCGGGTGGAATCGGCACGCGGCTGCGGACATTGCTGCCGCCGATCTATCCCGACCTGCTGCTCAGCGACATCCGCCCGCCGGCCGATCTCGGCCCCAACGAGCAATTCAAGGCGGCGGACCTCTCTGACCTGGCGCAGTGCGAGGCGATCTGCGAGGGCGTTGACGGCATCATCCATTTCGGCGGCTATTCGGTCGAAGGTCCCTGGAACGACATCCTCCAGGCCAACATCATCGGCGGCTACAATCTGTTCGAGGCCGCGTACCGCAAGGGCGTCAAGCGCGTGGTGTTCGCCTCCTCGAACCATGCCGTCGGATTCTATCCGCGCCACCACAAGATCGGCACCGACGTGACCCCGCGCCCCGATGGCCGCTACGGCGTCAGCAAGGTGTTCGGCGAAGCGGTCGGCGCGCTCTATGCCGACAAGCATGGCCTGAAGGTGACTTGCCTTCGCATTGGCAATTTCGGGGACGTACCGCTGGACCTTCGCCGGATCTCGATCTGGCTGAAGCCGGAAGATCTGGTGCAGCTCTGTCAGATCGGGCTCGAGCATCCCGATATTCATTTCGAGATCTTCTACGGCGTGTCCCTGAACGAGCGCGCCTGGTGGGACAATCACCGCGCCTACGAGTTCGGCTACCGTCCCACGGGGCGCTCCGAGGACCACGTGGCGCATGCGATGGCCGAGCAGGCCAAGCTGAAGCCCGATCCGATCGGCGATCACTATCAGGGCGGCGCGTTCTGCAGCAACGAGTTCGACGGCGACACAAGTCGGATCATCGATTGGACCAAGCGGTAGGAGCGTTCCAATCTAGGGTGTCAGAATCGACGCCCTAGACCACGCGCTTGCCGGCCTGGGCCGCGATGGGCCTCTGCACGAAATACATCAGGATCAGGGATATCACCGCCGTCGTCACGACGACGTATCCCAACCGGTCGAAATGCCGGAGCGTACCGTCGGGGTCCTGCGCGATCAGCGCGGCGGCGAGCACGGAGCCGAGCCCGCCGGAGAGCTGTTGCAGCGACGCGCCGACCGCGCTGAAGGAGCCGCGTTGCGCCGGCTCTGGGATTGCGGAAATCAGCGCCTGCGACGGAATCATGCGGGAGAAGATGCCGACGAACATCAGCACGTTGACCAGGATCGCGACCGTCAGGCTCACCTCGCCGAGATGGGTGTAGATCAGCACCATGACGATGGACATGGCGCTGCCGAAGACGAAGGTGGGGTATTTGCCGAAAGTATCGCTCGCGCGTCCCACTAGCGGGCCGATGACAATGCTGAACAGGCCGGAGACGAGATAGATCGTCGGCAGATGCACGATGTCGATGCCGAGATTGTGCACGGTGTAAGCGCTGCCGAACGGCATCAGCATGTAGCCGCCGGTCGCCAGTAGGGTCGTCACCGAGAACGCCATCCAATAACGCGGTTGCGAGACCGTTGCGATCAGATGCCGGAACGGATTTCGATCCTGCTTCAGCCCGAGATGGCCGTTCACCGGCTTCATCAGGAACATCACGGCGGCCATCCCGATCACCGACAGGCCGACCAGTGCGCCGAACGCGACGTGCCAATTCCACTGATTGGCGAGGAAAAGACCGGCCGGGATGCCCAGCACCTGGCTTGCGGCGAAGGCGGTTTGCACGAAACCCATGACGCGGCCGCGCAATTGCAGAGTGAACAGATCGGTGACGATGGCGAGCACGACCGAGCCGATCACGCCGCCGAACAGGCCCGTCACGATCCGCCCCAGCAGCAACAGATGATAGTTGGGCGCGATCGCGCACAGCGCCGTGCCAAGGGTGAAGCCGGCATAGAAGAACAACAGCAGCCGCTTGCGATCGAACCGATCGGCAAAGCCGGCCGCCAGGATGCCGGAAATTCCCGCGCTGAACGCATAGGCCGACACCGCCACGCCGAACTGGGCGGCCGAAATATCGAGCGCCGGCATCATGATGGCGCCGAGCGGCGACATGATCATGAAATCGATGATGATCGTGAACTGGACCAGCGCCAGCAGCGCAACGAGGATCGTCTGGTAGCGCGTAAAGCCGCGGGATCGCTCCTGCGACTCGACGATCGGCTCGGTCAGGGTTTGTTCGGTCATGGCATTTCATTCGGGAGGGAATACGGGGAAGAACGTGCGATTCGCGGCTGGACGCCGGTCCTATCTATTTCCGACGGCGCGCTATTTCGATGGGTTGACAAAAGGTTTTGATGCCAATCTCGACGCCGTGCCTCGGTTCACTGAGAGCGAGCGCATGCAAGGGCCGAGCTTTGGCCTGGCCGCCCTGCCCATTGATCCAGGTCAACCATGCCTTTGGCATTTGGTTCTCGATCTGCGCGATCGCATTTCGGCAACTGGCGCCTGGATCACGGCCGCTCGAGTCAGGACAATGAAATTCAAATTGCCAGCCGTCGTACTGCTCGCGCTGATCATGTCGGGACCGGCGCGAGCCGCGATGCTCAGCGACGCCGAGGCGACGTTTCTCGACCAGCTCGTCACCGCGTCCGCGGTGCTCGAACAACGATGCGTCGGCTACGAGGTCAATGGTGCGGGCAGCATCCAGCTCGGCGCCCGACTTCTCGGCAGCACGGATGCCGCGATGGCGATGATCGACGCCTATGCGGCGGCCATCAAGGCCCGCGATGGCGAAACCTCCGATCCCGGTAAATTCCGCATCGAGGTGTCCGACGCGGCCGCCAAAACGTTCAGGCGTGTCCGGGCGGACCTGGTCAGAGATCCGAAAGGCGCCTGCGCGGGTTATGGCGATACCAGCGTGGAGCGCGGCTTGCTGAGGCGGTACTGAACGCGCGTTCTGGCCTGCCGCGGCCTGACGGGAATCGGCGCGAGAGTGGGCCGGGAGCGACAACTTGATCTCGGTATGACGGCGGGGCGCAATGTAGTCCCTTGCGCAGAACCGGTGCGCTCTCGCTGGCTAGCCGTCCAGCACCTCTCGCACCTTCACTGCGAGTTCCTCGACGGTGAAAGGCTTGCTGAGCACGGCCACGCCGGCCCTTGCCACACGATTTTGGAGCATCGCGTTGGGCGTATAGCCCGTCGTGAAAAGAACCTTCAGATCCGCTCGGCGTCGAAGCGCTTCTTCAGAGAGCTTCGCCCCGTTGATGTCCGGCATGACGATGTCTGTGAATAGCAGGCTGACGTCCGGGGTTTCGTCCAAAAGCTGCAGCGCCGCTTCTGCGCTTTCTGCCTCCACCACGCGGTAGCCCAGTTCAATCAATGCATCGACACTATACTGGCGCACTGCGGGCTCGTCTTCGACCACCAGTATAAGTTCGTGATTGTCGTCGGTAGGCAGGAACGCGGCTGTTTTTTCCTTGAAAACGGGCTCGGTCGCATCCACGAGCCTCGGCAGGTAGACCTTGAATGTTGTCCCTTCGCCGGGCTCCGAGTAGATCTTGACGTGGCCGCCCGACTGTTTGACGAAGCCGTATACCTGGCTGAGACCTAGGCCAGTGCCTTTGGCCACAGCCTTGGTGGTGAAGAACGGGTCGAAGGCTTTGGCCATTACGTCCGCAGGCATGCCGGAGCCGGTGTCCGTCACCGCGATTAATACATATTGCCCTGCCAAGACGCCTGGTTCGCTTGCCAGATAGCGGTCGTCCAAATCAGCGTTGTGAGTTTCGATGGTGAGCCGGCCGCCCTCCGGCATTGCGTCGCGGGCATTCACTGCAAGGTTCAGGAGCACATTTTCAAGTTGATTTGCATCGGCTGAGATGCGCCAGACGTTTGAATCCAGCACAGTCTCTAACCTGACATCGCTGCCGAGTGAGCCGCGTATGAACCCGGACATCCCCGAGACGAGCTTGTTGATATCGATGGGTTGGGGCTTCAACGGCTGTTGCCGGGAGAACGCAAGGAGGCGCTGCGTAAGCAAGGCAGCGCGGCGCGCTCCGTCCATGGCAGCTTCGAGATAGCGCTTGGCGCGGGGGTCGATCTCGACCGTTCGGCGCTTCAGAAGATCGAGTGAGCCCATCACGATCGACAACATGTTGTTGAAGTCGTGCGCGATGCCGCCCGTGAGATGCCCGACGGCTTCCATTTTTTGCGCTTGGCGCAGGGCTTCTTCGGCGGCTCTCAGAGCTTCGGCCTGCTCTTTCTGACGATGGATGTCACGACCGATACAGTGAAAAGCGCCCTTGCTGGCGGTGACCGACCAGGCGATCCAACGATAGGCTCCGTCTTTGCATAGGTAACGGTTCTCGAATTCGCCGGATTCATCGTTAGCCGCGAGTTCGTCGGCCCAGAGGCGCGATCCTTCGATGTCGTCGGGGTGGATGAACTGAGTATAGGGTCGTCCCACGATCTCAGCTTGCGACCAGCCGAGCAGCGCTGGCCAGGCCGGATTGACCTCTCGTATGGTCGAGTCGAAAGCAACCACCGCGACCAAGAGGTTGGTCCCACTCCAGAGCTGATTGCGCTCCTCCGTGCGCTCCTGAACAAGGTGTTCGAGCTGTTCGCGCGATCGGGCCAGGATTTCCCGAGCGGCGACCATGTCCTCAATGTCTGTACAGGTCCCATACCAACGCAGGATCACGCCATCGGCGTCGCGCACTGGCTGCGCACGTCCAAGCACCCATCGATACTGCCCGGATCGATGACGGAGACGATACTCGATCTGATACGGTTCGCCGGTTTCCAGGGAGTGACGCCAAGCGGACCATGCGGCCTCTCGATCTTCGGGGTGGAACATTCCGTTCCAAGCTTCGCCGTCTGTGGAACCTTGCGGTACGCCGGTGAACTCGTACCAACGCTGATTGTAGAAGTCGTGGAACCCATCAGGTCGCGTAGACCAGATCATCTGGTCGATGGAGTTCGTGATCGCCGCGGCCCTGGCTTCGCTTTCGCGCAGCGCCGCTTCTGCAAGCACCTGCCCCGTGGTCTCCGCGACGGCGCAGAACATCCCCATCACTTCGCCTGTGGGCTCGCGAACCGCCGAATATGAGAAGGTAAACCAGGTCTGCTCATCGTAGCCGCGCCGGTTCATGATGAGCGGCAGGTTCTCCTGCCAAGTTGCCTCGCCAGCCATGGCTTTTTGGATCAGAGGCCAGATATCGTCCCAGATCTCGGCCCAAATGTCTTGGAAGCGAGCGCCGAAAGCAGCCGGATGCTTGTCGGCGAGGATCTCAGCGTAGGCGTCGTTGTAAATAAAACCGAGTTCCGGGCCCCAAGCCACGAACATCGGAAACTTCGAGTCGATCGCCAGACTCACGACTGACCGAAGCGTCGGTGACCACCCCTGCGGTGGGCCGAGCGGTGACTTGGTCCAATCGCAGCTGTGCAAGAGCGCCTGGACCGGCGGGCCTCTCTCCGGCGGCTGCGCGCTAGGCAGGTCAATCATCGATATTCTCGCAGCTCTGCGCCGCCGTACGGTCGATCATGGGCATGAGCAACTCAACCAGTGCGCCAGCTGTTTGTTGCCAACATACAGTTGAAACCGTCTCGGCCAAAGGTGCAAGATCGGGTTCGGAACGCGAGGCGGAAGCCGAAATCGCGGCTTTGTCCAAACGAATCTCAGCGCTGTAAGTGGACGTCTTTCACTTATTCGGCGCGTCCCGACGTTCGACCTCGCCACCCGCAATCCGCGCCAGGTAGTCTCTCTTGCTGAACTGCATGTGGTCCACGCAGAGCTGCGCCAGCGCCCAGCTGTCACGGCCCTTCAACAGCTCGATCATCAGCTCGTGCTGGCGCCGTGATTGCGCGAGGCCGTCTCGGTCGGCAAGGTTCTTGGCGCGCATCGGCAGCGTCAGGTTCATGTAGTCCTGCAGCGAGCGCACCAGATACGGATTTCCGCAGGCCGAGAACAGCGCGAGGTGGAAGGCGTCGTTGGCTTCATGGATGCCGCGCAGGTCCTGCAAATCCGCTCGCGCGCAATATTGCCGCTGCAATGCTGAGAGCTCGTCGATCAGGCCTTGCTGTGCGGGCAGGGGGATCATCAGCGCGGCCTGCCGAGTCAGCATCTCCCGGACCTCGTAGATCTGCCGGACCTCTTCGGCCGAGTAGAACCGCACGGTGGCGCCGACATTCTTTTCGCGGCGGACGATGCCGCGGCGCTGGGCATCCACCAGTGCCTGGCGCACGAAGTGGCGCGAGGTGCCGTAAGCCGACATCAGCGCGTCTTCCGTGAGGCGCGCGCCTGGCGCGAGCCGGCCGAAGATGATGTCCTCCTCGAGCCGCGCGACGATGTCGTCCGGATCGTCGCGCCGGACCGTCATGGCGTCTGCGGTGTGAATGTCGGACATGCCCTCGGCCTCCCGGCGCCTGGCCGATCCGTCCTGTGGAGCAGGGAAGGCTCGGATTGTCAATAATCCGATCGCCAGCCAGTACGCCGATCCAGAAAATAGCAGGTTTGACGTCTGTCTTATTGACAATCAAGGGGCAGGCTGTACGACAATGACCCGATAATGGGAGTGGTATGATGACGAGTGGGTTGCGCAAAGGGCTGACGAGCTATGGCGATGCCGGCTTCTCGCTGTTCCTGCGCAAGGCGTTCATCAAGGCCATGGGCTATTCCGATGACGCGCTGGAGCGCCCGATCGTCGGCATCACCAATACATACAGCGACTACAATCCCTGCCACGGCAATGTCCCGCAGATCATCGAGGCCGCCAAGCGTGGTGTGATGCTGTCGGGCGCGATGCCGTTCGTGTTCCCGACCATCTCGATCGCCGAGAGCTTTGCGCATCCGACCTCGATGTATCTGCGCAATCTGATGGCGATGGACACCGAGGAGATGATCCGCGCGCAGCCGATGGATTCGGTGATCGTGATCGGCGGCTGCGACAAGACACTGCCGGCGCAGGTGATGGCCGCAATCAGCGCCGACCTGCCGACGGTGGTCATTCCCGTTGGCCCCATGGTGGTTGGTCATCACAAAGGCGAGGTGCTGGGCGCCTGCACCGATTGCCGCCGTCTCTGGGGCAAGTATCGCGCCGGCGAAATGGACGATGTCGAGATCGAGGCGGTCAACGGCCGCCTCGCGCCGTCGGTCGGCACCTGCATGGTGATGGGCACGGCCTCCACCATGGCCTGCATGATCGAGGCCATGGGCCTGTCGCTGCCGATGAGCGCGACGATTCCTGCGCCGCATGCGGAGCGTTTTCGGCTTGCCGAGGCGAGCGGCAGGGTGGCCGCCGAGATGGCCAAGACCAAGGGGCCGAAGCCGAGCGAGGTGCTGACGCCGGCATCTTTTAGGAATGCCCAGGTCGTGCTCCAGGCGATCGGCGGCTCAACCAACGGCCTGATCCATCTGACCGCGATGGCCCATCGCTCGCCGCACCGGCTCGATCTCGAAGTGTTCGACCAGATCGGCCGCGAGGTGCCCGTGCTGATCGATCTCAAGCCGTCGGGCGAGCATTACATGGAGCATTTTCATCACGCCGGCGGCGTGCCGAAATTGCTGGCGCAGCTTGGCGACCTCGTTGATCTCGATGCGAAGACGATCACGGGCGAGAGCCTGCGAGATATCGCGGCAAACGCGGAAGACGTGCCCGGCCAGGACGCGATCCGCCCGCGCGACAATCCGATCAAGAAGGAAGGCGGCCTCGCCGTCCTGCACGGTAACCTCGCCCCGCGCGGCGCGGTCATCAAGCAATCCGCCGCGAGCCCAAAGCTGTTGCAGCACACCGGACGCGCCGTGGTGTTCGAATCCGTCGAGGACATGACCTTGCGGCTTGACGATCCCGATCTCGACGTCACCGCCGACGATGTGCTGGTGCTGCGCAATGCCGGCCCCAAGGGCGCGCCCGGCATGCCCGAGGCGGGCTATCTGCCGATCCCGAAGAAGCTCGCGCGCGCCGGCACCAAGGACATGGTGCGCATTTCGGACGCGCGCATGAGCGGCACGGCGTTCGGCACCATCGTGCTGCACATCACGCCGGAATCCGCCGTCGGCGGGCCGCTGGCGCTGGTGAAGAACGGCGACATGATCCGGCTCGACGTCGCCAAGCGCAGCATCGAGCTGCTGGTCGATGCCGCCGAGCTGGAACGGCGGCGCGGCGCGTTGAAACCCGCGGCTACGCCGGACGAGGCGCGGCGCGGCTATGCCTGGCTGTTCAACGAGACCATCATGCAGGCCGACGAGGGCTGCGACTTCGATTTCATGCAGAGGACTGGCAAAGGCTGATCGACCACTCGAACGAGCGCTCAGACCGCACAAGCGGCGGGCGATAAAACAAGGGGGAAACGATGATTGCACGATCCATGCGTGGGTTGGTGGCCATGGCCGCCATGCTGTTCGTCACGGGAGCCGGGGCGCAGGAGGTGAAGCATTATCGCTTTGCCTACGACCAGCCGCGCAACACCGGCTATTCCATAGCGGGCGACCTCTTTGCCGAAAAGCTCAAGGAATTGAGCAAAGGCACCATGATCATCGATCAATATCCGGGCGCGCAGCTCGGACAGGAGCCGCAGGTGCTCCAGCTCGTGAAGGCGGGCGACGTCGAATTTGCGATCATCTCCTCGGCGAACACCGCGACGATCTCGCCGCAAGCGGGCGTGATGTCGTTGCACTTCCTCTTCCGCGACGAGAACCACGTGGTCAAGGGCCTGGCCGATCCAAAAGTGTTTGCGGCGCTCAAGACCATGATCGACGAGACCACGCAGGGTCTGCATGTTATTGCGACCGGCTCGCAGGGCGTGCGCCACATGTACTCCAAGAAGGAGATCCACAATGTCGGCGACATCAAGGGCCTGAAGATCCGGGTGCAGGCGACCGCGACCGAGGACACCATGTTCCCGGCCTATGGCGCCCAGACCGTGCACATGCCGTTCGGCAGCGTCTATACCAGCCTGCAGACCGGCGTGGTCGACGTCGCCGAGAACAGCATCAACGTCTACCTCGTCAACAAGCATTACGAGGTCGCGCCGGTCCTGAACATCACCGAGCACGAGGCCAACAACGCGCTGGTCTTCATCTCCGACAAGCTCTGGCAGAGCCTGTCGGCCGAGCAGAAGGGCTGGGTGCAGGCAGCGGGGAACGAGGTCAGCTCCAAGGAGCCGCAGAAAGCCTTCGACCTCGAACGCACCGCGGCAGAGAAGCTGAAGAAGATGGGCGTGAAGATCGTCGACAACGTCGACAAGAAGAGCTTCACGGCGATCGCCGATCCCTATCTCGACAAGCTCGCCAAGGAGCTCGGCCCGCACGCCGAGAAGATCAAGGATTTGATCCGCTCGATCAACTAGGCCGCCGGCGAAATGTCCGTGCCTCCACGAGTCGTCCCGGCGAAAGCCGGGACCCATACGCCGCGGCGGAGCTTGGGGCAGGGTAGCCGCCAGCTTGCTTTGACCACACGCAGCTGGGGCTATGGGTCCCGGCCCCCGTGCGCAGTAGCGCACTAGGCAGGGACGACATTAATGGCCATCGCCGACAAACTGCTGGTGCAACGCCAACGCCACCTCAAATGGCGCGGGCTCGACTGGCTCGAGCTCGCGCTGATGATCCTCTGCGGCGTGCTCTGCTTCGGCTTCTCGCTGTCGGTGACCGCCGACATCGTCACCCGCACCATCGGCCATCCATGGCTATGGCTCCAGGAAGTGACCTCGACCCTGTTCATCTATGCGATTTTCGTCGGCACCGCGGCTGCGACCCGGCGCAACGACCACCTCTATCTCACCGCGATCTCCGAGGCGATGCACGGCACGCCGCGTCTGATCGTCGAGATCATCATCCGGATCGTGGTGCTTGGCGTCGCCTTCTGCCTGATCGTGTACGGCTATCAGAACTATCTCCGCGGCTTCGGCAGTTTTCGCCTGCCGTCGGGCACGCCGATCGCCTCGCTCTACGCGATCATTCCGCTGTCGGGCGTGCTGGTCGGCCTGTTCACCATCGAGCAGCTCGTCAACGGCCTGCGCAACGGCTTTGACCACCCCGAGCCGCCCGAAGAGGATGGCGGGTCGCCTGTCATCACCGACGCGCAGATGAGGGCGCAGCCGTGAGCGCACCCATTGTTCTGGCGTTGATGACGGTCTGCTTCCTGTCCTTCGGCTATCTCGGCGTGCCCGTGCCGTTCTCGCTGATGGCCGGCGTCTTCATCGGCGCGCTGCTGTCGGACGTCTCGCTCGCCGCGATCATCCAGAAGATCTTCGACGGCGTCGATTCCGAGGCGCTGCTGGCGATCCCCTTTTTCCTGTTGGTCGGCGAACTCATGAGCTCGGCCAATGTGGTGGTCCGGATAGCCAACCTCTCGGTGTCGCTCGTTGGGCATATCAGAGGCGGCCTGTCGCAGGTCGTGGTCGTCTTCAGCATGTTCTTCTCGGAAATGTCGGGCTCGACCACGGCCGACGTCGCCGTGATGAGCCGCGCGCTGGGCGGCCCGATGAAGCGCGAGGGTTACGAGCCCGCCTTCATCGCCGCCATCATCGCATCCGCATCGACGATTGCGGCGCTGGTGCCGCCGAGCATCACCGCGGTGGTCTATGGCGCCGTCGGCAACGTCTCGATCGCCGGGCTGTTCATGGCAGGCGTCGTGCCGGGCCTGATGATCGGCTTCGGCTTGATGATCTATTGCTATTTCTTCGGCCCGTCCGGCCTGCGCAAGCCGCGCGCGCCGCTGCGGCAGGTGGTGTTCGCGGCCGGCGATGCGGCGCTGCCGCTGATGATCCCCGTGATCCTGTTGGGGGGCATTCTGACTGGCTGGTTCACGCCGACGGAAGCCGGCGTCGTTGCCGTGGTCTGGATTGTCGCGGTCGTGATCCCCGCGCTCAATCGCGGGCATATCAGGAAAATTCCGTACGATTTCTGCCTTGCCGGCCTGATCTTCTCGCTGCCGCTGATCACGATCGGCGCCGCCAATGCGTTCGGCTGGATGCTCGCGTACTTGCGCGGTGCAAGCTACATCGCGGAGGTGATCACCTCGATCGCCGGCAACGATCCGCATCTCATCATGCTGCTGATGGTGCTGCTCTTCACCGTGGTCGGCGATTTCATTGAGCCGGTGCCGACCATCATCATCTTCATGCCGCTGGTCAACACGCTGACGGAAGCCGGCGACATCAACGCCGTTCACATGGGCGTGGTGCTGATCGCGACGCTCGCCTTCGGCCTGATCACGCCGCCTTATGGCCTGGTGCTGCTGATGGCGTCAAAATTCGTCGGCGTCAGTTTCGCAAAGGCGCTACGCGCCGCGTTGCCGATCTATCTGGTGTTCCTCGGGACAATCGCGTTCGCGATCTACTTCCCGAGCGTGGTGCTGTGGCTGCCGCGGCAGGTGCTCCCCGAGTCGGTCGGCTGCTTCAAGTCGCCGGCGGGGACGGGGTATATCTGTCCGCAGTGAGAGCTACTTGCTCTTGCTCGTGAATTTCCTCACGGCGGTTCGAAACTCCTCCGTGTTCATCGCCATGATGATCTTGTGCTCCTCGGCGTCGAGCTGCTGCTTCACCGGCGTCGTGGCGGCTTGGTAGACCAGTGATTTGGTGCCGGCAATCGCCGCCGGCGGGTTCTGCGCCAGCCGCTCGGCGAGGGTTCGCGTTGCCGCCTTCAACTCGGCCGCGGGAACGACCTTCGCAACCAGGCCCCATTCATGGGCCTGCTGCGCGGTGAAATTGTCCTCGGCCAGGAAAATCTGCAGCGCGCGGCGGGGGCCGACCGTGTTGACGATGCCGACCGTGGAGCCGCCATCCGGCGAGACGCCGATCTTGGCGTAGGCCGGCGTGAATTTGGCATCCTCCGCGGCGATGCAGAGATCGGTGACGAAGGCGAGGCCCATGCCGGCGCCGGCCGCCGAGCCGTGCACGCTGGACAGCGAGATCTTCGGCATGCGCCGGATGATCTCGATGAAGGCATGATAATGCTTCAACAGCTCGCCGACGACAGGCGTTACCGTGCCCGCTTCGGCGGCGGCACCGATCGTCTGCAGATCGCCGCCGGCTGAGAAGGCGCGGCCTTCGCCTTCGAGGACCACGACCCGGATATCGTCGGCGCCCTCAATGTAGGCCGCGAGCTGTTCGAGCTTTTGCGCAATCGCCAGATTGATCGAATTGAACGCGGCGGGGCGGTTGAGCGTGATGGTCGCGATCGGGCCGCTGATCCGCAGCAAGGCGGGATCATCGGGTCGGGAGACGGGAGCGGTCATTGGAAAATCCCCGGCATGAGGTCGTTCGTGCGACTAAATCGCAGAAGGAGAGGGGTGACAATCCCCGCCAGCCGCCCTTGCGCAAGCCGGAACGATAGGCTCAAATGGGCCTGCCTTCGCCAAAGGGACGGACACGAGCGCCGGCTCCTCCTGGGCAAGCAAGCCAAAATCAGCGCGAGAGGAGACGACATGGGTGACGCTCGTGTCTTGCGGAAATGGGCTGTCCGATGACGGATGGTCCGGTGATCATTATCGGTGCCGGCCATGGCGGCTATCAGGTCGCGGCATCGCTGCGTCAGGCAGGCTTTTCCGCTCCCATCTGCCTGATCAATGACGAGGCGCATCTGCCCTATCAGCGGCCGCCGCTCTCCAAAGGCTACATCAAGGGTGCGGCCGGGCCGGAGAGCCTGATGTTCCGGCCGGAGAAATTCTACCAGGACCAGACCATCGAGCTGCTCGCGGGCCGCGCCGTGTCGATCGACCGCGCGGGGCGCAAGGTGCTGCTCGCCTCGGGCGAAACGCGGTCCTACGGCCACCTCGTGCTGGCGACCGGCGCGCGCAACCGGCTCCTCGATCTGCCCAATGCGAACCTCCCCGACGTGAAATATCTGCGGATCCTCGACGACAGCGAGGCGCTGCGGCAGATTATGCCGTCCAAGACGCGGGTCGTGGTGATCGGCGCGGGCTTCATCGGCCTCGAATTCGCGTCCACCGCGCGCATCAAGGGCCTCGAGGTCGACGTGCTCGAACTCGCGCCCCGCGTGATGGCGCGGGCGGTGACGGCGGAGGTCTCGGAGTATTTTCAGGCGCGGCATCGCGAGGCCGGCATCCGCATTCACCTCGGCGTGCAGGCGACCGCGATCGAGGCTGAGGGCGGCAAGGTCACCGGCGTCTCCTTGAGCGACGGGAGGCATTTGCCGGCGGATCTCGTCGTGGTCGGCGTCGGCGTGCTGCCGAACATCGAGCTTGCGGCGGAGGCGGGGCTGCCGGTCGCGGCCGGGATCATCGTCGACGAATATCTCGCGACCGCCGATCCCGATATCTCGGCAATCGGCGATTGCGCGCTGTTCAAGAGCCCGCGCTTCGGCGGATCGCAGCGGCTGGAATCGGTGCAGAATGCCACTGATCACGCGCGCTGCCTCGCGGCGCGGCTCACTGGCGACCGCAAGGCCTATGACAGCCATCCCTGGTTCTGGAGCGACCAGGGCGAAGACAAGCTCCAGATCGCGGGCCTCACGACCGGCTACGACCGCGTCGTGCTGCGCGGCAGCCCGGCGAACAAGGCGTTCTCGGCGTTCTGCTACAAGGGCGATAGTCTGCTCGGCATCGAATCGATCAACCGTGCCGGCGACCACATGTTCGGCCGCCGCCTGTTCGGCCTGGATCGCTCGATCACGCCGGAGCAGGCCGCCGACGAAAGTTTTGACCTGAAAGGCGCGCTGGCGTGATCAGCCGGCGTTGAGGACGGCGGCGACTTCCGCCGCCGTCGGCATCGACGGCCCCGCGCCCATGCGCTGCACGGAGATCGAGGCGGCGGCATTGGCGAAGGCGAGGGCCGCGCGCAAGTCGACGCCGTCGGCAAGTTGCGCCGCGAGTGCTCCCACGAAACAATCGCCCGCGCCTGTGGTGTCGATCGCCTTCACCACGCGGCCTCGCACCGAAATCTCCTCGCGTCCGGCGAGTGCCAGCACGCCGCGCTTGCCAAGCGTCACACAGATGGTCTGGTCCCCGCGCGCCTGAAGTTTTCGCGCGACGTCGAGGATCCGCGCGGCCTCGTCGCTGTCGGACAACTCCATGCCGGCGAGGAGACCGAGCTCGGTCTCGTTCAGCACGAGGATATCGACGAGCGCGAGCAATTCGCTCGACATGGTTTGTGCCGGGGCCGGATTGAGCAGCGTCGTGGCGCCGGCGTCGCGAGCCCGCCGGAAGAACGCGGCGATCGTCGGCAGCGGGATCTCGAATTGACTGACCGCGACATCGCCCTTTGCCAGCGGGACGGCCGCGACGTCGTCGAGGCCGACGAGCGCATTGCTGCCGGGAATGACGACGATGGTGTTGTCGGCCTCCGCCACCGTGATGATGGCGGTGCCGGTATGCGCCTCGGCGGCGTCACCGACAAAATCGAGCGCGATGCCTTGCGCGCCGAGAAATGTCCTCAGCTCACCGCCGAACGAATCCTTGCCCAGCCGGCCGATCAGCGTGGTCCGCGCGCCAAGTCGCGACGCCGCCACCGCCTGGTTGGCGCCCTTGCCGCCCGGAAAATACAGCACCTGCTTGCCCGCGACGGTCTCGCCGACCCGGGGATGGCGATCGGCCGTCGCCACGACGTCCATGTTGATGCTGCCGGCGACGAAGACGCGCCCCATAAAAAACCTCGGATGAGAGACCTCGGCGAACGCTAGACCCTGACCTCGAACTCGTGCCTGACCTTGGCGATGTCGACAAGGGTCGGCAGGCCGGCTTCGTTGCCGAGACGCTGGATCTTGAAGGTCGAGGCTGCCCGGGCAAAATCGAAATGCTCGCGCCAGCTTTTGCCGGGATGGGCGAGATAAGAATAGACATAAGCGCCGTGAAAGACGTCGCCGGCGCCATTGGTGTCGATCACGCGCTCGCGCGGAATCGGCATCGCCGGCATCACCTGCACCGTTCCGGTCTCGTCATACCAGAGCAGGCCCTTCTCGCCCATGGTGATGCCGCCGATCTTGCAGCCGCGGCTCTTGAGATAGTCCAGCATCTTCTCCGGCGTCAGATCCATCTGCTCGCACAGGCGCTCGGCAACGATGGCGACGTCGATGAATTCCAATAGCTCATGCGTGTTGGTGCGCAGGCCGCCACCGTCGAGCGAGGTCAGGATGCCGGCCTCGCGGCAGACTTTCGCGTAATGGATCGCGGCATCGGGCTGATGGCCGTCGACATGCAGCGCGCGGCAGCCGCCGAGATTGAGCATCGGAAACGGATGGATGTGGTCGTCGTCGCGGCAGCGGACGATGGCGCGCTTGCCGTCCTTCGGCATGATGAAGGACAGCGAGGACTGGTTGACCTTCCGCCCATGCAGCGAGATTGCATATTTCGCGCACATGTCCATGAACATGCGGCCGAGCCAGTCATTGGCCGCGGTAGCGATGAGATCGGGTACGATGCCGAGCTTGGCGCAGCAGAACGCCGCGGTCACCGCATTGCCGCCAAAGGAAACCGCGTAGTCGGAGGCCACGTGCTTCTCGTCGCCGGTCGGCATGTGGTCGGTAATGAAGACGACGTCGATATAGGTCTGTCCGATGAAGAGAGCCTGCATTGCTTGTCCGTGATGCGCTTTGTGGTCCCGGCCGGCGTGCTTACTGTAACACCGGTTCCGCCGCGGGACCGCTGAAATTATTCGCAAAACCGCCGCTCGGAGTGCTTGAGGTCGGCATGCGGCCGGAATACGACCATCACCGGGCAATGCCAAGTCCGGACAAACGCCGTCTCTCGGTCCATGGTTCCGGGCCGGTCAATAGGGGGAAACATGATCACCGGCCTCGATCACGTCGTCGCACTGGTCAGGGATATCGGTGCGGCCAGCGCGGCCTATCAGACGCTGCTCGGGCGCGCGCCGGCCTGGCAGAATTCGGGCGAGGGCGCCGACCGGGTGCTGTTCACTCTCGCGAACATGACGATCGAATTGATGGCGCCGAACGGCTTCAGCGTGACAGCCGACCGCATGCGCGCGCTGCTCGGCGACCAGGAAGGCGTGCTCGCCAGCCTGTGCTTTCGTGTCGCGGACATGAGCAAAATGCACCGGCGGCTGGAGCGGGTGGCGCTCAAGCCGGATCCGGTTGCCGAGGTCGAAAGCAGCGACTCGGAGAGCGGCGCGGTCTTGCACTGGAAGCGGACGCGCGCCGCCACGGAGCTCACGCGCGGCGTGCGCATGTTTTTCCTCGAACTGGCTGATGGGCGCCCGCTTTCGAAGACGACTGATATCGGGCCGATCGATGCGCTCGACCACGTCGTGATCACCACCGAGGATTCCGATCGCGCCGCCGCGCTCTATGGCGCGCGGCTCGGGCTCGATCTGGCGCTCGACCGCTCGCATCAGGATTGGGGCCAGCTGATGTTCTTCCGCTGCGGCGATCTCGTCGTCGAGGTGGTCCGCCGTCCCGTCGCGGGCGGCGATCCCCTGCATGACCGCCTCTGGGGCCTGAGCTGGCGGGTGACCGACATCGATGCTACGCGCGCCCGCCTGATCGCCGCCGGCCTCGACGTCAGCGAAGTGCGCAACGGCCGCAAGCCGGGCACGCGGATCATGACGGTGCGGACCGGCACCTGCGGCATCCAGACGGTGCTGCTGGAGCGCTCGCCGAAGCCGGTGGATTGAGGGAGTCATTCCGGGGCGTCGCGAAGCGACGAGCCCGGAATCCATTCCTCCACTTGCCCTGTCGCACGATGGATTCCGGGCTCGCGCCCAAGAGGGCGCGCCCCGGAATGACCACGTTTCTCAAACGCGCGCTCCCGTGTTACACGGCATCCTGAGACCACCCAGCGAGCAACCGGTTTGGCGAAAGCAGCGGCAAAGCGAACTCTGAAATGGCAGCGCGATCCCGAGGGGATGCGGCTGCGCATTCTCGAAGCCGCCAAGCAGGAATTCTCGGCCCATGGGCTCGCCGGTGCGCGCGTCGACCGGATTGCGGCCAACGCCGGCGCCAACAAGCGGATGCTCTATTATCACGTCGGCAACAAGGACGAGCTCTATCTCGCGGTGCTCGAAGGCGCCTATGACAAGATCCGCAGCGAGGAGCGCGGGCTCGATCTCGAGCACCTCGACCCGCCCGAAGCCATCAGGCGCCTGATCGAGTTCACCTGGAATTATTTCCTGCGCAATCCCGAATTCCTGTCGTTGCTCCAGACCGAGAACCTTGCGCGCGCCAAGCACCTGAAGCGCTCGACCAAGGTCAAGTCGATGCACTCGCCCTTCGTCGAGATGATCGGCACCGTGGTGCGGCGCGGTGTCTCCGGCGGCGACTTCAAGGTCGCGGTCGATCCTGTCCAGCTCTACATCTCGATCGCGGGACTGTGCTTCTTCTATCTGTCGAACTCGGCGACGCTCAGCGTGATCTTCGGCCGCGATTTGCTGGCCAAGGACGCCAAGGACGAGCGGCTGGACCACATGGTCGGCCTCGTGCTGGCGGCGCTGACGGGACAGTCGGCCGCGCTGTTAGCCATGACGAAGGCGCTGAAGTCGCGTGCCGCGGTGGCGCAGACGGTTTAGCGGTGCTGCCGCTCGTCTCCTTGTTTGACGCGATCTGCCTCTCCATCGTCGTCCTGGCGAAGGCCAGGACCCATACCGCGTGATCCATCGATCGCGCGTGGTGCCAATCCCGAACGACCAGCCTTCGCCAAACTTCACCCTGTGGTTATGGGTCCTGGCCTTCGCCAGGACGACACCGAATGTTTGGAGGGACGGCACGTTTCGCCCGCGATCCCCCCGCCCAAACCCGCCGGAACCCCGCCCAAAACGTCGCAGGAAAACCTCTGGACAGTATTTACCCAACGGGTTAATTTCTCGCCCAACAAGCAAGACGACCGGGAGTGAGACGTGGCTGAGCTGAAGCCGCAGAGTGCGGTGTCCAAGATGCTGAATGCGGCCTGGATCCGGCCGTTTTTGTTCCTGGTGTTCATCGTCGTGGCCTGGGATCTCGCCATCCGGCTGTTTAGGATTCCCGCCTACCAGATCCCTTCGCCGGGCGATGTCATTGCGGTGCTGCGCACCGATTGGCCGGAACTGCTGCGCCAGTCCTGGCCGACGACTTATGCGACCGTCTGCGGCTTCGCGCTCTCGGCGCTGTTCGGTATCCCCATCGCGATGCTGATCGCGGGCTCCAAGACCGTGGAGAGCTACGTCTATCCGTTGCTGGTGTTCTCGCAATCCGTGCCGAAGATCGCGATCGCGCCGCTGTTCGTGGTGTGGTTCGGCTTCGGCATCATTCCGAAAGTAATCTCGGCGTTCCTGCTTGGCTTTTTTCCGGTGGTGGTCTCCGCCGTGCAGGGCTTCAAATCGGTCGATCCGGATATGGTCGATCTCGCCCGCGCTATGCAGGGCAGCCGCTTCCAGGTGTTTTGCGCGGTAAACCTGCCGCATGCGCTGCCCGCGATCTTCTCCGGCCTCAAAGTGTCGGTGACGCTCGCCGTGGTCGGCGCCGTCGTCGGCGAGTTCGTCGGCTCCAATTCCGGCATCGGCTATGTGATGCAGCGCTCGATCGGAACCTTCGACCTGCCGACGATGTTCGCAGCCCTCGTCATCCTCGCGCTGCTCGGCGTCATCCTGTTCTGGATCGTGGACCGGATCGAGAAGCTGGTCATTCCCTGGCATGTCAGCCAGCGCGAGGACGTGATTTTCGCCTCTTAACAACAACCAAAGCACGAACGGCCGCCAACGGCCGACGAAAACAACGACAAGGGAGAGTGACGATGAAGCGGTGGATAGGAGCTGTCTCGGCGGCGCTGATGGTGTTCGCGGCCATGCCGGCGCAAGCGGCCGACAAGGTCGTGCTGATGTTGAATTGGTACGTCTATGGCGAGCACGCGCCGTTCTATTACGGCAAGGCCAAGGGCATCTACGCCGCCGAAGGCATCGACCTCGAGATCCAGGAAGGCCGCGGCTCGGCCGCGACCACGCAGGCGGTGGCCGCCAAGACCGCCGATTTTGGCTATGTCGACGTGCCCACCATGATGCGTGCCGCGATCAAGGGTGCGCCAGTGGTTGCGACCGGCGTGCTGCTCCAGACCAGCCCGATGTCTGCCATGGGTTTTGCCGACAAGAACATCAGGAAGCCCGAGGATATCAAAGGTAAGACGGTGGCGATCACGCCGGCCGATTCCATGACCCAGATCTGGCCGTTGTTCCTGAAGAAGACCGGCCTCAAGGAAAGCGACTTCCAGACGGTTGCGGGCGATGGCCAGACCAAGCTCAACGCGGTCATCAACGGCCAGGCCGATCTCTTGCTCGGCTACGTCATGGACCAGTCGATGAAGATCAAGGACGCCACCGGCAAGGACGTCTATCCGATCAAGTTCGCCGACTACGGCATCAACATGGTCTCCTCGGGCATCATCGCCAACACTGATTATGTGAAAGCCAATGCCGATCTCGTCCGCCGCTTCATGTCGGCGACGACCAAGGCGGTCGAGGCCGCCGAGAAGGAGCCGAAGGCGGCAGCGCAGTCGATCCTCGATGCCAACCCCAAGGGCGGCAAGATCGATACGCTGACTCAGGGTTTTGAGCTGACCATTCCGCTGTACCGGACCGCGGAGACCAAGAGCAAGCGGCCGTTCCAGGTCACCGACCAGAACATGACGGACTCGGTCAACCTGATGGTCGAATATGGCGGGCTCGATGCCAAGGCCAAGGAGAACCCGAAGGCGTTCTACACCAACGACTATCTGCCGAAGAGCGGCTCGTGAAACCTGCGACGAACATGAGTGAAACCCTGCAGCCGGCCGCACATCTGAGACTGGTGAGCGACCGGGCTGCCGGCGATGCGTCGGGCATCAAGCTGTCAGGCGTGTCGAAGACCTACCGGACGCGCGACGGCGATGTGCCGTCGTTGCGGCCGCTCGACTTCCACATCAATGACGGCGAGTTCTTCGTCGTGGTCGGCCCATCCGGCTGCGGCAAGTCCACGCTGCTCAAGCTGATCTCGGGATTGCTGCCGCCGACCACGGGCGAGATCCTGGTCGAGGGCGAGAAGGTGACGGCGCCGCACGGCAATGTCGGCATCGTGTTCCAGAACGCGCTGCTGCTGCCATGGCGCAACATCCTGTCCAACGTGATGCTGCCGATCGACATGAAGCGGCTGCCGCGGCAGACATATCTCGACCGCGCCAAGGCGCTGTTGAAGCTTGTCGGGCTCGAAGGCTTCGAAAAGAAGCTGCCGTGGCAGCTCTCCGGCGGCATGCAGCAGCGCGCCTCGATCTGCCGCGCGCTGGTGCATGATCCCAGGATCATGCTGATGGACGAGCCGTTCGGCGCGCTCGATGCGCTGACGCGCGAGCGCATGAATGTCGAGCTGATGCGGATCCAGCGCGAGACCAGGAAGACGGTCCTGCTGATCACGCATTCGATCCCCGAGGCCGTGTTCCTCGCCGATCGCGTGCTGGTCATGACCGAGCGGCCCGGCGCGATCGCCGCGATCTACGACGTGCCGCTGCCGCGGCCCCGTTCGCTGGACGTGATGGCCGACCCGGTTTTCACGGAGCTGGTGCAGCGCATCCGCAAGCACTTTTTCTCGCAAGGTTCGTTGGACTAAAGCCATGGCGCCGCGTCTGAAGCTGCGAGATATCGCGTTCTTCGAACGACCCGTGCATTTCGCGCGGCCGTTCCGCTTCGGCGCGATCACGATCAACGCGACGCCGCAGCTGTTCGTGCGGGTCGAGATCGAGGTCGAGGGCAGGGGAAGCGTGGTCGGCGCCAGCGCCGAGCTGCTGGTGCCGAAATGGTTCGACAAGCGGCCGGAGCTGTCGCCGGCGCAGACCGTCGATGACTTGCGCCGTTCCCTGGAGATCGCGCGGGGGCTTTATCTTGCGCGAACCGGATTTCTGACGGCATTCGATCTGCATGCCTCATGCATCGGTGCTCAGGTCGCGACATGTGCGAAGAAAAACATTCCGTCGCTGGCCGCAGTCTATGGACCCGCAGAAATCGACAAGGCGATCCTCGACGCGCTGCTCCGCGCCGCCGAGACCAATTTCTTCGACGGCATGGCCGGCAATATCGCCGGCATCGATGCGCGGCTTTCGCCCGACCTGAGGGAAGAGGATCTCACGATTTTTCTATCCGGCCGGAAGCCGTTGTCGCGTGTTGCCATCAGGCATACTGTCGGTCTCGACGATACCGTTGAAGGCGAGGGCGGAGTTGCAGATCCCCACGAGAACTCCGGTGCAAGATACTTCAAGCTGAAGCTGTCGGGGGACCCCGTCGGCGATGCGGCGCGGCTGGCGCGCATCGGCAAGGAGCTCGATGCGTTGGAGCGTGACTATAAGGTGACGCTCGATGCCAACGAGCAATATGCCGATCTCGCGGCGTTGCATGCGCTGATCGACCGGCTCGACCATGATTCCGCGCTGCGATCGGTTTCATCAAGGCTGCTCTATATCGAGCAGCCAATGCCGCGCGATGTCACGAGGCAGTCGCCGCTCGGCTCGCTCGCGGCGCGCGGCTTCATCATCGACGAAGCCGACGATACCTACGACGCGTTTCCCGCGGCCCGGGCGCTCGGCTATCACGGTATCTCCTCGAAATCCTGCAAAGGGCTTTACAAGTCCATCGTCAACGCGTCGCGCGCGGCGAAATGGAGCGTGGCCGGTGAAAGATTCTTCGTGACCGGCGAGGACCTGACCTGCCAGGCGGGCCTCGCCGTGCAGCAGGACCTTGCGCTCGGTGCCTTCATCGGCATCATCCATGCCGAACGTAACGGCCACCATTACGTCGATGGCTTCGGTGATACGCCCGCCGCCGAGGCCCAGGCTTTCGCGGCCGCGCATCCCGATCTCTATGCGGATGCAGGGCAGGGCATCCGCCTCTCCATTCACAACGGCGATCTCCTGACGGGATCGCTTCACACAACGGGCTTTGCGACGTCGGTCCATCCGGACTGGTCGGCGCTGCGCCCGCTCGAACAGCCAAAATCGCTTCAGGAGCAATCGGCATGACCACCCAACGCCTCGGCCTCATCATGAACGGTGTCACCGGCCGCATGGGCCTCAACCAGCATCTGATCCGCTCGATCGTCGCGATCCGAGAGCAGGGCGGCGTCCGCTTGAAGAACGGCGACCGCGTGATGCCCGATCCGATCCTGGTCGGCCGCAGCGCCGAGAAGGTCGAGGGGCTCGCCAAACGCTACAACATCACGCGCTGGACCACCGATCTCGATGCGGCGCTCGCCGACAAGAACGACACCATGTTCTTCGACGCTGCGACCACGCAGGCGCGCCCCGGGCTGCTGACCCAGGCCATCAATGCCGGCAAGCACGTCTATTGCGAGAAGCCGATCGCGACCAATTTCGAGGAGGCGCTCGAGGTCGTCAAGCTCGCCAATTCCGAGGGCGTCAAGCACGGCACGGTGCAGGACAAGCTGTTCCTGCCCGGCCTGAAGAAGATCGCCTTCCTGCGCGACTCCGGCTTCTTCGGCCGCATTCTCTCGGTGCGCGGCGAGTTCGGCTATTGGGTGTTCGAAGGCGGCTGGCAGGAGGCGCAGCGGCCGTCATGGAATTACCGCGACGAGGACGGCGGCGGCATCATCCTTGATATGGTTTGCCACTGGCGCTACGTGCTCGACAATCTCTTCGGCGAGGTCGAGAGCGTGAGTTGCATCGGCAACACCGACATCCCCGAGCGTTTCGACGAGCAGGGCAAGAAGTACAAGGCGACGGCCGACGACTCCGCCTATGCCACGTTCCAGCTCAAGGGCGGCGCCATCGCCCACATCAACATGTCATGGGTGACGCGCGTCTATCGCGACGATCTCGTCACCTTCCAAGTCGACGGCACGCTCGGCTCGGCCGTCGCCGGCCTCTCGGACTGCATGATCCAGGCGCGGCAAGCAACGCCCCGGCCGGTGTGGAACCCCGACGAGAAGCGGCTGCACGATTTCTACGGCGACTGGCAGAAACTGCCGGACAACGTCACCTACGACAACGGCTTTAAGGAGCAGTGGGAGATGTTCATCCGCCACGTCTACGAGGATGCGCCCTACAAGTTCACGCTGCTCGAAGGCGTCAAGGGCGTGCAACTCGCCGAATGCGCGCTGAGGAGCTGGAAGGAGCGGCGCTGGATCGACGTCGCGCCGATCAAGGTCTGAGGAGGGAATAATGAACAAGCCCGTCCTGTCGATGTCGTCCCTGTCGCTCAAGCTGCCGAAAGCCGATCGCTCGATCGAGACCTACCGGCTCGCAGCCTCGCGGACGTTTCCCGCAAAGCTCGAGGGACCGCTCAACCGCATCGCGTTCTCGGCCGTCCATACCGTGGTCGATCCCTTCGCCGACAACGACCCGTGGCTCTCCGCTGCCGTCGACTGGGACAAGACCATCGCCTTTCGCGAGCACGTCTGGGACCTTGGGCTCGGCGTTGCGGAAGCCATGGACACCGCGCAGCGCGGCATGGGGCTGGATTGGCCGACCTCGCTGGAGCTGATCACGCGCTCGGTGTCCGCCGCGAAGCGACGCAACGCCCTGGTGTTTTCCGGAGCGGGCACGGACCATCTCCCGGTCGAGGACGCCAAAAATCTCGACGACGTGATCCGCGCCTATGAGGAGCAGGTATCGGCGGTCGAGAAGGTCGGCGGCCGCATCATTTTGATGGCGTCGCGCGCGCTGGCGAAGCTTGGCCGTAATGCCGACGATTACGCAAAGGTCTACGACCGCGTGCTGTCGCAGGTCCGCGAGCCCGTGATCATCCACTGGCTCGGCGACATGTTCGATCCGGCGCTGACGGGATATTGGGGCACCAATGATCTCGACAAGGCGATGGATATTGCGGTCGCCATCATCAACGGCAACGCCGCCAAGGTGGACGGTGTCAAGGTTTCGCTGCTCGACAAGCAGCGCGAGATCGACATGCGCCGTCGTCTCGACAAGCGCATCAAGATGTACACCGGCGACGATTTTAATTATGCGGAGCTGATTGCCGGCGACGAACAGGGCTTTTCGCACGCGCTGCTCGGGATCTTCGATGCGATCGCGCCGGCGGCGTCGTATGCCTTGTCGCGGCTTGCGGCGGGCGACGAAGCCGGCTTCCACGACGTACTGGGGCCGACGGTGCCGCTGTCCCGTCACATCTTCAAGGCGCCGACGCGGTTCTACAAGACAGGCGTGGTGTTCATGGCCTATCTCAACGGCCACCAGGACCACTTCACCATGGTCGGCGGGCAGGAGAGCACGCGCTCGACGCTGCATCTGGCCGAGCTGTTCCGCCTCGCCGACAAGGCCGGGCTGCTCGCCGATCCGGAGTTGGCGACGCGGCGGATGAAGGCGGTGCTGTCAACGCGCGGAATCGAATCCTGATGCGTGATTTTTCGTCCGACCATCGCTGGCTGTCGCTGAACACGGCGACAATCCGCAAGCAGGGTGACCTCGTCGAAATCGTCGACGCCTGTGCCAGGCACGGCATCCGCGCCATCGATCCCTGGCGCGACCAGGTCGCTGCCGTCGGCCTCGACCGCGCCGCCCGCGCGGTGCGCGAGGCCGGCCTCGATCTATCAGGCTATTGCCGTGGCGGTATGTTCACCTCCGACGCATCGCGGCGGGTCGAGGTGCGCGACGATAACCGGCGCTGCGTCGACGAAGCCAAGGCGCTGGGAGCCCCCTGCATCGTTCTCGTCGTCGGCGGCCTGCCGCAATATTCGCGGCCGGGCAGCGAGGCGTCGAAGGACATCGCCGGCGCGCGGACGCAGGTCGAGGAAGCGCTCGCCGATATGCTCGATTACGCCAAACAGGCCAAGCTGCCGCTGGCGATCGAGCCGCTGCATCCGGCCTATGCGGCGGACCGCGCCTGCGTCAATACGACGAAGCAGGCCCTCGACATCTGCGACCGGCTCGATCCCTATCGCAGCGGCATGCTCGGCGTCGCACTCGACGTCTATCACATCTGGTGGGATCCGGAGCTGATGGGCCAGATCGCGCGCGCCGGCCGGGATCGCCTGCTCGCCTTCCATGTCTGCGACTGGCTGGTGCCGACCAGGGACATTCTCAACGACCGCGGCATGATGGGCGACGGCCTCATCGACATCAAATCGGTGCGCGCAGCGGTCGAAGCGCAGGGCTTTGCCGGCTATTCGGAGATCGAAATCTTCTCCAACGACTGGTGGAGCAAACCCATGGACGAGGTGCTGCAAACCTGCATCGCGCGGCACAAGACGGTGGTCTAGGCCTTCCGGAATTTGTTGCGCGCGCCGGCGCCGATGGCCTGAGATGTCAAATGGTTGCGCGGGATCGCCGGGGCATGCCGCGCCGGTAACCTTCTACTGTGCATGGGGTTGTTTTCGCGGTTTTTTTGTTTGAGACCTCAGTCGATCGCGCACGGCACGCTCAAAAAGCCGCGGAACCGCACCCGTCCGCCCCTGACTGGCTGTCCGCTCACGGCATAGTTCGGGAAGCGCGCCAGGAAGCGTGAGATCGCGATGGCGCCTTCCAGCCGCGCCAGCGCCATGCCGGCGCATTGATGCGCGCCGGTGGCGAAGGCGAGATGCCGGTTCGGCGTGCGCGCGACGTCGAATCTCTCGGGGTCCGGAAACTGCGCCGGATCGCGGTTGGCCGCGCCGATGCACAGCGTGATCGACGTGCCGGCATCCAGCATGACGCCGCCGAGCTCGACCCGCTCCGTGGTCATGCGGTTGCCGAGCTGGTTCGAACTCTCGTAGCGCAGCATCTCTTCGACCGCAGTCTTGATGAGGTCGGGGTTGTCAATCAGCCGCCGCTTCTGATCCGGATTCCGGTCGAGCGCCACGAGGCCGTTGCCGATCAAATTGGTGGTAGTCTCGTGGCCGGCATTGAGCAGGAAGATGCAGTTGTGCAGCAGCTCCTTCTCGGTCAGCCGCTCGCCGTTGTCCTCACCCTGTATCAGTCGCGTCAGCACGTCGCGTTCGGGATTGCCGGGCCTTTCGCGCCGGCGCGCGACCAGCGTTCGGAGGTAGGCGAGGAAGTCCGTCACCGCCTTGTTGCCGCGGGCAGCCACTTCAGGCGACACCACCGGTTCGAGGGCACCGAGGATCGCGAGCGACCAGTCGCGCAGCGGCGCGCGCTCGTCATGGGGCACGTCGAGCAGATTGCCGATCACCTCGATGGGGATCGAGGCGGCGAAATCCTCGATCAGCTCGCAAGTGCCTTTGGCGGCGACGGCGTCGAGCAGGCCTTCGACCAGCTTGACGATATCAGGCTCCATCCCCGCGATCGCACGTGGCGACAGCGCGCCCATGATCAGGCGCCGCACGCGGGTATGCGCCGGCGGATCGTTGAAGACGAGGCTCGTGGTGTGATGCTCGTAGAGCGGGGTGTCGCCGTATTTCGGCGCAAACTCGCGCTTCTTGTCCGAGCTGAACGATTTTGTGTTCTTGTAGGTCGTGACGAGATCGTCATAGCGGGTCAGGAACACGGTGCCGTTGCGCAGGCGCTTGACCGGCTCGTTCTCCCGCAGTGCACGATAGGTCGGGTAGGGATTGTCGTAGAATTCCGGCGTCAGCTTCTCCAGATCGAAACTGGCCGCTAGGTCGTTCGCACTTGCGTTCATGCCGCCATACTCGCCGGTTGAGTCCGATATGCCGTATTCGCTCTTTTGAGCGGCTCGGTTCACCGTCTACAGTCGAGCTGCGATTTGCAAGCCGACCGGACAGGAAAATGCACGCCCGCTCTGACGCTGCCGACACGGCCGCCGAGTCCAGCACTCAGTGGCCCGACGATATTTTCGCGACATTGCAACGCTTCAACGTCCGGCAGGTGCCCTACGTGCCCGACGCCGGCCATTCGAGATTGATCCAACGCGTGCTGGCCTCGTCGACGATGCGCGGCATTCCACTGACGACGGAGGAAGAGGGCGTGGCGCTTCTCGCCGGCGCCTGGACGGGTGGCCAGCGCGGCGTGCTGTTGATGCAGTCGAGCGGGGTCGGCAATTGCATCAACATGCTGTCGCTGATCCCGATCCTGCGCTTTCCTTTCCTCACGCTGGTGACCATGCGTGGCGAGTGGGGCGAGTTCAATCCGTGGCAGGTGCCGATGGGATCGACCACCCAGGGCGTATTCGAGCTCTCGGGCGTCAAGGTGCTGCGGGCTTCGACCGCAGCCGAGGTGCCGGCCGTGCTCGAGGCGGCGGCCGCTCAGGCCTACAACGCGCTCACGCCCACCGCCGTCCTGCTGTCGCAGCGCCTGATCGGCGCCAAGGTTTTCACCAAATGAGCAAGGCCAATCTCCTCGACCGCCGTCAGGTGGTGTCCACGCTGCTCGCGGATCGCAAGGATGTGGTTGCGATCGGCGGCCTCGGCGCCTCCACCAACGACATGTGCGCGGCCGGTGATCATGCCCGGAATTTCTACCTCTGGGGCGGCATGGGCGGGGCGGCGATGATCGGCCTGGGCCTCGCCCTGGCGCAGCCAGAACTGCCGGTGCTGGTCATCACCGGCGACGGTGAGATGCTGATGGGCATGGGCAGCCTTGCGACCATCGGCCTGCAAAAGCCGTCCAACCTCTCGATCGCAGTGCTCGACAACGAGGCCTATGGCGAGACCGGGGGCCAGACCAGCCACACCGCCGTCGCCGTCGACCTCGTCGGCGTGGCCAAAGCCTGCGGCATCGGGGATAGCCGGTCTGTGACGACCATGGCCGAGGTCGAGGCCTTCGCCCAAGCCGTCCACGACGTCACGGCCGGGCCGCGCTTTGCCAATATGAAGATCGACAGCGCCAGTCTGGAGCGGATTTTGCCGAGCCGGGATGGGACTTACATTCTCAACCGGGTCCGCGGCCACCTCGGCTTCCAGCCGATCTAGCGGGCCTTCCTCTGCGCCTCCGTCCTGCACGTGGGCCTTGTGGGCGCGGCGAATTTCCACTGAAATTCCAACGCACTCAGGTTGCGATGCAGCATAGTGCTTGACTTTTGCGTGGGTGAGTGCTTACTCACTAGCATGAGCTCATTGCGTATGACGAGCGACCTGAGGCGTCAATTGATCCTCGGCGCCGCAAAGCGTTGCTTTGCCCGACACGGCTATACCGGCACCACGACCAAGAGCGTGGCGGCCGCCGCTGCCATTTCCGAAGCGCTGCTGTTCAAGCATTTCCCGTCCAAGGCCGCGCTGTACGCCGAAATTCTCACCGACGAATGCGAGGCGGACCCGGCGCTCATGGAGCTGCTCGAACGTGAGCCGTCGACGGCCACGTTGGTCGAACTGATCCGCGGCATGGTCGGGCATTTCATGCACATCGCCGACGGGCCCGACCAGGAAGAGGCCCAGCGCCTGCGATTGATGGCTACGAGCCATTTGGATGATGGCGAATTCGCTCGTTTGCTATATGCCAAGATCGAGACGCTGATCGGGGCGGCCTTCGTCGCCTCGCTCGAGCGTGCGATTGCCGCCCGGGACGCGCGGCCATACAACGGCGAACCGCTCAACCTGTTCTGGTTTGCGCATCACACCGTGATGACCGCTGCGCTGACCAGGCTGCCGGCCACGCCGTGTCTCGCTTACGGCAAGGCGAACGACCTCGAGCGGCAGCTGTGTGAGTTTCTCCTGAGGGGTATCGGACTTAACGACGCCGCAATTGTCTCGCATTTGGGCCGCAATCAGGCCGCGTGTGCGGACAAGTCGGCGATTGCAGAGAGTGCATGACATGAACATCGTCACCGAACACAAGATTTCGGGCGAACCGATCGACAACAAGGCTCCCAAGCGTCCGGTCCGGCCGGTGCTCTGGTTCATCATCGTCGGCACGCTTCTGGCCGTGCTCGTCGGTGGCCTCGTCTGGTTCAATTATTTCCGCGGCCAGATGATCAAGCAGTTCTTCGCCAACAACAAACCGCCGCCGGTCGCGGTCAGCGCCGCCGAGGCAAAGTCCGAGGTGGTGCCGAACCTGTTGACCGCGGTCGGTGGTCTCGCAGCCGTGCACCAGGTCGACGTCAGCGCCGACGTCAACGGCCGCGTCACCGAGATCAAGTTCGAGCCGGGCACGCATGTCGAGGCCGGCACGCCGCTGGTGCAGATGTTTGACGCGCCGGAGCAGGGCGATCTCGCCAATTACAAGGCGCAGTCCACCGTCGCGCAGCTGTCGCTCGACCGCGCCAAGCAATTGGCATCGCGACAGTTCGGGCCGCAGGCAACCGTCGACACCGCGCAGGCCGCGTACGATCAGGCGCAGGCGGGTATCGCCAAGACCGAAGCGTTGATCTCCCAGAAGCTGGTCCGCGCGCCGTTCGCCGGCGATCTCGGCGTCCGCAAGGTCGAGGTCGGCCAGTATCTGACCGCCGGCACGGCCATCGTTTCGCTGACGGATCTATCGGAGCTGTGGGCCAACTTCACGGTGACGGAAAAGGACTCGGGCAGCCTCAAGGTCGGTCAGCCGGTCCGGTTGAAGGTCGACGCCTATCCCGGTCGCACCTTCGACGCCAAGATCACCACGATCGAGCCGCAGATCTCGGCCGACACCCGCAACATCCGCGTGCAGGCGACCGTCTCCAATCCGGAGAAGATCCTGAAGCCCGGTATGTTCGTGACCACCACGGTGGTGCTGCCAGACAAGCCGGCCGTGGTCACCGTGCCGGAGACGGCGGTCGACTACACGCTGTACGGCGACTCGGTGTTCGTGGTCACCGAGAAGAAGGAAGCGGACGGCAAGACCAGCCTGAGCGCGGTGCGCACTTTCGTGCAGACCGGCAGCCGGGTCGAAGGCCGCGTCGAAATCGTCAAGGGCGTGAAGCCGGGCGACAAGGTCGTCGCCGTCGGCCAGCTCAAGCTGCAATCGGGCGCGGCAGTGTCGATTTCGACCGACCCGGCTCCGCAGATCCCGGCGCAGCCGCCGCGCTACTGACATCGTACACGTTGCAGCATGATCCGGCACGGCCGGGTCATGCGCTTTGCAAGTCAAAGAAATCGAGATCGCCGCGATGCGCTTTACTGATATTTTCATCAAACGCCCGGTCCTGTCGGTCGTCGTCAGCCTGCTGATCCTGCTGATCGGCCTGCGCGCGGCAACGACGCTGCCGATCCGGCAATATCCGAAGCTGTCGAACACGGTCATCAACATCACGACCGTCTATCCCGGCGCGTCCGCGGACCTGATCCAGGGCTTCATCACCACGCCGATCGAGCAGGCGGTCGCTTCCGCCGAAGGTGTCGACTATATCACCTCGTCCTCGGTGCTCGGCACCTCGACGATCCAGGTCTACATCAAGCTGAACTTCGATCCGAACCAGGCGCTGACCGAGGTTCTGGCCAAGACGAACTCGGTCAAGTATCTGATCCCGAAGGAATCCAACGACCCGATCGTCACCA
Organism: Bradyrhizobium sp. Ken01; assembly: GCF_055807355.1. Classification (NCBI taxonomy): domain Bacteria; kingdom Pseudomonadati; phylum Pseudomonadota; class Alphaproteobacteria; order Hyphomicrobiales; family Nitrobacteraceae; genus Bradyrhizobium; species Bradyrhizobium sp. Ken01. The sequence goes on from NZ_JBVVPC010000012.1 coordinate 31,268, forward strand.
AGACCACGGGCCAGACCACGGCCGTGATGTATCTCGGATTCTCGTCCGAAGAGCTGTCGGGCTCGGCGATCTCCGACTATCTGACACGCGTTGTGCAACCGGTGCTGTCGACCGTCGACGGCGTGGCCTCCGCCGACATTCTCGGCGGCCAGACCTTTGCGATGCGGCTCTGGCTTGATCCCCTGAAGATGGCTGGCCGCAATGTGTCGCCTGCGGATGTCGCGACCGCGATCACCGCCAACAACTTCCAGTCCGCGGCGGGGCAGACCAAGGGCTATCTCATCGTCTCGAACGTATCGACGAATACGGGCCTGACCGACGTCAACCAGTTCAAGAAGATGATCGTCAAGGCCAAGGACGGCGGCTTCGTGCGGATGGAGGACATCGCCACCGTCGAGCTTGCGGCGCAGAGCACGGACGCGAGCGTCGCCTTCAACGGCGAGCACGCGATCTTCATCGGTGTGCAGGCAACGCCGCAGGGCAACCCGCTGACGCTGGTCAAGGGCGTGCGGGCGCTGTTCCCCGAACTGGAGCGCAATCTGCCGCCGTCGATGAAGATGAAGGTCGCCTACGATTCGACCAAGTTCATCCAATCCTCGATCGACGAAGTCGAGAAGACGCTGGGTGAAGCCGTGATCATCGTGATCGTGGTGATCTTCCTGTTCCTGGCGTCGTTCCGTTCGGTGATCATTCCCGTCGTCACCATCCCGCTGTCGATGATCGGCGTCTGCACGCTGATGCTGGCGCTGGGCTTCAGCTTCAACCTGCTGACCCTGCTCGCGATGGTGCTCGCGATCGGCCTCGTGGTCGACGATGCCATCGTCGTGGTGGAAAACATCCATCGTCATCTGGAGGAAGGGAAAACGCCAGTCCAGGCATCGCTGGAAGGCGCGCGCGAAATCGTGGGTCCCGTCGTCTCGATGACCATCACGCTCGCAGCCGTGTACGCGCCGATCGGTTTCCTCGGCGGCCTGACCGGCTCGCTGTTCCGTGAATTCGCCTTCACGCTTGCGGGCTCGGTGATCGTGTCCGGCGTGATCGCGCTGACGCTGTCGCCGATGATGTGCTCGGTGTTGCTGAAGAACACCGAAGAGGGTCGCTTCGCCAAGGCGGTCAACAAGGTGTTTGGCGCGCTGACGCGGTGGTACGGGCGCAGGCTCGACCGCTCGCTCGACTATAAGGCCATCACCGGCCTGTTTGCGGTGACCATCCTCGGGCTCGTCGGCTTCCTCTACATGCACACGTCGAAGGAGCTGGCGCCTGAGGAAGACCAGGGCATCGTGTTCGCGGTGACCAAGGCGCCGAAATACGCCAACATCGACTACGTCGACTTTTACGGCGAGAAGCTCGACAAGGAATTCCAGAAATTCCCCGAGACCGATCTGCGCTTCGTGCTGAACGGCATCAACGGCCCGCAGGGCGGTATCGCCGGCATGCTGCTGAAGCCGTGGGAAGACCGCAAGCGTTCGTCGATCCAGCTGAAGTCGCTGGTGCAGGCCGAGCTTTCCAAGATCGAGGGCGTGCAGGCGTTCGCGTTCAACCTGCCGCCGCTGCCGGGCGGCCCGGGCGGCCTCCCGGTGCAGATGGTGATCAACTCCACCGCCAGCTTCCAAACTGTCTACGAACAGATGGAGAAGCTGAAGGCTGCTGCCCGCAAGAGCGGAATGTTCATCGTCTCAGACAGCGACCTTGCCTACAACCAGCCGAACGTGAAGGTGACGATCAACCGCACCAAGGCGCAGGATCTCGGCGTCAGTATGCAGAACCTCGGCAGCTCGCTCGCGGTGCTGCTCGGCGGCAACTACATCAACCGCTTCAACCTCGAGGGCCGTTCCTATCAGGTCATCCCGCAGGTGCCGCGCGGCCAGCGGCTCTCGCCGGAATCGCTTGCCGGCTACTATGTGACGACCAACACCGGCCAGCAGCTTCCGCTGTCGACGGTGGTGTCGATCGAGACCAAGACCGAGCCGAATTCGCTGACACATTATAATCAGCTCAACTCGGCGACCTTCTCGGCAGTGCCGATGCCCGGCGTGACCGTCGGTGCGGCGGTCGACTTCCTCGAGAGCGAGGCCAAAAACCTGCCGCAAGGCTTCAGCCATGATTATCTTGCTGACAGCAGGCAGTATGTGCAGGAAGGCAACCAGCTCGCGATCACGTTCGGCTTCGCGCTGATCATCATCTTCCTGGTGCTGGCGGCGCAGTTCGAGAGCTTGCGCGATCCGCTGGTCATCATGATCTCGGTGCCGATGGCGATCGTTGGTGCGCTGATCCCGCTGTTCTTCGGCGTGGCGACCATGAACATCTACACCCAGGTCGGCCTGCTGACCTTGGTGGGCCTGATCACCAAGCACGGCATCCTGATGGTGGAGTTCGCCAACGAGCTCCAGATCAACGAACGGCTCGATCGCCGCTCCGCCATCGAAATGTCGGCCCGCATTCGTCTGCGGCCGATCCTGATGACTACGGCCGCGATGGTGACGGGCCTGATCCCGCTCCTGACCGCGACCGGTGCAGGCGCGGCGAGCCGCTTCTCGATCGGTCTGGTGGTCGTCGCCGGAATGTCGATCGGCACGTTGTTCACGCTGTTCGTGCTGCCGGCGGTCTATGTGGTGCTGGCGACCGACCATCGCGCGGCGGCCGATTCCGAGCGCAACAAGCAGGTCAACGATCTGGACCTCGGCTCCAAGGCGCTCCGGCCGACCTGAGGCCGCAAATCAAGGAACCCGAGGGCGGCAGCGGCCAATCCGCTGCCGCCCTTTTCTATTGCCTCCGGCGCTTCGGCTAGCCTTTCCCGCGCTCGCGAGAGACAAGGTCCGGTCTTCTTGCTAGGTTCGGCGGGATGAGCCTTTCCCTCCACCCCGACACCCCGCAAGCCAGGGCGCTGCCCAACGCGTCGCCGGTTGCCGTCGCGTCCGGCACGACGCCAGGGCAGGGGATCAGGAGCCGGCTCTTCACGAAATATGTCGCGCTGTTCGTGGCTGTCGTCGCGATCGCGCTGCTGGCCAACGGGCTGTTCGAGGTCCTCTTCTACTATCGCGAGCACAAGGCCGCGCTGATCCGGGTTCAGCATGAACAGGCGGAGGCGGCCGCGGCCAAGATCGGTCAGTTCGTCAAGGAGATCGAGAGCCAGCTCGGCTGGACCACGCAGCTGCCCTGGTCGGCGGGCTCGATCGAGCAGCGCCGGTTCGATGCGCTGCGGCTGCTGCGCCAGGTCCCTGCGGTCACCGAGCTCGCCCAGGTCGATGCGACCGGCAGGGAGCGGCTGCGGGTCTCGCGGCTCGCCATGGACGCGATCGACAGCGGGATTGACCTGTCGGACGATCCGAAGTTCACCGAGGCGGTCGCGCACAAGGTTTTTTACGGTCCGGTCTATTTCCGCAGGGAGTCCGAGCCGTATATGACCCTGGCGCAGGCCGGGTCGCGCAAGGATGCCGGCGTCAGTATCGCGGAGGTCAATCTCAAGCTGATCTGGGACGTCGTGTCCCAGATCAAGGTCGGCGAGCACGGACATGCCTATGTAGTCGGTCCGGAGGGACGCCTGATCGCGCACCCCGATATCAGCCTGGTCCTGCGCAACACCGATATGTCTGGTCTCAGCCAGGTGCGCGCCGCGCTTGCCGGAGGCAGCGCCACGCTCGACGCGCTTTCCGAAGCGCGCAATCTCCAGGGACGGAAGGTGCTGACTGCGTCGGCCCCCATCGCGCCGCTGCACTGGACCATGTTCGTCGAGCTCCCCGTCGAGGAGGCCTATGCGGCGCTCTATGCCGCGTTGGAACGGCTTGCATTCGTGCTGCTCGCGGCGTCGATCTTCGCAGTGCTTGCCGGGATATTCCTCGCGCGCCGCATGGTCGGGCCGATCCAGGCGCTGCGGAGCGGCGCCGAGCGCATCGGCAGCGGCGATTTCTCCCAGCGCATCTCGATCAGAACCGGTGACGAGCTCGAGGGTCTCGCAGACCAGTTCAACCACATGGGCGAGCGCCTGCAGGAATCGTATGCAGACCTCGAGAACAAGGTGGAGCAGCGGACCGCAGAACTCCGGCAATCTCTCAACGATCTTCGTACCGCGCAGGACCGCCTGATTCAGACCGAGAAGCTCGCGTCCCTCGGCCAGCTCACGGCGGGGATCGCGCACGAGATCAAGAACCCGCTCAATTTCGTAAACAATTTCTCGGCGGTGTCGACGGAACTGATCGACGAGCTCAACGAGGCCCTTCAAGGGGCCTCGCTCGACGGCAAGACAAAGGAGGAGGTCGACGAGCTGACCGGCATGCTCAAGAGCAACCTCGAAAAGGTGGTGCAGCACGGCAAGCGCGCCGATTCCATCGTCAGGAACATGCTGCTGCATTCGCGCGAGGGCTCCGGCGAGCATCGCCCCAGCGATATCAACGCGATCCTGGAGGAGAGCCTTAATCTCGCCTATCACGGCGCCCGTGTCGAAAGGCCCGGCTTCAACGTCACGATCGAGCGCGGCTTCGACCCCGCGGCGGGCATGGTCGATGTTTATCCGCAGGAAATCACGCGCGTCTTCCTCAATCTGATCTCGAACGGCTTCTACGCCACCGCCAAGCGCAAGGAGAGCGCCGCAGACGCCTTCGAGCCCACCTTGCGCGCGGCAACCAAAACTCTCGGCGACAAGCTCGAGATCCGCATTCGCGACAACGGCACCGGGATCCCGTCGGAGGTGAGGGAGAAGATGTTCAATCCCTTCTTCACCACCAAGCCGGCCGGCGAGGGCACCGGCCTTGGCCTTTCCATGAGCCATGACATCGTCGTGAATCAGCACGGCGGTACGATCGACGTGAACACCGAGCCCGGTGTGTTCACCGAGTTCATCATCACCCTGCCGCGCATGATGGCGGCGGACGACACTTCCGGAGGCAAGACTTGAACGTTTACATCCTGGTCGTCGATGACGAGCCCGACGTCGAGGCGCTGTTTCGGCAGCAGTTTCGGCGCGATTTGCGCGCCGGCCGCTTCCAGATGGAATTCGCGCCCTCCGCACCCGATGCGCTGAAGCTCGCCGCGGAGGTTCGCGATCCCTCGTTGATCCTGATTCTGTCCGACATCAACATGCCCGGCATGAGCGGGCTCGACATGCTGCCGAAGGTGCGTGATGCGCATCCGGACGTTCCCGTCATCATGATCACCGCCTATGGCGATGCCGAGACGCGTCGGAAGGCGATCGAGCGCGGCGCAGTCGGACTTCTCACCAAGCCGATCGATTTCGCGCTGCTGCGGCAGGAAATCGACACGAGGCTCGGGCAAGCCGCATGACCGCGACCATCCTTTTCGTCGACGACGAGCCGGATCTCGAGGCGTTGGTCCTGCAAAAATTCCGCAAGCAGATTCGCGATGGTTTGGTGACCATCATGTTCGCCCGCGACGGTCTCGAAGCGCTGCAGTCGCTCGAGCAGAACCCGCATGTCGACATGGTGGTCTCCGACATCAACATGCCCAGGATGGACGGGCTGTCGCTGCTGGCGAAGCTCCAGGAAGCCGAAGACAAGAAGTCCACCATCATCGTCTCGGCCTATGGCGACATGAGCAACATTCGCACTGCCATGAACCGCGGCGCGTTCGACTTCCTGACCAAGCCGATCGACTTCGCCGACCTGGAGACGACGATCCAGAAGACCATCCGCCATATCGAAATGCTGCGTGAGGTGCGAGGCCGCCAGGCGGAGGCAGAGCGCGCCCATGCCGCGCTCTCGCGTCATTTCTCGCCCGAGCTCGCCAAGCGTCTGGCGGCCAACGGTGAGAGCGAGGGAATCGAAGTGCAGTGGCGCGATATCGCGACCATCTTCACTGACATTACCGGCTTCACCTCGCTGGTCGAAACTGCGCCGCCGGAGACGCTGGGTGCGCTTCTCAACGAATATGTCGGCGGCATGACCGAAATCGTCTTCGCGCATGAGGGGACGGTTGCCAAGATCATCGGCGATGCGATCCAGGTGCTCTTCAACGCGCCCGGCGATCAGCCCGACTATGCGACGCGCGCGGTCGCCTGTGCGCACGATCTCGACGTCTGGGCGGAGGATTTTTCCGCGCGCTGGAAAGCGAGAGGCGTGAATTTCGGCGCCACCCGCATCGGCATTCACGCCGGGCCGGCGCTGGTCGGAAATTTCGGCGGCAACCGGTTTTTCGACTACACCGCGTATGGCGACTCCATCAACATCGCGGCGCGGCTGGAAGCCGCGAACAAGCATCTGGGCACGCGGATTTGCGTCAGTGCCGGCATCGCCGAGGCGGCCGAGAATTTCCGGGGTCGCCCTGTCGGTGAGCTGACGCTGCGCGGACGCAGCGAGCCGTTGCGCGCGTTCGAGCCACTGACGCCGGCCCAATTCGCTGCGCCGGAAACGGCGCTGTATTCCGAGGCGTTTGCCAAGATGGAAGCCGGGGATGCCGCCGCCATGCCGGCCTTCGCCGCGCTGGTTGGAATGCATGCCGGCGATTCCCTGGCTGGCTTTCACCTGAAGCGCCTGCTTAACGGCGCCAAGGGCATTCGCATGCAACTGGAATAGGAGTCCGACATGATTGGTGAATTCTCCACCGGCAATTACCGTTTCATTCCGTCCGTATTCCAGTATTCGGCCGGTGCGGCCGCGAATGACGGCTATGAGATCGAGCGCGTCCGCTTCGACCGCCTGGTGCCGCTTGCGGAAGGGTTTGCACTTGCCGCGAAGTATATTCAGGAGGCGGGGCGGCCGCTCACGGCGTTCTGCGCCTGCGAACTGCGCTCGCCCGCGGCCTTCAGCGAGGAAGGCTTTCGCGCGTTCAACCTGCACTATGTGAAGACGTTGTCCGAATGGAACATCTTCGACGGCACCACCAATCCGGTGGCGCGCAGCAATGTCTGTCCGGAGATCGATCCACCCGCCGAGCCGTCGTTCTACGCGTTCTCCTTCACGCGGCCGACAAGCTCGAAGACGCCGAGCTTCGTGATATCAGGCGGCGCCGAGGCGCGCGAGGGCAATGGGACCTATGTCGAGCGCACCGTGCGCTACCGCGACCTCAGCCCGGACGGCCTTCGCGAGAAGGTGCGCTTCACGACGACCTCCCAGATGGAGAACAGGATGACGGCCTTCGGCTTCGGCTGGAAGGACACGACCGGCGTGCAGGCCTATTCCGTGCACGACTTCCACCATGCCCTGGTCGACGAGCTCGTCCGCCGCGGGGCGTTGCGATCCGGCCTGACCTGGCACTATGCCCGGCCGCCGGTGGTCGATCTCGAATACGAGATGGATTGCCGCCGCGTGATGCGCGAGACCGTGATCTGAGGTCCTCATCCTGAGGAGCGGCCGTCAGGCCGCGTCTCGAAGGATGGTCGCGGGAGCGGGGCCTTATGGTTCGAGATGCGCGCGAAGAGCGCGCTCCTCACCATGAGGAACGTTTAGCGCTGCCTTGGATCGAGCGCGTCTCGCAGGCCGTCGCCGAGCAGGTTCAGCGACAGCACCACGAGGAAGATCGCGAGCCCCGGCCAGATCGCCATCCAGGGCGCCTGGGTCAGGAAGCGCTGCGCTGCGTTGAGCATACTGCCCCAGGATGGCGCCGGCGGCTGCTGGCCGAGGCCAAGGAAGGACAGCGCTGCTTCGGCGATGATGGCGGCCGCAATCGACAGCGTCGCCTGCACCAGCAGCGCCGGCAGGATGTTCGGCAGGATGTGCGAGAACGCGATTCGCCACGGCGGATTGCCGAGCGCGCGCGCCGCCTCGACATAGTCCTCAGCCTTGATGACCAGCACCTGGCCGCGGGTCAGGCGGATGAAGATCGGGGTTGCCGAGATGCCGATCGCGATCATGGCATTGCCGAGGCTCGGCCCGAGGAATGCGGCGAGCGCGATCGCCAGGATCAGGAATGGGCAGGCCAGCATCGCGTCGGTCATCCGGCTGATCAGTGCATCGACGAAGCCGCCGCGATAGCCGGCAAGCAGGCCGAGGGGGACGCCGACGCCCAGCGCGATCGCGACCGAGATGAGGCCCGCGAGCAACGACGCCCGGGCACCGTAGACGACGCGGCTCAGGATGTCGCGACCGAGCTCGTCGGTGCCGAACCAGTGCGCCGCCGTGGGCGGCTTGCGGACCACGCTCCAGCTCGTCGCGATGGGATCGTAGGGCACGACGAGCGGCGCGAGAGCCGCGAAGCCGACGAACAAACTGATCATGACAAGTCCGAACACTGCGGCCTTGCGTTTGAACAGGCGCCGCCGGGCGCGACGCGCCGGGCTGTCCAGCTCGTCAGCTTGCGCGACGAGAGCAGCGGGCAGGACGGCATCGGTCATGTGTCTAGCCCCGCAGCCGTGGATTGACGAGGATGTAGGCGATATCGGCAACCAGGTTCAGCGTGATGTAGACCGTCGCCGTCACCAGCACGACGCCCTGTACGACCGCGTAGTCGCGGTTGAACACGGCGTCCACGATCAGCTTGCCGAAACCGGGAATCGAGAAGATCTGCTCGGTCAGGACCGCTCCCGACAATAGCGTGCCGAGCTCGAGCGCGCCGAGCGTGATGATCGGCGTGAGTGCGTTGCGCATGGCGTGCTTGAGGATGACCGAGCGTTCGGACAATCCCTTGGCGCGCGCGGTGCGGACGTAGTCGCTTTCCAGCACCTGCAGCATGGCGCTCCGGGTGTGCCGCATCAGGACCGCGGAAATCGCGTTGCCGAGCACGAAGGCCGGCATGATGGTGGCGGCGAGGCTCGCACGCCAGTTCTCGGTCAGCGGCACGTAGCCGGACGCCGGCAGCCAGCCGAGTTCGATCGAGAACAGGAAGATCAGCATGATGCCGAGCCAGAAATTCGGCGTCGAGATGCCCCACAGCGCGAACAAATTGGCGCCGTAGTCCCAGACGGTGCCCTTCTTCACGGCGGAGACGATGCCGGCGGGAATACCGATCAGGAGCGCGATCAACATTGCCATCGAGCCGAGCTGGAGCGTCACCGGCAGCTTCTGCGCGATCAGCTCGCGCACCGGCATCTTGTTGCGGAGCGATTCACCGAAATTTCCGGTCAGGACTCCCTTGAGCCAGTAGACGTACTGCACGGGAATCGGCTGATCGAGCCGGTATTGCTGGCGAATCTGCTCGATCACGGCGGGGTCGCGCTCCTCACCGGCCATCACCAGCGCCGGATCACCCGGCAACAATTGCTGGAGCGAGAAGATCAGCACCGACACGAAGAACAGTGTCGGCACGATCTGCACAATGCGGCGGGCGAGGAAGTTCAGCATGGCGCGGGCCGCGTGTCAGGCGACGCCGTGCTCACTTGAACTTCAGCCCGACCACGCGCACGAGGCCATCTGGCACCTGCTTATAGCCCTGGAGCTTGGTCGTGTGCGCGATCAGGAGCGTGCGGTGATAGATGTATATGATCGGCAGGTCGTCGAGCAGGATCTTGTTCAGCTTGGCGTAGATCGCCTTGCGCTCCTCGACGTTGGATGTCGCCCTTCCTTCTTCCAGCAGCTTATCGGCCTCCGGACTCGAATAGACGCCGTCGTTCTGCGGTGCCTTGCTGCGCATGAAGATATAGGAGTTGCCGTCGGGATCGATACGGCCGCTCCAGTTGATCTGGAAGATCTGGAACTCGCCGGCCTGGGCCTGCTTGAAGGTGGTCGCGAATTCGACCGCGCGGATCTTGATGTCGAAGCCCGCTTCCGCGGCCATCGACTGGATCACCTGGGCAACCGCTTCGTTCTCCGCGCCCTTGGGAATCATGTAATCGACCGTTATCGGCGTGGTGACGCCCGCCTCCTTCAGCAGCGCCTTCGCCTTTGCGACGTCGCGGCCACGGACCGGAAAGGCCTTCTGGTAATAGGGATGGGTCGGGCTGACCCACTGGTTGCCGGGCGTGAACTCGCCGTTGAAGACGACTTGATTGAGAGCTTCGCGATCGATCGACAGATCGAGCGCTTGGCGTACTTTCGCCGACTGGCTGAGCGGCCCTTTCGCTTTGTCGTTGCCGATATTGACGGTCAGGCCATAATAGCCGAGCTCGGGCGCCGTCGACAGCACGAGCCGCGAATCTGCACGCACATCCTTGATATCGGTGGCGAGCACGCGTTCGATCAGATCGAGCCCGCCGGACTTCAGGTTGGCAAGGCGCACCGTGGCGTCCACGATCGGCAGGAACACCACGCGGTCGATATGGATGTTGTCCTTGTTCCAGTAGTCGGCGAATTTTTCGAAGACCATGCGGTCCTGCTGCACGCGCTCGACGAACTTGTAGGGACCGGCGCAGACCGGATGCAGGCCGAACTTGTCGCCGGCTTCCTTGGCGGCCTTCGGCGACACCATCATGCCGGAGCGGTCGGTCAGCTGCGCGATCAGCGGGGAGTAAGGCGTCTTGAGTACCAGCTTGATGGTCAGGGGATCGACGACCTCGACGTGGTCGACGCTGGCAAGCTCGGACTTGCGGAACGAGGTCGGTAGCGTCATGTGACGCTCGATCGAGAACTTTGCCGCTTCCGCGTCGAGCGGCTCGCCGTCGTGGAATTTCACGTTGGGCCGGAGCTTGATCGTCATCTCCTTGCCGTCGGCCGACGTCTCATGCGACAGCGCGAGCTGCGGCACGATGTTGAGCTTCTCGTCGATGTCGAACAGCTTGTCGCAGAAGGCAGAGAAGACGATGCGGCCGACATAGGTGCGGCCGATGCTGGGATCGAGGATGTCAGGATCCTCGGCAATGCCGATGCGAAGCGTGGTCTGGGCCTGGGCCTGGGCCGCGCCTGCGAGCGACGTCAGCAATGCCGACGCCAGGAGTGCCAAACGCATAGGACTCATCGCTCTCAACCTCTGTTTTGCGGCCATGGCGGGTTCGTCCCCAATGAACTAACCCCGCTGCCGCGGACTGCTTCCGGGCCGCCGCTGAAGGCGGCGACCAATTTTTCGAGAACCGGGGAGAAGCCGCCGTCCGTCGGGACGATCGCCTCGGACGACGGCAGTTCCGACGTTCGGTGGCACGCCGTTGCATGTCCGATGCCATCCCCCACGAGCTGAGGCATTTCGCTGCGGCAACGGTCGACCACGTAGGGACAGCGGGTGTGGAAGCGGCATCCCGGCGGCGGATTGAGCGCGCTGGGGATCTCTCCCTGCAGCACAATCCGGCTGCGCTTTGCCCGCGGTTTAGGCACCGGGATCGCGGACAATAGAGCCCGGCTGTAGGGATGACGCGGCGCGGCGAACAGTGCGTCCGCCGCAGCCGCTTCGACGATCTGGCCGAGATTCATCACCGCCACGTGGTCGGCGATGTGCTTGACCACCGCGAGGTCGTGCGAAACGAAAATGTAGGCCAGCCCAAGCCGGTCCTGGAGCTCGCGCAGCAGATTGAGGATCTGCGAGCGGATCGAGACGTCGAGCGCCGAGACCGGCTCATCGCAGATGATCAGTTTCGGCTCGACCGCGAGCGCGCGGGCGATGGCAATGCGCTGGCGCTGGCCGCCGGAAAATTCGTGCGGGTAACGCCGCGCCAGCCGCGGCTCCAGCCCGACCAGCCGCAAGATCTCCTCGATGCGTTCGCGCCGCCGGGCGGGCGGCACCAGATCGTGCAGAGCCAGCGGCTCGGTCAGGATCTGGCCGACGGTCATGCGCGGATTGAGCGAGGCGTAGGGATCCTGGAAGATGATCTGGGCCTCGCGGCGAAAGGCGCGCAGCGCGCCGGCGTCGAGCGACAGCAGATCGCGGCCTTCGAAACGGATCGTGCCTGCATCCGGCTCGATCAGCCGCAGCACCAGGCGGCTGACGGTGGATTTGCCGCAGCCGGATTCACCGACCAGCGCCAGCGTCTTGCCGGCGTCGAGCGAGAAGGAAACGCCATCAACGGCTTTGACATGCGCCAGCGCCCGGCCGAACAGCGAACGCTCGGCGACGAAATGCTTGACCAGGCCGTGGACCTCGAGCAGAGCCATCACGACACCAGACGTTGGAGCGGCGCGCGGATGCAGCGCGAGAAGTGGCCGGAACTGACTTCGACCAGCGGCGGCGGCGCCTTGGTGCAGGCGTCCAGCACGAAGGGGCAGCGGGCGGCGAAGCGACAGCCGGCGGGCGGCTGCGCCATGTTCGGAACCATGCCCTCGATGGTGGCGAGCTGTTCGGCGCGATGGTCGAGCCGCGGGATCGAGCCGAGCAGGCCGACGGTGTAGGGATGCTGCGGCGCCGAGAACAGCTCGTCCACCGGTGCGCGCTCGACGATCTCGCCGGCATACATCACCGCCACCTCGTCGCAGACTTCGGCGACGACGCCGAGATCGTGGGTGATGAGGATGATGGCCGCGCCGCTCGCCGCCTTCAACTCGCGCATCAGCTCCAGGATCTGCGCCTGCAGCGTGACATCGAGCGCGGTGGTTGGCTCGTCCGCGATCAGCAGCCGCGGGTCGCAGGCAAGCGCCATTGCGATCATGACGCGCTGGCGCATGCCGCCGGAGAGCTTGTGCGGATATTCGTCGATCCGCCGCTCGGGCGAGGGGATGTGGACGCGACGCAGCAGATCGATCGCCCGCTCGCGCGCACTCCTGCGTGAACCGCCGCGATGGCGCAAAATCGTCTCGACGATCTGATCGCCGATGGTGAAGCTCGGATTGAGCGAGGTCATCGGCTCCTGAAAGATCATGGCGAGCCGGTTGCCGCGAAGGTCGCGCAGCGTCTGGTCCGACGTCTTGAGCAGGTCGAAACCGTCGAAGCGGATCGCGCCGGAGATTTCCGCGCTCTGCTTAGGCAGCAGGCCCATGATCGCCAGCGACGTCACGCTCTTGCCGCAGCCGGATTCACCAACGAGGCCGAGCGTCGCGCCATTGGCGACGCTGAGATCGACACCGTCGACCGCATGGGTGATGCGGCCGTCGTCGCCGTGAAAACGTATGCGCAGATCGCTGATCTCGATGAGGGGGCTCGGGTTCATGATCGGTTTGCGCGCGCTGCGGCGATGCTGGCGTCGATGACACTGCGATCGGTGTTGCCGGCCGGGTTCTGCCGCGTCGGCATGGAGGCGCGGAAGTGGACCCAGAGCTCGTGGCTGACCCGCTCGAGCCGCTCGAGCTCACCAAGTGGATCGGGATGATCGTCGGCGCGGATGTCCAGCGCCGGCCATTCCTCCTCGCCGTGGATCAGGAGCGCGGCGGACTGCTTGCCGCGCTTGTCGCCGCCGGCGGCTTCGCCCGCGCGCATCGCGGCGAGCAGGCGGCGCGGGAAGGGCAGACTGTCATTGGCGATATAGGTTTTTGCGGTCTCCTCGAGCACATCGGCGCCCGCGAGCATGTTGCCGGCGATCGAGAAGCCGCTGCCCGCAATGTGCCCGCACCAATCCACGCAGTCGCGACCGGTATGCGCAGCAATCGCGCCGCTCGCGTCCATGATGTGGATCTGGCGGCTCTCGCGGCCGTCGTCGGTGGCGAGCAGGGCAGCCAGCACGTCGTGCGCATTGAGACCTTCACGCAGCAGCTTGACGCCGTCGATGCCGTAATAGGGATTGACGAAAGCCTGCGTCGCGATGGCGCCAAGGCCCGCCGCGATGTAGGGGACACGCGCGCCGACGGCGAAGAACCGCGTGGCAACGGCGATGCCGAACTGGCCGGTAGCAGAATCGCGCGCGATGATCGACCAGGTCATGTGCTGCCTTTAGCGCCCTGCGGCGTAGCCCTGCATGCCGCGCGGATTGGCGGCGGCGCGGCGGCGCGGACCGACGCGCGAGGCCGCGGTGAGGCGGCCTTCCGACCAATCCGGCCCGACCTCGACGATATGTCCGCGTTCGCGAAGATTCTCGATCGTCGCCTTCGGCACACGGTTTTCGACCACGAGCACGCCGGGGCGCGCGGTGCGGGGCCAGAACGAGATCGGGAAATGCTCGGAGTGCCAGGCCGGGGCGTCGATGGCTTCCTGAAGATTCAGATTGCAATGGACGTGCCGCAGGAAAAACTGCGTGATCCATTGGTCCTGCTGGTCGCCGCCGGGCGAGCCCCAGGCGAGATAAGGCTCGCCGTCCCGCAACGCCATGCTCGGCGACAGGGTCGTGCGCGGCCGTTTGCCCGGCGCGAGCGAGCTCGGTTGATTCTCTTCCAAATCGAACATTTGTGCGCGGCTGCCGAGGCAGAAACCCAGCTCGGGAATGACAGGTGAGGATTGCAGCCAGCCTCCCGACGGCGTCGACGACACCATGTTGCCGGCCTTGTCGATAATGTCGAAATGCACTGTGTCGCCGCGCACCTCGCCGAAGCGCCCCACGGTTGGTTCGCCGGCGCCGAGCGCGCCGACGGCCTCGCGTTGGCCTTCGGCGCGGCGCAACTTGACCACGCCGCCGAAGCCCTCGACCGCGCCAGGCCGGAGATCGAGCGAAGCTTTCTCGGTCACCAACTTGCGACGTTCGTCGTTGTAAGCATCTGACAGCAGCGTCGCGATCGGGATCTCGCTGAACCTGGGATCGCCGTAGAATTTTTCGCGGTCGGCGAAGGCGAGCTTGGCGCATTCGATCTGGAGATGGATGAATTCCGGCCCCGTCGGGTCGAGCCCATCGAGGGCAAAGCCCTTCAGCAGCGCGAGCTGCTGCAGCGTGACCGGCCCCTGGCTCCAGACCCCGGCCTTGCAGACAGTGTAGCGGCCATAATCGTAGGTGAGCGGGGCCTCGACCGTCGGCTGCCAGCGCGCCATGTCATCGGCCGACAGCACGCCGCGGTGCGGCGAGCCGCTGACGTCCATCACCTCCTGGGTCCGGCAGAATTTGTCGATGGCTTCCGCGACGAAGCCCTGCGACCACGCCTTGCGCGCGCGCTCGATCTCGGCATCGCGGCCGCCGCCGCCGCTTTCGGCTTCACTCAGAATTCGTGCGTAGGTCGCTGCAAGTGTCTTGTTGGTGAAGAGCATGCCGGGCTTTGGCACTTCGCCGTTCGGGAGATAGACGGCGGCTGACGTCGGCCAGTGCTTGCGGAATAATTGCTCGACGGTCTGGATCGTGGCGCATGCGCGCTCGACCAGCGGATAGCCGTCGCGCGCATAGGAGATCGCCGGCTCCAGTACGTCGCGCAGGCGCATCGTGCCGTAGTCACGCAGCAGCATCATCCAGGATTCGAAGGTGCCGGGAACGCAAGCCGCGAGCAGGCCGGTGCCGGGCACCATATCGAGGCCTTCGCTCTTGTAATGCGCGATGGTGGCGCGGGCCGGTGCCGGACCCTGGCCGCAGATCACCTCGGTGCGGCCGCGCTTCACGTCGTGCACGATGATCGGAACGTCGCCGCCTGGGCCGTTCAGATGCGGCTCGACCACCTGGAGCGTGAAAGCGGTGGCGACGCCGGCGTCAAAGGCATTGCCGCCCTTTTCCAGGATGGCCATGCCGATAGCGGTCGCGATCCAGTGCGTGGTCGCGACGACGCCGAAGGTGCCTTCGATCTCGGGGCGTGTCGTGAAGGGATCGGGATTGACGATGCTGGCCATGGACTACCTCATTTGCGGCGCGCGCAATTGATCACAGGGCCAGGCCGCCGCCAAATGCGCAGGCTGCATGGCACGCGCGCGTCACGCCGGTACCGGCGCGGTGTTGACCGCATGGCAGGCGACGCCGTCGATCAATTCAGGTGCTTCCTTGCGGCAGAGGTCGAACGCCAGCGGGCAGCGCGGATTGAAGGCGCACCCAGGCGGCGGATTGATCGGGTTCGGGATCTCGCCCTTCACGGGAATGCGCTGGCGGCCGCTCATGGCAAGATCGGGCACGGCGCCGAGCAGCATCTTGGTGTAGGGCATGCGAGGACGAGCAAACAGCTCACGTCCTTCCGCGATCTCGACAATGCGGCCGAGATACATCACGCCGACGCGGCTCGCCATGTGGCGGACCACGGCGAGGTTGTGGCTGATGAACATGTAGGTCAGACCGAACTTGTCCTGGAGGTCGCGCATCAGGTTCAGGATCTGCGCTTGCACGGAGACGTCGAGCGCGGAGGTCGGCTCGTCGCAGACAATGAACTCCGCGTCGGAGGCGAGCGCGCGAGCGATCGCGATTCGCTGACGCTGGCCGCCCGAGAATTCGTGCGGAAATTTCAACCTGTCGTCGGGATGCAGGCCGACGAGGGTGAGCAGCTCTCCGACGCGGGCCTGGATGTCGCGCTCGCCCTCGATCAGGTCGAAAGCGCGGATCGGCTCGGAGATGATGGCGTCGACCCGGAAGCGTGGGTTCAGGCTCGCATAGGGATCCTGAAAGATCATCTGGATGTGGCGGCGCAGTTTCCGCCGCGCCTGGGCCTGCCTCGGGTCGGTCATCGAGACGCCGTCGATCAGGACGTCGCCGGAGCTCGGCGGCAGCAGGCCCACGACCATCCGTGCGACCGTGGTCTTGCCCGAGCCGGACTCGCCGACCAGCGCGAAGGTCTCACCCTTCCTGATGTCGAAGGTGACGCCGTCGACGGCTTTGAGGTATTCGAGATGGCCGCCCTCGAGCACGCGGTTGAGCCAGGGTTTCGAGACGTCGAACACGCGCCGCAGATTTGTGGCCTGGACGAAGGAAGTGCTCATGCCGCGCTCTCCGCCGGCACGCTGTCATAGAGGTGGCAGGCGACGGATTGCGTGCCGCGCGGCAGCGGCTCCGGCCGCTCCACGCGACACCGGTCGAATGCGAACGCGCAGCGCGGATTGAACGAGCAGCCGCGCGGGATCGCCGACAGGCGCGGCATGGAGCCGGGGATCTGCACCAGACGCTTGTCGTCGCCTGCAAGGGTCGGGATCGCGCCCATCAGGCCCTTGGCATAAGGGTGCAGCGGGTTCCTGACCACGTCCTGCACCGGACCGATCTCGGCGACGCGGCCGGCATACATCACCGCGACGCGGTCGGACGCCTCCGCGATGACGCCCATGTCGTGGGTTACCAGCATCACGGCGGTGCCGTGGTCGCGTCCTAGCCGCTTGATGAGCGAAATAATTTGCGCCTGTACGGAGACGTCGAGCGCGGTGGTCGGCTCGTCCGCGATGATCAGCTCCGGCTCGGCGCAGATCGCGAGCGCAATCACCACGCGCTGGCGCATGCCACCGGAGAATTCGTGGGGATAGCCGTCAATGCGCTTTTCGGGCGCGGGGATTCCGACTTCGGCGAGCAGGTCGATCGCCCGGCGGCGCGCGGCGGTCTCGGAGAGGTTCAGATGGGTTCTGATCGTCTCGATCAGCTGATCGCCGACGCGATAGAGCGGATTGAGCGATGTCAGGGGATCCTGGAAGATCATGCCGATCCGTTTTCCCCGAATACGGCGCAGCTCCTCCGCCGGCAAGTTGTCGATGCGCAGGCCCGCAAGACGAATCTCGCCGCCGGCGATGCGGCCGGGCGGATCGATCAGGCCGATCACAGCCAAGCCCGTGACGGACTTGCCGGCGCCGGATTCGCCGACCACGCCGAGTACCTCGCCCTTGGCGATGTCGAAGGAGACGCCATCGATGGCGCGTAGCGTGCCGCGGCGGGAGGCGAACTCGACCTGAAGATTACGCACGGAGAGGATGGGGTCGATCATGAGCGAGACGCTCTCATCCGAATTTTGCTTATGCAAGTTTTGCTCATCGAAATTTTGTCATCGGAGCTTCGGGTTGAGCGCGTCGCGCAGCCAGTCGCCGAGCAGGTTGATCGACAGGATCAAGGCGGCGAGCGCGATACCGGGAAAGGCCACAATCCACCATTCGCCCGCGAACAGGTAGTTGTTGCCGATGCGGATCAATGTGCCGAGCGAGGGCATTGTGTCGGGCAGGCCGACGCCAAGGAAGGACAGCGTCGCCTCGGTGATGATGGCGAGCGCGAGGTTGATCGTGGCGATGACCAGGATCGGACCCATTGTGTTTGGCAGCACATGGCGGAACATGATCTTTGGCGCGGGAAGGCCGATCAATTGCGCGGCAGCTACGTAATCCTTGTTCTTCTCGACCATCACGGAGCCGCGTACCGTCCGTGCATAGCCAACCCAGAAACTCAGGCCGATCGAGATCACCAGCACGATCAGCATGCTGGTTGCATCCAGCCGGTTGCCGAGGATCGATTTCGCGATGCCGTTGACCAGCAGCGCGATCAGAATGGCGGGGAAAGTGAGTTGCACGTCTGCAATCCGCATGATCACGCCGTCCACCGCGCCGCCGAAATACCCGGCGACCAGGCCAAGCGCGATGCCGAGCGCGCCCGCGAAGATCACGCCGGCCACGCCGACAGCGAGCGAGATGCGCAGCCCGTAGAGAATGGCGGAGAACACGTCGCGGCCCTGCTCGTCGGTGCCGAGCAGGAACGGGCTCTGCCCCTCGGCGGTCCAGAGCGGTGAGATCCTGGAATTCATCAATTGGAGCTGTGCCGGATCGAAAGGGTCCTGCACCGCGAGCGCGGAGGCAAAGATCGCGAGCAGGAAGAACAGCACGGTAATGGTTGCCGCCACCATGGTCAGCTTGGACCGGCGAAACGAATAGAAGACGTCGCTGTCGAGTGCGCGGCTGAACCAGCTACGGGCGGCATGCGTCGGCAGCGTGCTCGGCTTGTCGGGATTGGAGGCGACCACTTCGGACATACAGGCTGCCTTATGTGGCGCGGCCGACGGTCGCGCGCAGGCGCGGATCGACGACGGTGTAGAGGATGTCGACCACCAGATTGATGGTGACGAAAATCAGCGAGACCATCAGCAGGTAGGCGGCCATAATCGGGATATCGACGTTTTGCACGGCCTGCACGAACAGAAGTCCCATGCCGGGCCACTGGAACACTGTTTCGGTGATGATCGAAAATGCAATAACCGAGCCAAACTGCAGTCCGGCCACCGTGATCACGGGAATCAGCGTGTTCTTTAGCGCGTGGCCGAAATGAATGGCCCGGGTTGTCAGCCCGCGGGCGCGGGCAAAGCGGATATAGTCGGTCCGAAGCACTTCCAGCATCTCCGCGCGTACCAGCCGCATGATCAGGGTCATCTGGAACAGGCCGAGCGTGATCGAGGGCATGATCAGCGCCTTCAGGCCCGACAATGTGAGCAGGCCCGTGGTCCACCAGCCGAGCTTGACGACTTCCCCGCGGCCGAACGAGGGCAACCAGCCCAACGTCACCGCAAACAGATAGATCAGAAGGATGCCGATCAGGAAAGTTGGCAGCGAGATGCCGATCAGCGAAACCGCCTGGAATAATTTGGCGAGCAAGGTGTCGCGCCTGAGCGCCGAATAGACGCCCATCAGGATGCCGGAGACCATTGCAAATACGGTCGCGCAGATCGCAAGTTCCAGCGTTGCGGGCATACGCTCCATCAACAGCGTCGAGACCGGCTGGCGGAATTGATAGGAGACGCCGAACTTGAATTGCGCGGCATCGGCGAAATAGCGCACGAACTGCACCGGCACAGGGTCATCGAGACCTAGTGACTTGCGCACGGCGGCGCGTTCGGCCGCCGGCGTATCGAGCGAGACGATCTGGTTGATGGGGTCGCCGGCGAAGCGGAACATCGAGAACGCGATGATGCCGACGGCGAACATGACGCCGATGGCCTGAACGGCCCGGCGAAGAGTGAAAGCGAGCATGCCTTCCACTTTCCTTGAGTGTGCGTCTGGCCGACGTCTTTGTCAGCCGGAAAAGGACAAGGTCCCGGTAGCCTGACGCTGCCGGGACCTCGTGTTCAACTGACGCTATTCCTTCTTGGTCGCCCAGTGAAACATGACCAGATTGTCGGCGCGCTGCGGCAGGTTGACCTTCTTCGATACGCCCCAGGCCAGCGCCTGCTGATGCAGCGGAATATAGGCCCAGTCCTTGATGCTGATCTCATACGCCTGCTTGATCAGCTGATTGCGTTTGGCGGTGTCGGTTTCGACCAGCACCTTGTCGGTGATGGCGTCGAATTCCTTGTTGCAATAGCCGCCGAGATTGGCCTCGCCGCGCGATGATTTCGCATCGTCGCGACAGCCCATGATGTCGTAGAGCACGTTATGGGAGTCCATCGTGCTCGGCGTCCAGCCCAGCATGTAGAACGAGGTCTGATAGCCGCCCTGCTTCAACACCTTGGCGAAGTATTGCGCCTTGGGCTGCGCCAGCAGATTGATCTTGACGCCGATGCGGGCAAGCATGCCCACGACGGCCTGGCAGATCGCGGCGTCGTTGACGTAACGGTCGTTCGGGCAATCCATGGTGACCTCGAAGCCTTCGGGGTACCCGGCCTCGGCCAGGAGCTTCTTGGCACCATCTGGATCGAACTTCGGCCGGGTGAACTCCTTCGACAGCACGAACAATTCCGGAGCGATCATCAGCGCCGAGGGCGTCGACAGCCCGCGCATCACCCGCGTCTTGATCAGCTCGATGTCGATCGCTTTGTAGAAGGCTTCGCGGACCTTGGCGTCCTTGAACGGGTTCTTGCCCTTGATGTTGGAGTAGAGCAGCTCGTCACGCGTCTGATCGAATCCGATGAAGATGGTGCGGAGCTCCGGAGCCTTCAGCACCTGGGCATTCGGGCTTGCATCAACGCGGGAGATGTCCTGGATCGGCACCGGCTCGATGACGTCGACCTCGCCCGAAAGCAGCGCAGCGACACGGGTGGCGTCGGAGGCGATCGGGGTGAAGATGATCTCCTTCAGGTTGCCTTCCATCTTGCCCCAGTAATCGGGGTTGGCCTTGAACACGGTCTTCACGCCGGGCTGATGGCTCTCGATGATGAAGGGACCGGTACCGTTTTCGTGCAGCGAGGCGTAGCTCGGCGAGGTCGCGGACACCGGCGTCGGCTCGACGGCCTTGTTCTCCTCAGCCCACTTCTTGTCCATGATGTACCAGACGTCCCATGCCGAATGCAGGATGGGATTGGGCGAGGGCAGGACGAAATCGACCGTGTAGTCGTCGACCTTGACGACCTTGACGTTGGGCGCCAGGCGGGTCTGCATGTTCGAGTTCTTGTTGCGAACACGGTCGGCGGAGAACAGCACGTCGTCGGCGGTGAAGGGGTCGCCGTTGTGGAATTTGACGCCCTTGCGCAAATGGAAGCGCCAGCGGGTCGGCTCCGGAGTCTCCCAGCTCTCAGCCAGCGCCGGGATGATCTTGAGGTCCTTGTCGCGTGCGGTGAGGCCCTGATAGACGTGACCGAGATGGGCGTGGGTGGTGGACTCGTTCAGGGAGTAGGGATCAAGCGACTTCAGGTCACCCTGGTTGGCATAGCGCAACGTCTGGCTCGACGCGGGCGACATCGTCAACGCAAGCATACCGGCGAGCGTCGCCGCAATCAGAGTTCGACCGACTGACATTCTTGATCCTCTCAACTCTGCCGCGCCGTGATTTTTGATTGTTCGGCGGGGCGTCCCAATCCATGTTGCCCAGAGTTCTCGACCCGTGCAAGCGCCATTCCAGCAAGGAACGCGCCAAGTTGCACCGCTGTGCAGCAATGCTGACCGGCATTGACGGGTGGATGGGCGCGGACGCGGCCGATTTTGATTGACCATATGCGCCGATCGCGGAAGCCGAAGCGCCGCGACCGGCCTCAGGTCGCTTGCGTTGCACACCGTCTCGCGGCGATACTGCGGCCGGGCGCTCGAATCTCATCTGGAGGGGACATGAAGGTTAATATCGAAATCGACTGCACCCCCCTCGAAGCCCGTCAGTTCATCGGATTGCCCGATCTGGCACCGATGCAGACGGCGGTGATGGACAAGCTGCAGCAGCAGGTCTTGAGCAACATCGACAAGGTCTCGCCGGAGTCGCTGATCCAGAGCTGGTTCACCTTCGATCCCAAGCTGGCCGAACGGTTTCAGGACATGTTCGTCACCATGGCCGGCCTCGGCGGCACGCGCAGCGGCGACAAGAAGAAATAATGCCGCCGGGTCCGGACGGGCCGCAGACCCCAGGCCGGCTTCGTCCGCCCGGCCTTGCTTTGCTGCTCGCCGAAGCCCGTGGGTTGCTCGAACTCAACGCCAGCCTGCTACTGTCGCCGGTCCTGATGCGGGCGCCCAAAGGCGACGGCCATCCGGTGCTGGCGCTGCCTGGCTTCCTCGCCAGCGACCTTTCGATGGCGCCGATGCGACGCTATCTCAGCGAGCTCGGCTATGAGGCACATGCCTGGCGGATGGGCCGCAATTTCGGCGGGTTCGGACGGATGCGGGATTCATTGCGCGCCCGTCTCGCCGAAATCCATGCTGCGAGCGGACGCAAGGTCAGCCTGGTGGGCTGGAGCCTCGGCGGTGTCTATGCACGCGATCTCGCGCTGCAGGCGCCCGACTTGGTCCGCAATGTCATCACGCTCGGCAGCCCTTTTGCCAATGACATAAGAGCGACCAATGCGACGCGGCTCTACGAGATGATGTCCGGCGAGCGTGTCGAGGATTTCGTCGAGCTGCGTGAGGCGATCGCCGGCGATCTTCCGGTACCGGCGACGTCGATCTATTCGCGCGCCGACGGCATCGTGAACTGGCGGACCTGCCTGCTGCGTCCCTCCGACCGCGCCGAGAACATCGAGGTGCACCTGGCGAGCCATATCGGGCTTGGGGTGAATCCCGCAGCGCTATGGGCCGTGGCGGACCGCCTTGCGCAACCGGAGGGGGAGTTCTGGCCATTTGACAGGGCGGGGCCGTTTGCCATTGCATATGCCCCGCCGGAACAGGCAGTATCGGCCTGACGAGAAGCGCCGCCTAAGGCGCCCGTCAAATACTCGGGAGGGAACTATGGCTGACGGTAAGAAACTGTCGTCGCTGGATGCGTCGTTTCTCTATCTGGAAACGCCTGAAATGCCGATGCATGTCGGGAGCATGGCGATCTTCCGCCTGCCGGACGACTACAAGGGCGACTTCTTCGAAGACTTCAAGGCGATGATCGTCTCGCGCCTGCACATCGCGCCGATCCTCAAGGCGCGACTGGAGAAGGCGCCGCTCGATATCGATCATCCCTCCTGGGTCGAGGACGATCAGTTCGACATCGACCGTCACATCTTCCGCGCCAGCCTGCCGCAGCCGCGCGACCGCGCCACGCTCGAACGCATCGTGGGCTGGATGCACGCCAAGCTCTTGAATCGCGCCCGCCCGCTCTGGGAGTTCTACGTGTTCGAGGGCATGAAGGACAATGAGGTCGGGCTTTATTCGAAGATGCATCATGCCGCCATCGACGGCGGCGCCGGCGCGGCGCTGACCAACATGATCTACGATATCTCGCCGATCCCGCGGAAGGTCGATCCGCCGACCGCGGGAGCGAAGCCCGGGCAGGAGCCGCGCGACATCGCAGCGAACCTGGTCGATTCCTACCAGCAGCTCTTCACCCAGCCGCTCGATGCATCGGCGGCCGCGAAGAACCTGCAGCTGCCGCGCACGGGCAAGAGCGACATCGGTTCGATCCTGTTCGACAATGCGATGTACCAGATCGAGAGTGCGGTGCGCTTTGCCGGCAACATCCCGACCATGGTCAAGAGCGTCTCGGACGTGCTCGGCAAGATATCCGATCCAAAATCGCGCGAGAGCCTCGCCAGCATGGTGTCCCCGCCGACCATGCTCAACAAGTCGATCTCGTCCGAGCGCAGTTTCGCCGGCGTCTCGATCTCGCTGTCGCGATCCAAGGCGCTGGCCAAGCAGGCCGGCGGCAAGCTCAACGACGTCGTGCTGGCGCTCGCCTCCGGTGTGGTCCGGCGCTACCTCCAGCAATATGCCACGCTGCCGGCAAAATCGTTGACGGCCGCGGTGCCGATCTCGCTACGCGAAGAGGGCAACACCGAGGCCAACAACCAGGTGTTCGGCATGATCTGCTCGATCGCAACCAACATCGACGATCCCAAGGAGCGGCTGCAAGCCATTATCGCGCAATCGACCAAGTCCAAGGAGATGTCGCATCCGCTGCGGGCACTGATGCCGCAGATATCCAATATCTCGATGCTGGGCGCGCCGATCGTCGTGCAGATCATGGCGCTGCTCTACAGTCGCTCCGATTTGTCGGACGTGTTGCCGCCGGCTGCGAACATCACGGTGTCCAACGTACCCGGGCCGCGGCAGACGCTTTACGCCGCGGGCGCGGAGCTGCTGCACATCTTCCCGGTGTCGATCTCGACACACGGACAGGCGCTCAACATCACCGTGCAGAGCTATCGCGACCAGCTCGATTTCGGCTTCATCGTCGGCGCCAACATCATTCCGCACGTGCAGGTGATGTGCGACATGCTGCCGGAAGAGTTCGCCGCGCTGGAGGCGGCCTATGCTTTGCCCGCTGCGGACATCAAGGGCGCCGCTGAGTAGGAATGTCCCGATGATTGAAATGCCACCGCTCCGGTTCGTGCAGACGAACGGAATCCGCATGGGCTATTACGACGCGGGCCCGGTCACAGACAAGCCGCCGATGGTGCTGTGCCATGGCTGGCCCGAACTCGCATTTTCCTGGCGCCACCAGATCAAGGCGCTGAGCGAGGCCGGCATCCGCGTGATCGCGCCGGACCAGCGCGGCTACGGCGCGACCGACCGGCCAGAGCCGGTCGAGGATTATGACATGGAGCATTTGACCGGCGATCTGGTCGGGCTGCTCGATCATCTCGGGATCGACAAGGCGATCTTTGTCGGCCACGACTGGGGCGGATTCGTCGTCTGGCAGATGCCGCTGCGGCATCCTTCGCGCGTCGCCGGTGTGGTCGGCGTCAACACGCCGCATTGGGACCGCGCGCCGATCGATCCGATCGCGCTGTTCCGCCAGCGCTTCGGCGATCAGATGTACATCGTCCAGTTTCAGGATCCCGCGCGTGAGCCGGACAGGATCTTCGGCAGCCGCGTCGAGCAGACGTTCGACGCGTTCATGCGCAAGCCGCTGGCGCGGCCGGCAGAGAAACCGGAGGGGCCGCCGATCGCGGGTGTCGGCGCCTCGTCGAAGACCAATCTGGCATTCCCGCAGATGATCGCAGCCTACGATGCAAAGCACGATCCGCGTACGCCGATCCTGTCGGCCGACGAGAAGAAGGTGTTCGTCGATACGTTCACGAAAACCGGCTTCACCGGTGGCATCAACTGGTATCGCAACTTCACCCGCAATTGGGAGCGCGCCAAAGGTTTGGACCATCACGTGCACGTGCCGTCATTGATGATCATGGCGGAGAACGATGCCGTGCTGCCGCCGTCGGCGGCCGACGGCATGGAGACGCTGGTATCTGACCTGGAGAAATATCTGGTGAAGGACAGCGGCCATTGGACGCAACAAGAGAAGCCGGATGAGGTCAGCGCGAAACTGATCGAATGGCGTAGAAGGCGGTTTGGCTAGCTCGCAACGACGACGTTGAATACCGAGGCAGGGGAAGCACTTTTAATGTCATCGAAGAACCGTCTGGATCCGATCCCGCAGCCCCCGACCAAGCCGGTGGTCGGCAACATGCTGTCGCTGGATTCGGCCGCGCCGGTGCAGCATCTGACCCGGCTTGCCAAGGAGCTGGGGCCGATCTTCTGGCTCGACATGATGGGCTCGCCGATCGTGGTCGTCTCCGGCCACGATCTCGTCGACGAGCTGTCGGACGAGAAGCGTTTCGACAAGACGGTGCGCGGTGCATTGCGACGGGTGCGCGCGGTCGGCGGCGACGGCCTGTTCACGGCCGACACCAGGGAGCCGAACTGGAACAAGGCGCACAACATCCTGCTCCAGCCCTTCGGCAACCGCGCCATGCAATCCTATCATCCGAGCATGGTCGATATCGCCGAGCAGCTCGTGGGCAAATGGGAACGGCTCAACGCTGACGACGAGATCGACGTCGTCCACGACATGACGGCGCTGACGCTGGATACGATCGGGCTGTGCGGCTTCGACTACCGCTTCAATTCGTTCTACCGGCGCGACTACCATCCCTTCGTCGAGTCGCTGGTGCGCTCGCTCGAAACCATCATGATGACGCGCGGCCTGCCGTTGGAGCAGCTCTGGATGCAGAAGCGGCGCAAGACCATGGCCGAAGACGTCGACTTCATGAATAGGATGGTCGACGAGATCATTGCGGAGCGCCGCAAGGGAGGCGATGCCACCGACGACAAGAAGGATATGCTTGCGGCGATGATGACCGGGGTCGATCGCTCGACCGGCGAGCAGCTCGACGACGTCAACATTCGCTATCAGATCAACACGTTCCTGATCGCAGGCCACGAGACCACCAGCGGCCTGTTGTCCTGCACGCTGTATGCGCTGCTGAAACACCCCGACATTCTCAAGAAGGCCTATGACGAGGTCGATCGCGTCCTCGGTCCCAATGTCGACGTGCGTCCGACCTATCAGCAGGTCACGCAGCTCACCTACATCACGCAGATTCTCAAGGAAGCGCTGCGGCTATGGCCGCCGGCGCCGGCCTATGGCATCTCGCCGCTGAACGACGAGACCATCGGCGGCGGCAAGTACAAGCTCAAGAAGGGTACGTTCACCACCATCCTGGTGACCTCGCTGCATCGCGATCCCTCGGTCTGGGGTCCGAACCCGGACGCGTTCGATCCGGAGAATTTCAGCCGGGAGGCGGAAGCCAAACGGCCGATCAATGCCTGGAAGCCGTTCGGCAACGGCCAGCGCGCCTGCATCGGCCGCGGCTTCGCCATGCACGAGGCCGCGCTCGCGCTCGGCATGATCCTCCAGCGATTCAAGCTGATCGACCACCAGCGCTACCAGATGCATCTGAAGGAAACGCTGACGATGAAGCCAGAAGGCTTCAAGATCAAGGTCCGTCCGCGCGCCGATCGCGAGCGCGGTGCCTATGGCGGACCTGTGGCGGTGTCGTCGGCGCCGAAGGCCCCGCGTCAGCCCACCGCACGTCCCGGCCACAACACGCCGATGCTGGTCCTTTACGGCTCCAATCTCGGCACCGCCGAGGAGCTCGCGACGCGCATGGCCGACCTTGCCGAGATCAACGGCTTTGCCGTGCATCTGGGGCCGCTCGACGATTACGTCGGCAAGCTGCCGCGGGAGGGCGGCGTGCTGATCATCTGCGCCTCCTATAACGGCGCGCCGCCGGACAACGCGACGCAATTCGTCAAATGGCTCGGTGACGAGCTGCCGAAGGATGCGTTTGCCAATGTGCGTTACGCGGTGTTCGGCTGCGGCAACAGCGACTGGGCCGCGACCTACCAGTCGGTGCCGCGTTTCATCGATGAGCAGTTGTCGAAGCATGGCGCGCGCGCGGTCTATCCGCGCGGCGAAGGCGATGCGCGCAGCGATCTCGACGGCCAGTTCCAGAAATGGTTCCCGGCGGCCGCCCAGGTCGCGACCAAGGAATTCGGCATCGACTGGAATTTCACCCGTACCGCGGAGGACGATCCGCTCTACGCGATCGAGCCGGTCGCGGTGACCGCCGTCAACACCATCGTTGCCCAGGGCGGCGCGGTGGCGATGAAGGTGCTCGTCAATGACGAGCTACAGAACAAGGCTGGTTCCAATCCGTCAGAGCGTTCGACCCGCCACATCGAGGTGCAGCTGCCGTCCAACATCAATTACCGCGTAGGCGACCATCTGAGTGTGGTTCCGCGCAACGATCCGACGCTGGTGGATTCGGTCGCCCGTCGCTTCGGCTTCCTGCCGGCCGACCAGATCAGGCTTCAGGTCGCCGAAGGCCGCCGCGCGCAATTGCCGGTCGGCGATGCCGTGTCGGTCGGCCGCCTGCTCAGCGAGTTCGTCGAGCTGCAGCAGGTCGCGACGCGGAACCAGATCAAGATCATGGCCGAACACACGCGCTGCCCGGTAACCAAGCCGAAGCTGCTGGCCTTCGTCGGCGAGGAGCCCCAGCCGCTGGAGCGCTATCGCAGCGAGATTCTGGCCAAGCGGAAATCGGTGTTCGATCTGCTGCTCGAATATCCGGCCTGCGAATTGCCGTTCCACGTCTATCTGGAAATGCTCTCGCTGCTGGCGCCGCGTTATTATTCGATCTCGTCTTCGCCGTCGGTGGACCAGGTTCGTTGCAGCGTCACTGTCGGCGTGGTTGAAGGACCGGCCGCCTCGGGCCGCGGCACCTACAAGGGTATCTGCTCGAACTACCTCGCCAATCGACGCGCGGGCGACGTGATCCATGCAACCGTGCGTGAGACCAAGGCCGGCTTCCGGCTCCCGGACGATCCATCCGTGCCGATCGTCATGATCGGCCCGGGTACGGGACTGGCGCCGTTCCGGGGCTTCCTCCAGGAGCGCGCCGCGCGCAAGGCCAAGGGCGCCGCCCTCGGCCCGGCCATGCTGTTTTTCGGCTGCCGTCATCCCGATCAGGATTTTCTCTACGCGGACGAGCTGAAGGCGCTGGCGGCAAGCGGCGTCACCGAGCTGTTCACCGCGTTCTCGCGCGCGGAAGGCCCGAAGACCTATGTGCAGCACGTCCTCGCCGCGCAGAAAGACAAGGTCTGGCCGCTGATCGAGCGGGGCGCGATCGTCTATGTCTGTGGTGACGGCAGCAAGATGGAGCCCGACGTGAAGGCGGCGCTGGTCGCGATCCATCGCGAGAAGAGCGGCAGCGATGCCGCCACGGCTGCCCGCTGGATCGAGGAGATGGGCGCCACGAACAGGTATGTGCTGGACGTGTGGGCAGGTGGGTAGGCCGGCGGCCGGACGTGCTAAAGCTGTCGCATGATTCCCTGGGAAAAGATCGATACCGCCAAAATCCCCGGCTCCGATGAAGAGCTTCGCCTGATGCGGCGAGGCAAGGAGTTTTCCATCAAGCTCGGCACCAACGAGCTGATGAACAACCGCCTGTCGGGCTCGGAAGCCGCGCTCGCCACGCTCGCGGCGAAGCAGATCGAGACGGTCGCGAAACCTGTCATCCTTATCGGGGGCCTGGGCATGGGTTTTACGCTGCGTGCGGCGCTGACCGTGCTCGGAAGCAAGGCGAAGATTGTGGTCTCCGAGCTCGTGCCGGCGGTGGTCGCCTGGGCGCGGGGCCCGATGGCGCAGGTGTTCGGCGACAGTCTCGATGATGTCAGGGTGAGCATCCGGGAAACCGACGTTGGCGAAATCATCCGGGCGCGGCGGTCGGCATTCGATGCCATCCTCCTCGACGTCGACAACGGACCGGAAGGGCTGACCCGGAAGGGCAACGATGCGCTCTACAATGCGAGCGGGTTGAAAGCGGCGAAGACGGCGTTGCGGCCGGGCGGCGTGCTCGCGGTCTGGTCCTCGGGACCCAACCCGGCCTTCACCAAGCGGCTCGGGAGCGCCGGCTTCGACGTCAATGAAGTCAACATTCGCGCCACCGGAAGAGGCGGTGGCGCGCGTCACGTGATCTGGTTGGCCAGGAAGAGTTAGGCTGTCTGCGCAGCCATCAGTTCAATCCGTCAGAACATCGTGTTGCTGTTCGCCGGATTTTCCGGGATCGGTTGAACGACATCCCAGTGTTCGACGACCTTGCCGTTCTCCAGCTTGAAGATGTCGACGATCGCGTTGCCCCTGCTGCCGGGCTCGCGAACCGCGTGAACGTGCAGGATCACGTAGTCCCCATCCACGAAGCTGCGCTTGATCTCGCTGTGCGAGTTCGGGAATTTCTCGCGGAGGAAGCCGATGAACTTTCGGAATCCGTCCGGACCGTCGGCCGCGTTGGGATTGTGCTGGACGTAGCGGTCGCCGACATGGGCGAGGGCTGCATCGGCGTCCTTTTGGTTGAGCCCCTTCTCGTAGAACGCAAGGACAGTTTTGCGATTGGCTTCCTCTTGCGCGCTACCCGCCATCGCGACGCCACTGGCGAGGGACAGCGTGAGGACTGAAGCAGCGACGATTGCGGCCGACCGGACGATGAGATGCATGTGAACTCCGAGAGGCCGCAGCCTCTTTGTTGGCGATTGAGGTTCTCGGCGATTGAAGAGGCCTGTATGGCTTTCAGGCCGGCTTCCGTTAAGAGAGTAACCGGCAGCTCACATGGTCACTGCGAGGCGACCTTCTGCGCCGGTCAATCTACGCCGCCTGCGCCGCTGCGCCATGCGCGTGCTTGGCGATGGCGCCGATGATTTCCGGCCAGAACCGCATCGGCAGCGCGTGGCCCATGCCTTCGATCATCAACAGCTTGGCGCCCGGAATTGACTCTGCCGTGTCCCTGCCGCCCTCGGGACGGACCAGGGGATCGACGGTACCGTGAATGACCAGCGTCGGCATCTTCACGCCATGCAGCCGCTCCTTGCGGCTGCCTGAGGCGAGCACCGCGCGGAGCTGCCGGCCGACGCCGGCCGGATTGAGTCCGCGCGCGAACACGCGCTCGGCACGACCGGGATCGAGCGCCTCTTCTTCCGGAAAGGACCCGGCCCGCAACACGTTCCAGGTCTGGCCGTAGCGGACGATGAACTCCTCCTTGCTGCGCGGCGGCGGCGCCATCAGCATCGCGGCGGCCTCACGTGTCGGCGGCGGCACGCGCGGATTGCCGGTCGTCGACATGATCGAGGTCAGCGAGCGCACGCGCTCGGGAAACGACAACGTCACTTCCTGCGCAATCATGCCGCCCATGGACGCCCCGACCAGATGCGCCGACTTGATGCCGAGCGCATCCATCAGCCCGACCGTGTCTTTCGCCATGTCGATCAGCTTGTAGGTTGCGGCCACAGGAATCCTGAGGAAGCGGAGCTTCAACAGCTCGAGCGGCGTCAGGCGCTTGCCGCCGGTGAGATGGCTCGACTTGCCGATGTCGCGATTATCGAACCGAACGACGCGAAAGCCGTGCGCGGCGAGCTGCTCGCAGAACGCATCGTCCCAGTGGATCATCTGGGCGCCTAATCCCATGATCAGCAGCAGCGGGTCGGCATTGTCGTTGCCGAAAATCTCGTAACAGATGTCGATGCCGTTGGCGTGGACGGTTTGCGGCGGATGATAGGCGTTCACGGGTGCGTTCCCTCGGCTTTTGATTAATGCTGTATGGCACGGTTTCCCCTCGCATTGAAGCTGCGTTCGCGACACCGGACCCGCTGCTTGCCGGTTGACCGGCACCGCGCAACGGTGTGGTATGGTGAAAAAAAGGAAGGGCATCGAAGCTCTCGAGTTCAGGAGGACGCCGATGACCGACAAGAGCAACGACCCCATTGCCATGTGGCAGAAGATGGTTGGCGAGATGGAGAAGGGGTTCAACTCCTTCGCCAATCAGGCGATGTCGTCGCCCGAGTTTTCGCAAGCCGTGAACCGGGCCGGCGGCGTTGCTGCAGGTGCTCAGAAGCAGCTCGGCGACCTCATGGAGAAATATCTGGTCTCCATGAATCTACCGAGCCGGGACCAGGTCACCGGCCTTGCGGAACGGCTGCAGTCCATCGAAGGACAGATCGGTGAGATCAAGTCGATGCTGAGCCAGATGGCTGCAAGTTCCGGCCCATCTCAGGGTCCCGATCCCGCATTGCGCCCGCCGCGCACCAAGCGGCCGCCATCTGAAGGCGGAGAGCAGACATGAATGCACCCGCCGGATTAGATTTCGCAGGGATCCCGGAGCGCATCCAGTCCGAGGTGCAACGCGCCATTCAGCGCAGCATCAAGGGCGTCGAATATTTCTCGACGTCCGGTCCCACGCTCGGCTCAACCCCGAAGGACGTGTTGCATTCGCGCGGCACGATGAGCCTCTACCATTATCGGCCGATGTCCGACGAGATCTATCGAATTCCGATCTTGATCGTGATGGCGACCACCAATCGCGGTTACATTCTCGACCTCGTGCCCGGCCAGAGTTTCATCGAGTTCCTCTTGAAGCGCGGCTACGACGTTTACATGCTCGACTGGAGCGCGCCACGGCCGGAGGAGAAGAGCCTCCGCATGGAGGACTATGTCCTCGACTTTATCCCGGACTGCATCCGCCGCGTGCAGCAGGATTCCGGCGAACAGGACGTCTCCGTCATCGGCTATTGCTTCGGCGGCGTGCTGTCGCTGCTCTACGGCTCGATCCACAAGGACGGGCCGATGAAGAATTTGATCTGCTTCACCACGCCGATCGACTTTCGCGAGATGAAACTGTTCTCGAACTTCTCCGACCGTCGCTATTTCGACGTCGATCGCCTCGTCGACAGCGTCGGCAACGTGCCGCCCGAGATGATTCTGTCGTCGTTCGAGATGCTGCGCCCGGCCTCCCGCACCGTCAGCCAGATCCAGCTTTGGGAAAACATCTGGAACGACGAGTTCGTCAAATCCTACCGGATGTTCGACCGCTGGGCGACCGACACGCTGCCGCTGGCCGGCGAATATTTCCGCACCATCACCAAGGACCTGATGTGGGACAACAAGCTGTTCAACGACACCATGTCGGTCGGCGGCCGTGCGGCGAAGCTCGAGGACATCAAGGTGCCGTTCCTGCACGCGGTGGCGGAGCACGACCACATCGTGCCGTATGAGGCGGCAAAGCACCTGATCGCCAAGATCGGATCGGAGGACAAGGAGGAGGTGATGCTGAAAGGCGGTCATGTCTCGCTCGTCGCCGGCGCCAATGCGGTGAAGCGGCTGTGGCCGAAACTGGATTCCTGGTTGGGGAAGAGATCGACATGAGTGAGCAGCGTTCCTATCCGCGTCATGTGAAGACGGACGCCGGCGATATCGAGATACGCCTGATGTCCCCGGCAGACGAAGCCGCGGTGCTCGCGTTCGGCAAGGGCCTGCCGACCCACGACCTGTTGTTCCTGCCGCGCAACATCAGTGAGGCGAAGGTGCTCTCCGCATGGGTCAAGGAGATCGAGCGCGGCGCGATCACGAGCCTGCTCGCGGTCAGGGGCGGCACGGTCGTCGGCTGCGGCACGCTCGTGCGCGACCCGCACTCCTGGTCGCCCCATGTCGGCGAGATCCGGATGGTGGTTTCGCTCGACGTGCGCGGGAAGGGGGTGGGACGGACGCTGTCGCAGGAGACCTTCGCACTCGCGCTCGGCGCCGGCCTCGAGAAGCTCTCGGTTCAGATGACGGTCGACCAGCAGGCAGCGATCACGCTGTTCGAGAGCCTCGGCTTCAAGGCCGAGGCCTTGCTGCGCGATCATGTCCGGGACGTCGATGGCAAGACCCACGACATCGTCGTGCTCGGTCATAACATCTTGCAGGTGCAGGCCCAGATGGAGGCCTATGGGCTGCCCGGCGCCGTCCAGCACTGAGAACCTCTGAGCGGGTGTTGGGACCCGGATGGTCAGGGAGGCGCCAGATTGCCTCACATTAGGGCTATTCACGATTTCGTGATATCGCACTGCAATATCTATATTGCATCGCACAATTAACTATGCCATATAAGCCATGCCCCGGGCCAAAACCGGACGGGGTGAGCCCATAGCTCAACCCAATGAGGATGGAGAGACCCCAATGACCACCGAAACCAACACCGCTTTCGAAGGCTTCAAGGACGCGTTCAAGAACATCCAGAACCTGGAAGTTCCCGAGGCCGCCCGCGAGTTCGTCAAGAAGTCCGCCAACACCGCCAAGGACCGTGCTGCCGAGGTGTTCGCTGGCTCCGAGCGCGTGACCGCTGCCGTCGAGAACGCGGTGACCGAGTCCGTCACCGAAGCCGGCAAGATCAGCCGCAACATCCAGCAGGCGATCTACGAGGATGCCGAGGCATTCTTCGCGGGCATCGACAAGCTCGCGTCCGCCAAGTCGTTCAGCGAAGCTGTCGAGATCCAGTCCGGCCTGCTCCGCGCCCGCGGCGAAGCGTTCGTCTCGCGCGCCAAGGCGACCACCGACTATTTCGGCAAGCTCGCCGCTAACGGTGCGAAGTCCGCTCAGGACAATTTTGCCAAGGTCTACAACAAGACCGCCTGATACGACGCCCTGAGTAAAACTGAATTTGAGGCCCGCTTCGGCGGGCCTTGTTTTTTGTCTGTTGCGTTCCCCGGATGCTGTGCAGCGCGCCGCGTTTGCGGCGTGGTGCACTGCTGATCCGGGGTCCATGCTGGGTCCCGGCTCTGCGGCGCATCGCTCCGCGCTGCACCGCGTCCGGGACACGCGGAGATCGACGCGCTAAGTATCTACCATGACTCCACCCGCCACCTTCTCGTTCGATTCCCCAGGCGACGCCGAACGCGCAGCCGAGCTTCGCCGCGTGAAAGCGCTGGCGACGCTGGTGCTGGGCTCGACGCTTGTCCTGTTCGTCGTCGCGAAATGGCTGCTGCCCGTGCATCCCGTGTTCGGTTTCATAGCGGCCTTCGCCGAAGCCGCGACCATCGGCGGGCTCGCCGACTGGTATGCGGTGGTGGCGCTGTTCAAGCGTCCACTGGGTCTGCCGATCCCGCACACCGCGATCATCCAGAGCAACCAGGCCCGTATCGCCGACAAGCTCGGCGAGTTCATCCAGGTGCATTTCCTCGAGGCTGCTCCCGTTGAGGCCAAGCTGAAGGAGATCGATTTCGGCTCCTTCGTCGCCGACTGGCTGCGCGACCGCAAGCGCAGCGACGACCTCGCGCGCTTTGCGTTGCGCCTGCTGCCGGAGGCCGTCTCTGCGACGGAAAGCTCGGGCCTGATGACCTTCATCCTTCGCCGCATGTCCTCGCAGCTCCAGGCCATCGATCTGGCGCCGCTCGCGGCCGGCACGTTGCGCGGGTTCGTCGCGGAGGGACGCCACCAGATCCTGTTCGACGATCTCCTGCGCGTGATGCACGAGACGCTGAACCAGACCGAGACGATGGGGATGATCCGCGAGAAGGTGCGTGCGGAGTTGCCGACCTTGCTCAGGCTCTACCGGGCCGACAAATTTCTGGTGAACAAGATCGTGGCCTCCGCCACCGCGTTCTTCAATGAAGTGCGCAGCGATCCCAAACATCCGTTCCGCGGCGAGTTCGATCGCATGGTGCTGAGCTTCGTCGACCGGCTCGGCACCGACCAGGCCTATGTCGACCGCATCGACGGCTTGAAGCGCGATCTGCTCGCGCGTCCCGAGCTTGCCGATCTCGCCCGCACCGTCTGGGCCAACACGCGGTCATTCATCGAGCGTAGTGCAAGCGGCGAGACGCAGGTGCTGCAGCATCATCTCGCCGGCATGTGCGTCGCGGCGGGCGAAGCGCTTGCCGGCGATGCCGAGCTTCGCGGCGAGATCAACAAGGGTCTGGTCGCGGTGCTCCGCAGTTTCGTCGCGGACCAGAAGAGCGGTGTTTCAACCTTCATCTCCGACCAGGTCAAGTCGTGGGACATGGCGCAGCTGATTTCGCTGATCGAAATCAACATCGGCCGCGACCTGCAATACATCCGCTTCAACGGCTCGCTGATCGGCGGGCTGGCGGGCCTTGCGCTTTACTCCGTAGAATTCCTGCTTCGATTGTTGTGACTTTTGCGTCACGGACGCCAGCATTAGCGCGCCGGCCTATTGTGGCCCGGTGTGTCTCCCGCTTGAATGTCGGGAACCCGCTGCCTAGCTGATTCATGTTGCGTTGCGGAACGATCAAGAAGCCGGCGTGTTGGAATCCCATACCCATTTGCCGGCAAACAACCGGTGGCCTTTTCAGCAATTCTCCCAAGGGGACCATTGATGACCGCTACTGCCCAGACGCTGAGCCCGCCGTCTCGCACCCTGATGTTCCTGGAAGGGCGAGCGATCCACGAGTTCGGCGCGTTCCTCGGCGCGCTGCCGCTGCTCAGCCTTGCGCCGCGCGGCGATGGACATCCGGTGCTGGTGCTGCCGGGCCTCGTGGCCTCCGACGGGTCCACGCGCGCGCTGCGGACGTTTCTGTCGGGCAAGGGCTATGCGGTGAGCGGCTGGCGCCAGGGCCGCAATTACGGCCTGCGCGAGGGCGTGCAGTACGCGATGGTGGATCTGGTTCAGGAGCTCAGCGACAGGCATGGCCGCAAGATCAGCCTGGTCGGCTGGAGTCTCGGCGGTCTCTATGCGCGCCAGCTCGCCAAGATGATGCCCGACCGCGTGCGCCAGGTGATCACCCTCGGCAGCCCCTTTGCCGGCGATCCGCATTCGACCAATGCCTGGCGCGTCTATGAATGGGCGAGCGGGCGGAAGTCCGACGAGGTCGATCCGCAGTTCGGCGGCGATCTCGCCGTCCCGCCGCCGGTGCCGACCACGGCGATCTTCAGCCGCACCGACGGCGTCTGCGCCTGGCAGGGCTGCATGGAGAAGTCGGGCGCGCAGACCGAGAGCATCGAGATCGAGAGCAGCCATTGCGGCATGGGCCATCATCCCGCCGCGGTATTCGCGGTGGCTGATCGCCTTGCGCAAAAGGAAGGCAGCTGGCGGCCCTTCGACCGCAGCGGCTGGCGCAGCGTGGTCTATCCCGACCCGCATCGGTAGTTCTTTGCCTCTCCCCGTAAGAGCGGGGAGAGGGAGCAACAAGACCGTCGCACCCGTCCATTGTCGCGCCCGCACCAAACGCGCTATGCCTCGCGCATGGCGCATCCGTTGTCCCGCATCATCGAGCAGCTCAAGCGCGAGCCTTCGCGCACCGGCTCAATCGTCATTACCGTCTTCGGCGACGCCATCGTGCCGCGTGGCGGCTCGGTATGGCTCGGCACGCTGCTGGAATTCTTCGAGAGCCTGGACATCGACAGCGGCGTGGTGCGTACCGCGATGTCGCGACTTGCCGCCGATGGCTGGCTGTCGCGCGAAAAGCTCGGCCGCAATAGTTTTTACCGCTTGGCCGACAAGGGCCGCCAGATCTTCGAGGCCGCGACACGCCATATCTACGATCCGCCGCCATCCGACTGGACCGGACGCTTCGAGCTGCTTCTGATCGGCAATGGTGAGGATCGCGATGCCTCGCGCGAGGCGCTCCGCAATGCGGGCTTCGGCAGCCCGCTGCCGGGCGTGTGGGTGGCCCCGTCAGGTGTGCCAGTGCCGGATGAGGCCGCGGGCGCCATCCGTCTGGAAGTCTCGGCCGAGGATGACAGCGGCCGCCGGCTACTCAGTGCGAGCTGGCCGCTGGATCGCACTGCGGACGCCTATCTCAAGTTTATGAAGACGTTCGAGCCGCTGCGCGCCGCGATCGCGCGCGGCACGGACTTGTCCGAGGCCGACGCCTTCACGGCGCGGATCCTCTTGATCCACCATTACCGCCGGGTCGTGTTGCGCGATCCGCTGCTGCCCGAAACTCTGCTTCCGGCGAACTGGCCGGGCAAGGCCGCCCGTGCGTTGTGCGGCGACATCTATCGCGCGCTGCTTGTCCCGTCGGAACAATGGCTTGATGGTCATGGAACTAATGAAAAGGGGTCATTGCCGCCGGCGCGAAGACTCTTGGAACGGAGATTCCAAGCTTGATCGTTATGTTACAGAAATATCTTGCATGAGATAATTCTTGTTATATATTGCCTCTCAATAAAATGGGAGGATGCGCATGTATACCCAGGCGCTGAACACGGCCGAGACCGATGATCGCGGCCTCGAGGATGCGGCCAAGGCGGCGCAGTTCCAGACGCGCATCGATGCCGAGGAGCGCATCGAGCCGAACGACTGGATGCCGGCGGCCTATCGCAAGACGCTGACCCGGCAGATCTCCCAGCACGCTCATTCCGAAATCGTCGGCATGCTGCCCGAAGGCAACTGGATCACGCGCGCGCCAAGCTTGCGCCGCAAGGCCGCGCTGCTCGCCAAGGTGCAGGACGAGTGCGGCCATGGGCTTTACCTCTATGCCGCGGCCGAGACGCTCGGCACGTCGCGCGAAGAGCTGGTCGACGCCATGCTCGCGGGCAAGGCAAAATATTCCTCGATCTTCAACTATCCGACGCTGACCTGGGCCGACATCGGCACCATCGGCTGGCTGGTCGACGGCGCCGCGATCATGAACCAGATCCCGCTGTGCCGCTGCTCTTACGGTCCTTATGCGCGCGCGATGATCCGCGTCTGCAAGGAGGAGTCGTTCCACCAGCGCCAGGGCTACGAGATCATGCTGACGCTGTGCCGCGGCTCCGACGAGCAGAAGGCGATGGCGCAGGATGCCTTGAACAGGTGGTGGTGGCCGGTGCTGATGATGTTCGGCCCGCCCGATGCCACCAGCCAGCACAGCGACATCTCGACGAAATGGAAGATCAAGCGCTTCTCCAATGACGAGCTGCGGCAGAAGTTCGTCGACGCCACCGTGCCGCAGGCGCAATATCTCGGCCTCACCATTCCCGATCCCGGCATGATTCAGGGTGCGGACGGGCACTGGCGTTACAGCGAGATCGACTGGACCGAGTTCAAGCAGGTGCTCGCCGGCAACGGCCCGTGCAACCGTGACCGAATGGCTGCGCGCCGCAAGGCGCACGACGAGGGCGCCTGGGTACGCGAGGCGGCAGCTAGCTATGCCGCCAAGCGCGCGCAGCGTCGAACTGCACAAGCGGCAGAGTAGGGAGATCACGATGGCCACGCCGAACACGCCGCTGTGGGAAGTCTTCATTCGCAGCCGCAACGGGCTTGCGCACAAGCATGTCGGCTCGCTGCATGCGAGCGACGCCACGATGGCCTTGCAGGCCGCCCGCGATATCTACACGCGTCGCGGTGAGGGCCTTTCGATCTGGGTCGTGCCGTCGACGGCGATCACCGCAAGCGATCCCGCCGAGAAGGGCATGATGTTCGAGCCGGCGGAATCGAAGATCTACCGGCACCCGACGTTTTACGAGGTGCCCGAGGAAGTGGGGCACATGTGATGCCCGTCGCGAACATCCAGGTCTCCGAAACGCCGCTAGTGCTTTACGCATTGCGCCGCGCCGACGATGCGCTGATCCTCGGCCACCGGCTCTCGGAATGGTGCGGACATGCGCCGATGCTGGAAGAGGACATGGCGCTCTCCAACATCGCGCTCGACCTCATCGGCCAGGCCCGCGAGCTCTACTCTTACGCCGCCAAGGCCGAAGGCAAAGACAACGACGAGGACAAGCTCGCCTACCTGCGCGACGTCAGGCAGTACCGCAATCTGCTGCTGGTCGAGCAGCCC
Organism: Bradyrhizobium sp. Ken01; assembly: GCF_055807355.1. Classification (NCBI taxonomy): domain Bacteria; kingdom Pseudomonadati; phylum Pseudomonadota; class Alphaproteobacteria; order Hyphomicrobiales; family Nitrobacteraceae; genus Bradyrhizobium; species Bradyrhizobium sp. Ken01. Next base: position 69,932 of record NZ_JBVVPC010000012.1, read on the forward strand.
AATGGCGATTTCGCCCAGACACTGGTGCGGCAGTTTTTCTACTCCGCCTTCGCTGATCTCTACTGGCGGGCGATGATGACTTCGCGCGACGCTGCGCTTGCGGCCATTGCCGCCAAGTCGGAGAAGGAGAGCGCCTATCACCTTCGCCATGCCTCGGAGTGGATCATCCGGCTGGGCGACGGCACCGACGAGAGCCATGCCCGCGCGCAGGCCGCGATCGATCATCTCTGGGCGTTCACCGGTGAGATGTTTGCCGTCCACGACGGCGAGCGCGCCTTGATCCATGCCGGTATCGCCGTAGACCCAGGGACCTTGCGAGGTCCCTGGCTGACGACACTCTCGGACGTGATCGGCGAAGCCACGCTCAAACTGCCGCAGAACGACTGGATGCAGCAGGGCGGCCGCGTGGGCCGGCACAGCGAACATCTTGGCCATCTTCTGTCCGAGCTGCAGTCGGTACAGCGCACCTTCCCGGGGCAGACATGGTGATGGTGCTGGAGCCCCATAGCGAACTGCGCCAACGGGCCTGGGATGCCGCGGCGAGCGTGGTCGATCCCGAAATTCCGGTTGTGACCATCGCCGATCTCGGCGTGCTGCGTGATGTTGTCCTCGATGGTGATCACGTCGAGGTCGCGATCACCCCGACCTATTCGGGCTGCCCGGCCATGAACATGATCGCGCTGGAAATCGAGGTCGCGCTGGAGCGCGCGGGTTTCCGCAGTCCAAAGGTCCGCACCGTACTGTCGCCGGCCTGGACCACCGACTGGATGAGCGAGGAGGGCAGGCGGAAGCTTCACGCCTACGGAATCGCGCCGCCGCAAGCTTCGAATTCACGCCGCGCACTGTTCGGCGAGCAAGCCGTTGCGTGCCCGCAATGCGGCTCGGCGAATACCGAGCTGCTGTCCGAATTCGGCTCCACCTCCTGCAAGGCGCTCTGGCGCTGCAGGGCCTGCCGCGAACCCTTTGATTATTTCAAATGTCATTGATCATGTCAGCAGCCGCACCACGTTTCCATCGCCTGGCCGTCAACGACCTCCGCCGCGAGGCGTCGGACGCCATATCGCTGACATTCGCCATCCCGGCGGAGCTTGCGACCGACTACGCCTTCACGCCCGGCCAATACCTCACGCTCCGCACCGTGCTGGATGGCGAGGAAGTGCGCCGCTCCTATTCGATCTGCTCCGGTCCTGAGGACGGCGAGATCCGCATCGCCGTGAAGAAGGTGGACGGCGGCGCGTTTTCGAGCTGGGCGGCGGACGATCTGAAGTGCGGCGACGCGCTGGACGTGATGACGCCCACGGGACGCTTCGGCGTGATCCCGCCGGCCAGCGCCGGCCGCATCCATGTCGGCTTTGCCGCAGGCTCCGGCATCACGCCGATCCTGTCGATCGTCAAGGGCACGCTTGCGCGCGAGCCGGACAGCCAATTCTTCCTGTTCTACGGCAATCGCACGACCGACAACATCATGTTCCTCGAGGCGCTCGAAGAGCTCAAGGATCGCTTCATCGACCGCCTCTCGATCTTCCACGTCATCTCGGGCGAGGAACAGGACATTCCGATCCTGCACGGCCGGCTCGACGGCAACAAGGTGAGGGTGCTGCTGCGTTCGCTGGTGCCGGCCGCGAGCATCGATCACGTCTTCATCTGCGGCCCCCTCGGCATGAGCGAAGAGATCGAGGCGACTTGCCGAGGACTAGGCATCGCGGAAGAGCGCATCCATGTCGAGCGGTTTGTCTCCGAGTTCGGCGGCAAGCCGCGGCCGAAAAAGATGGTTGCCCCGGACGCGCCGCCGAAAGCGATCGCGTCGCTGATCATCGACGGCAAGCGCCGCGACGTGCCGGTTGCCGAGGACGAGGCGATCCTCGATGCCGCGCTACGCGCCGGTGTCGATCTGCCCTTCGCTTGCAAGGGCGGCATGTGCTCGACCTGCCGTGCAAAACTGGTGGAGGGTGAGGCGCCGATGGACATCAACTACTCGCTGGAACCCTGGGAGCTGAAGGCCGGCTTTGTCCTGACCTGTCAGGCCAAGCCATCGTCGGAGCGGGTCGTGGTCGATTACGACCAAGTTTGACAGTCTTAGCCAGGCAGCAGAACATCGTGTCCAAACAATCGGACGGGAGGAGCGCGTGAACGTCAAAGCCACCTTGTCGCCCGAGGATGTTGCCCGCGCCTGCGCCGATGCGATGTGGGCGGAGGACGATGCCTCCAAAGGACTCGGCATGGAGATCGTCGAGGTCGGGCCGGGCTATGCCACGCTGGCTATGACTGTACGGCCGGACATGGTCAACGGCCAGCGCATTGCCCATGGCGGCTTCATCTTCACGCTGGCCGATTCGGCCTTCGCTTTCGCATGCAACTCGCACAACGATCGCGTCGTAGCGGCGCAGGGCCAGATCACCTTCATCAAGCCGGGCAAGCTCGGCGATCGCCTCGTCGCAAAGGCGCGCGAGGTCACGCGCGGCGGGCGCTCCGGCATCTATGACGTGCGCGTCACCGCCGGCGATACAGTCATCGCCGAATTTCGCGGGCATTCACGTGTGATTCCTGGCACGTGGCTGCCCGCGCAAGACCAATAAAGAAGAACGAACTCATGTGGGGAAACGAGGATGGCTCTGACGAGGCTCAAGGAAGGTGGGAACACCTACCGCGCCGAAATGGACGCGCACGAGCGCGCGTCACGTGACGAGATCCAGGCGCTCCAGACGGAGCGGCTGGCCTGGTCGCTGAAGCACGCCTACGACAACGTCGCGCATTATCGCAACGCCTTCGACGCGGCCGGCGTGCACCCGTCCGCCTTTCGAGAGCTCTCGGACCTTGCGAAATTTCCGTTCACGGTGAAGACCGACTTGCGCGACAATTATCCTTTCAACATGTTTGCCGTGCCCCGTGAAAAGCTGGTGCGCGTGCATGCGTCCTCCGGCACGACGGGCAAGCCGATCGTGGTGGGCTATACGCAACGCGACATCGACACATGGTCGGACGTGATGGCGCGCTCGATCCGCGCCGCCGGCGGTCGCACCGGCATGATCATCCACAATGCCTATGGCTACGGTCTCTTCACCGGCGGGTTAGGGGTGCACTACGGCGCCGAAAAGCTCGGCTGCACCGTGGTGCCGATCTCCGGCGGGATGACAGAGCGGCAGGTGCAGCTCATCAACGACTTCCGGCCCGACATCATCACGGTGACGCCGAGCTACATGCTGGCGATCCTCGACGAGTTCAAGCGCCAGAAGCTCGATCCGCGTCAATGCTCGCTCAAGGTCGGCATCTTCGGTGCCGAGCCCTGGACCAATGCGATGCGCGGCGAGATCGAAGAAGCCTTCGACATGGACGCGACCGACATTTACGGCCTATCCGAGGTGATCGGGCCCGGCGTTGCGCAGGAGTGTATCGAGACCAAGGACGGCCTGCACATCTGGGAGGATCATTTCTATCCTGAAGTCATCGACCCCGAGACCGGTGCGGTGCTGCCCGACGGGGAGAAGGGCGAACTGGTGTTTACTTCGCTCACCAAGGAAGCCTTTCCGGTGATCCGCTATCGCACCCGCGACCTGACGCGGCTTCTGCCGGGCACGGCGCGGCCCGGCATGCGGCGGATGGAGAAGGTGACGGGGCGCTCGGACGACATGATCATCCTGCGCGGTGTCAATCTGTTCCCGACCCAGATCGAGGAGGTTCTGCTCGCGACCGATTGGTGCGGCGGGCATTTCGTCCTGGAACTCACCCGCGAAGGCCGCATGGACGAACTGACCATCATTGCCGAGGCGCGGCCCGAGAGCTGGGATGGCCGGGGTCTCCTCGACCATGCCGATCGGATCTCAACCCATATCAAGAACTCGATCGGGATCAGCTCCAACGTGCGGGTTGTTGCGCCGGCGACGCTGGAACGCTCGCTCGGCAAGGCCAAGCGCCTCTACGACAAGCGGCCCAAGGATTGACTTGACGGATTGACTTGATCGTCCGCAGAGGCGACAAGGCCCGCGAGAAATCGCGGGTTTTTCCATGTCAACAGCCGATCCCAAAGCCATCGACGCGCGCTGTGTGCGCCTCAACGCGAAGGCCGAGAATGCGGCTGCGATTGCGCCGGTGGTTGAGCGTCAGACGCTCGCTCGCGGCCCTAGCGATCTCCTGATCGAGGTCAGGGCCGCCGCCGTCAATCCCTCGGACGTCAAGGCCGCGACCGGGCTGATGCCGTATGCCGTCTTCCCACGCACGCCGGGTCGAGATTACGCCGGCGTGGTGATCGAGGGGCCGGCCGGTACCATCGGCCGCGAGGTGTTCGGCTCCTCCGGCGATCTCGGCATCCGTCGCGACGGCACTCACGCCAGCCATCTCGTCGTTGAATCCGACGCGGTGGTCGATAAGCCCAAGACCGTGTCCTGGGAGGAGGCCGCCGGCATCGGGGTGCCCTTTGTCACCGCAATGGAGGGTTTTCGCCGCGCCGGCATTCCAAAGCCCGGGGAAACGGTGCTGGTGTTCGGCGTCAACGGCAAGGTCGGTCAAGCAGCGGTGCAGATCGCGACATGGCAGGGCGCGCGTGTCATCGGCGTGGTGCGCAAGGCGGAAGCTTATGAGGGCCACACCAACGCCTCCATCGAGGTGATCGACGCTTCCGCGACCGACGTCGCCACACGCGTGCGCGAGTTGACCGATGGTAGAGGCGCCGACATCGTCTTCAACACGGTCGGCGATCCCTATTTCCAGGCGGCGCACAAGTCGCTCGCGCTTCGCGGTCGCCAGATCCTGATCGCCGCGATCGACCGCATCGTGCAGTTCAACATTCTCGAATTCTATCGCGGGCAACATACCTATGTCGGCATCGACACGCTCGGCCTGTCGTCGATCGCGACAGGCGCTGTGCTGCGTGAGCTCGGCCCGGGCTTCGCGAGCGGGCACCTGAAACCGTTCCCGATCAAGGCGAACGCCGTCTATCCGCTCGAACGCGCGAAGGAGGCCTATGTCGCCGTTGCCGGCTCGTCGCGGGATCGTGTGATCCTGAAGCCTTGATCATGGAATCGTCCACCCAGCTCGTCGTCCTCGCCGGCCTCGTCATTGGCCTGGTTTACGGCGCCGTCGGCCTGCTCAGCGGCTTCTGCCTGATGAGCAGCATGCGCGGCTGGCTGTCGGAGGGGGATGGGCGGCTGGTACGCACCTATGCGCTGGCGATCGCGGTCGCGACGGCAGCGAGCCAATTCCTCGCCGGCAACGGCATGGTTGATCTCGGCAAATCGATCTACCTGCAACAGTCCTTTTCGGTGCCAGTACTGTTTCTCGGCGGGCTTCTGTTCGGATACGGCATGGTGCTGTCGAACGGCTGCGGTTCGCGCGCGCTGGTGCTGCTCGGTCGCGGCAATCTCCGCTCCTTCGTCGTGGTGGTCGTGCTCGCCATCGCCGCGCAGATGACGCTCAAGGGCCTGATCGCGCCGGCGCGCATCGCGCTGGTCCAGGCCTCGCAAACCACGGTCAACGTGAATTCGCTGCCGTCATTGTTGGCCGTGTTCGGTCCGGCTGAAGCGGTTTCGCGCGCGATGGCCGCTGCTGTCATCGTCGTTGTGCTGATCCTGTTTGCTTTCGCGCACCCGGCGTTCCGGCGTTCGCCCGGCCAGATTGCGGCCGGTGTCATCGTCGGTCTCCTCGTCGCGGGCGGCTGGTTCGTCACCGGCTATCTCGGCGCGGATGATTTCAACCCCGTCCCTGTGACCTCGCTCACGTTCATCGCGCCGATCGCGGACAGCCTGCAATATGCCATGCTCTCGACCGGTCTGACGCTGAACTTCGGCATCGCGACAGTTGCCGGCGTCTTCGCCGGCAGTCTGGTCACCGCCCTTGCCACGGGCCGCTTCCATCTCGAAGGCTATTCCTCGCCACGTCACATGCTGCGATCGGCCGGCGGCGCTGCGCTGATGGGCATCGGCGGCGTGATGGCGTTCGGCTGTTCGATCGGGCAAGGGCTCACCGGCGTGTCGACGCTGGCGCTGGGCTCGTTCGTCGCGGTCACCGGCATCCTGCTGGGCACGACAGCTGGCCTGCGCGGAAGCCTGCGTGTTCAGCCGCTGGCCGTAGCCTGACGGCGGAGCAACCGGTCGCCCAGCGTCGCGAGGCCGATGCCCGTGACGATCAGCGCGGCTGCGATGACAAGGCTCATGTCGATGGGTTCACCCAGCAGGATCGCGGCTGTGGCTATACCGACGAGCGGCGTCCCGGTGGTGCCGAGCGACGTCGTCAGCGCCGAGATGCTCTTGTTGACCATCGACATCGCCCAATAGGCCAGCGCCGTCCCGATCAAGCCGGAATACAGGAACAGCAGCACGAGCCTCCACGACCATTCCGCGTGCGGCAGTCCGTGCGTCACGGCGGCCGATCCCGTCAGCACGATCGTCGCCACGAGCACCTGCCAGATCAAAAGCTGGAGCGGGGACGCGATCCAGCGATGCGCGCGGATATAGATGATGTTTGCGGCCCATGAAATCGCGGCCAGGATGATCATGCCTGCGCCGAGCACGACGTTGGTGTTGGTCCAGTCGATCGATGCCGGATTCAGGATCACGGCAAGGCCGATCAGCCCGAGCAAGGCGCCGGCCAGCTTTGGCGCGGTCAGCGTGTCCTTCCCGAGCAGCGGCGCGGCGATCGCGACCCAGAGCGGCGTGGTGTAGCCCAGCACGATGGCCTTGCTTGCGGGCAGGAAGCGCACACCAGTCGCAACCAGCACCGAGAACACCGTCATGTGCAGCAGTGCGACGCTGAGGATTACCGGAATGTCGCGCCGCTCCGGGATCACCAGATTGTTGCTCAGTCCGAGGATCGCGAACAATCCGGCCAGCGCGATCCAGCTCCGGATTGCCGACGTCCACAGGGGCGGGAGGAACTGGACGAGCTGCTTCGTCACCGACCAGTTCACGCCCCAGGCCAGCACGACGATGAGGAACAGGCCGACGGCCGCGCGGGGTGAGAGGGAGTTCATCGGAAATCCTTGAAGCAGTTCTATCAGGCGAATAGCATCCCGTTTGGCACCTGAAAAAGTGCCAGATCGGAAAGGATTAAGGTGCCAGTTCCGGACAGCATGATTTCCGCCCTGATCGACCTGAACCGGGCCGACGACAACGGACTGGTGGCTCAGCTGACGAGCCAGCTCCGAAGCTTGATCGCGACGGGCCGCCTCGGCAAAGGCCGCACGCTGCCGTCGAGCCGCCGGCTTGCGAGCGATCTCGGCGTCTCGCGCAACACCGTCAGCTATGCGTTCGAGCAGCTCGCCGCCGAGGGATATCTCGAAGCCTCGCACGGCCGCCGTCCGATGGTCACAGTCGACGGCGGCGAGCGCGTCGCAGAGGCGGGTGCCGTCGCATCTCGCATGCGCCCTGGCAAGCCGCGGCTTTCGCCCTGGGCCTCGAGCCTCACGCAAACCGACTGGCCGATGTCTTATCAGGCGCGACTGAGACCCTTGCGTCCCGGGCACGGCGATTTCAGGGAGTTTCCAAACGAGGTCTGGGCGCGCTGCCTGCGCCGCAGCGCCGTGCGCGCGGCCAAGCGCGAGCTTGGACCGGTCAACCGGACGCGCCTGCGCGAGGCGCTGGCACACTATCTCGCGGCCAGCAGGGGTGTGCGCGCGACGGCGGATCAGATCCTGATTCTGCCGAGCGCACAGGCGGCGCTGACCTTGATTGCGGCTGCCCTCATCACGCCCGGCGACGACGTCTGGGTCGAGGATCCCGGCTACCCCGGCGCCGCAGCCGCCTTCCGCGCCTCCGGTGCGCGCGTGACCGGGATCAGGTTGGACGAGCAGGGCATGCAGCGGATTCCGGGGATGGCGACCCCGACATTGATCTTCATGACGCCGTCGCACCAACACCCGACCGGTCGCCTGATGTCGCTCTCGCGCCGCACGGAATTTCTTGGCCTGAGCAGGCGCGGCAAGACCTGGATCGTGGAGGACGATTACGACGGCGAATTCCACTATGACAGCCGGCCGGTGCCGGCCTTGCAGGGACTCGATGCCCATGGCCGCGTGTTCTATGTCGGCACGTTCTCCAAGGCCATGACCTCGGACATCCGGCTCGGTTACCTCGTCGTTCCGCCGTCCCTGGTCAACACCTTGGAGATCGCACAGCGGCACATCGGGCTGATCGCCCCGAGCCACGTCCAGGAAGCGCTGGCCGAGTTCATTGCCGACGGGCATTTCCTGGCGCATCTGCGCCGGGTGCGTCGGATCTATCACGCCCGCCGCGATCACCTCGTGCAGGGATTGGAGCGCCATTTAGGCGACGTGCTCGCGGCCGAAGTGCCCCCGGGCGGCATTCAGCTCGTCGCGCGCCTCAAGCGCGGTCGCGCCGATCACGCGGCGGTCAAGCGGCTGGTCGAAGCGGGCGTTGAAACGCGTGCCCTGTCCGGCTTGGCAGTTGGCAGGCCGCGCGATCACGGTCTGTTGCTCGGCTTCGCGGCCTGGCGCGAGGGCGAGATCACCGCGGCATTGCGAACGATGGCGTCGTGCTTCTAGCGCCAGCGTCCTAGGCCACAGCCCTCGTCACGATGCGGATTTCCGAGGTCAGCGTCCGGTGCACCGGGCACTTGTCGGCGATCTCCATCAGTTTCTTGCGCTGCTCGGGATCGAGCGCGCCGTCCATCGCGATGTCGCGCTCGATTTGGTCGAGCATGCCCTCGCGCGTCTCGCACTCCATGCAGTCTTTTGCATAGATCTTGGAATGCTTCAGCGAGACGGTGACACGATCGAGCGGCAGCGACTTGCGGTCGGCATAGAGACGCATAGTCATCGAGGTACAGGCCCCGAGGCCAGCGAGCAGGAGATCGTAGGGACCTGGGCCGGCATCCTCGCCGCCGGCGGCGACCGGCTCGTCCGCGATGAGCTGATGCGGACCGACGGAGATGGTCTGGTTGAACTTGCTCTTGCGGGTCTCCTGCACCACGACCCGGCGCGGCGCCTCGGGGAGATCCATTGCCTTCGCGGGTTTGGCTGTGTCGATGTACCGGCTTGCCCAGGCCGCGATCACGTCGGCTGCATAGAGCGCGTCGGCCGGCCCGGTCAGGAGATGATCGGCATGATCGAGCGAGACGAAGCTCTTGGGATGCCGGGCGGAGACGAAGAGCTTCGTCGCATTCTCGATACCGACGGTATCGTCGACCGGAGAATGCATCACCAACAGCGCCTTGTGCAGGCCGGTGACGTCTTTCATCAGTTCGTGCTCGGCGATGTCGTCGAGGAATTCGCGCTTGATCCGGAACGGGCGTCCTGCAAGCGAGACTTCGACCTCACCTTGCGTGCGAATGTCGTCGAGATGCTCTTTGAACAGGCCGGTGACGTGGGCGGGATCGGACGGTGCCGCAATGGTCACAACCGCCTTGGCTTCCGGGATTTGTCCTGCTGCCGCAAGGATCGCGGCGCCGCCGAGGCTGTGACCGATCAAGATAGATGGCACCTTGCGGACGCTACGCAGATGATCGGCCGCGCGCACGAGATCGGCCACGTTTGAGGAAAACGTCGAATTGGCAAAATCCCCTTCACTCGAGCCGAGCCCGGTGAAGTCGAAGCGAAGCACCGCGATGCCCTTGGCGGCGAGCGCGACCGAGATGCGTTTGGCGGCCAGCGTGTCCTTGCCGCAGGTGAAGCAATGCGCGAACAGCGCGAAGGCCGCGGGCTCGCCGTCGGGTAGCTCCAGCGCGGCCGAAAGTTGATGGCCGCCTTCGCCGATGAATTGAAAGCGCTCTGTCGGCATGGGCTTCCCCCCGTCCTTGCTTTGAATCTAATCGCCCGAATAGCGCTGCTCTGCCCAGGGATCGCCGCGGTTATGATAGCCGCGGACTTCCCAGAAGCCCGGCGCGTCCTCGGTCAGGAATTCGATCGACTGAACCCATTTGGCGCTCTTCCAGAAATACAGATGCGGCACGACCAGCCGCACCGGGCCGCCATGTTCGGCCGACAATGGCTCACCGGACCAGCTATGGGCGAGCAATGCGTCATCGGCGGCAAAGTCGTCCAGCGCGAGGTTAGTGGTGTAGCCGTCATGGGAATGCAGCACGACGAAGCGCGCGTCCTGGCGCGGCTGGCAGGCTGCGAGCAGCTCGCGCGTGGCGAGCCCCTCCCACTCATTGTCGTAGCGCGACCATGTGGTGACGCAGTGGATGTCGGAGGTGAACCGCGCCTGCTTCTGGGCGGCGAACTCTGCAAAGGTCCAGAACACGGGGGTCTCGATCGCGCCGTAGACGTCGAGCCGCCAGCGCTCGCGCGAAATCGGCGGCACGACGCCCAGATCGAGCACCGGCCAATCTTTTGTCAGATGCTGGCCGGGCGGCAGGCGCTGATCTTCCGGGCGCGTGATCTTGCCGGTCAAAAAGCGGCCTTCACGCGCCCATTTTTCCTTGGTGCGCGTCAGCTTGCTGTCGGGCGGCTCGTTGTCTTCGGCCATCGGCTACTCGTGGCGGTGCATCGCAGAGGCGTGCTTGGTGTCGCGCATGGTGGAATAGATGATCAGTGACAGGCAGATGATACCGGCGAGATAGTAGTAGAACCACGCCTCATGCCCGATGCTCTTGAAATAGAGCGCGATCGCCGGCGCCGTGCCGCCGAACAGCGAGACGGTGATCGCATAGGGCAGGCCGACGCCGAGGGCGCGGACATTGGTCGGGAACAGCTCGGCCTTCACTACGGCGTTGATCGAGGTGTATCCGGCGACGAACAGCCAGGCGCAGCAGATCAGGATGAACGCGATGAAGGGCGACTTGGTCTCCTTCAGCGTCATCAGCAGGGGCACGGTTGCGAGCGTGCCGGCGGCGCCGAAGAAGATCAGCAGCGGCTTGCGGCCGATCTTGTCGGAGATGGCGCCATAGATCGGCTGCAGGATGGTCGCGAAGATCAGCGTGCCGAAGATCACGAAAGTGGTCTGGTCCTCGGTCAACCCCACCGAAAGCTTGACGAAGGTCTGCATGTAGGTGGTGAAGGTGTAGAACGCCGCAGTGCCGCCCGCGGTCAGGCCGACCACCAGGAGCAACTCGCGGGGATAGCGCAGCAAATTGGTGAGCGAGCCGGTCGGCTTCACCACCTTCTTGGCTTCTTCGAAGGCCTCGGTCTCGTGCAAGCCGCGCCGCATCACCGCGGCAAAGATCGCGAGCGCCGCACCGATCGCAAACGGGATGCGCCAGCCCCAGGCTCTCAATTCCTCCGGCGTGAGGAAGATCTTTTGCAGAAGCAGCAGCACGATGATCGCGGTGAGCTGGCCGCCGATCAGGGTGACGTATTGGAAACTCGAATAGAAGCCGCGGTGCTTGGGGTCGGCGACCTCGCTGAGGTAGGTGGCGCTGGCGCCGTATTCGCCGCCGAGACTCAAGCCTTCGATGACGCGGGCGAGCGCCAGGATCACCGGCGCGGCGAAGCCGATCGTGGCGTAGGTCGGCGTCAACGCGATGATCAGCGAGCCGAAGCACATGAAGACGACCGACAGCGTCAGCGAGATGCGCCGCCCGTAATGATCGGCGATATAGCCGAACAGCCAGCCGCCCAGCGGCCGCATCAGGAAGGTCGCCGCGAATACGACGGCGACATTCAATTGCTGGACGACGGGGTCGTTGCCGGGAAAGAAGGCGGGAGCGAAATAGAGCGCAAACGCGGTATAGGCGTAGAAGTCGTACCACTCGACGAGATTGCCGATCGAGCCGATGAAGATCGCCTTGATCCGGCGCTTGGCGTCGGCGATGTCAATGTGGTCGGAGGCCGGTCGGTTTAGCTGCTCAGTCACGTCCGGCCTCTCCGTATCGCAGTTTGGAAAGGTCTACATCGCCTTTCCAAGCAAAAATGGCAACTGGCGGGGGCCTCTGACGGTTCCCTGGGACCAGGTCACCGTGCCTGCCGGATCGAGGGCGAAGTCCGGAATTCGCTTCAGCCATTCCTCCAGCGCAACCTGCATCTCCATGCGCGCAAGGTTCGAGCCGACGCAGCGGTGGATGCCGAGGCCAAAAGCTGCGTGGCGGTTCTCGCGGCGGTCAATCACGACCTTGTCAGCATCCGGAAACATTTTCGGGTCACGGTTGGCGGCCGGGAAGGACAGCAGCACCATGTTGCCTGCCTTGACCGGGCAGCCTGAGACCGTGGTCTCCTTGACGACTTCGCGGGCCATCGTCACCGGCGAATAGGCGCGCAGCAGCTCCTCCACCGCGGTCGGGATCAGCCCGGGCTCGGCAATCAGGCGCTCGCGATCGGCGGGCGTCCGGGCAAGATGCCACAGCGAGGAGCCGATCGCGCTCCAGGTGGTGTCGATGCCGGCAATCAGGAGCAGGCGCAACGAGCCCAGCACGTGTGAATCCTCGAGCGGATTGCCGTCCTTGTCCCGGGCATTCATCAGGTAGGAAATGAGGTCGTCGGTCGGCTTTTGCTTGCGCGCCTCGATATGGCCGCTGAAATAGCCGCTCATCTCGTGCACCGCCTGTAGCAACGTGTTTTCGTCCTTGATGCCAAGTTCCAGGATCATGTGGATCCAGCGGATGAAGAGATCGCTGTCTGTCTCGGGGATACCGAGCATGTGGGCGATTGCGCGAACCGGAATGTGCTTGGTGTAGCGCTCTGCCGCGTCGAGCCGGTCTTCAGCAATGAAGCCGTCGATTAACTCGTTGCAGATCGCGCGCACCCGCGGCTCCAGCTTCTTCATCGCGTCCGGCGTGAACGGCGGCAGCAGCAATTGCTTGGCTGGCTTGTGCACCGGCGGATCGGACGTGATCGGCGGGGCGGCGTTTCTGCTGGTGATTTCCGGCCGCACGTCGCGGACGATGATGCGACGCGAGGAGAAATGCTCGCTGTCGTTGGCGATCTCGCGCACCGCTTCATAGGTCGTCGGCAGATAGCAGCCTAGGAAGCGGTCGGTATGCACGATCGGGCTTGCGGCGCGCAGCTCGTCCCAGATCGGGAAGGGATCTTCCGTCCATTGCGGATCGGTGTGGTCGAAATCATGGACCCAGTCGGTCACGGGCGGATGGGCGGCGGGCTGGCTGATGTCGGACATCTCGAAATCCCTCGGGGCTCGTGGTCACGGAAGGCACGCGGGCAGAAGCCGGGCGCGCTACTCCTCGATCACGTCGATCGCGATTTCCGGACAATTGGATTTGGCAAGCCAGGCCTTGTCTTCGAGGCCGGGCGGGACGGTGCCGTCGCCGGCTTCGTGGGCGTTGCCGTATTCGTCGAGCTCGAACAACTCCGGCGCCAGCGCCTTGCAGCGCGCGTGCCCTTGGCATTTGTCGGGATCGACGTGAACCCTCAGTCGCTCTGTCATGGCGGCTTCCTCGGTCGTGTGCACCCCGGCCGAAGCCGGCGCGCGCTCCCATTTGAATTTTTGTTCAAGTTATAGGCTATTACATTCGCGGCAGGCTTCCCCTGTCAAGCGCAAACTTATAGGCTCTGCGCAACATGCGTTCACAACTCGCCCGCAAGCCCGAGAACACCTACCACCATGGCGATCTCCGCGACGCCTTGATCAAGGCCGCACTGCGCGAAGCCGAGCAGGGTGGAACGGAGGCGATCAGCATCAAAGCGCTGGCAAAGCAGCTGGGCGTCTCGCAGCCGGCGCCCTACCGCCATTTTGCCGATCGCGAGGCGCTGCTTGCGGCGGTGACGGCGGAGGCGTTCCGGCAGCTCAGCGGGATCTTGCGGGCGGCGATGGCAAAGCAGTCGAAGCGGTCGAAACTGTCGCTGCTGGCGCAGGCGACGCTGGATTTCGGCTTACGTCGCAACGGTGTCTATCGCTTGATGTTCGCCTCGCGCACGGTGTCGTGTGCGGCGAAAGGCAGCGAGCTGCACGAAGCGACGCGCGAAACCTTTGCGCTCGTGGTCGAGGCGCTGGAAGCTCCGGCAGTTGATTACTTGCGCGAGCGGCAGGCGCTCAAGATCTGGGCGGCGGTGCACGGCGTGGTGATGCTGGCCGAGCAGGGACTGTTCACCGGCGAGGCGGCCCATGCCACGCGCGAGGATCTTGTCGAGGATTTTGTCAGCGAAACGAAGGCGGCACTTGCGGCGGCGATCAAGGGTGCGCGGCGCCGGAAAAAGGCTGGCGCCTAGGTCTTCGCTTTCAGCAACTTCATCAGCTTCTCGACGGCGCTTTCAGGCGTGGTCACGACGGGGCGGCCGGTAGCTTCTGCCACTACGGGCGCAGTTGCCGCGATGCTGAACTGCGCGAGCGCGACGACGTCGCAATCGCGCAAATCATGTGCGGCTTCCACGATCAGCCGGTCGTGAGTCGCGCGGTCGCCGCGGTCGAGCGCGGCCAGCGCTCCTTCGGCAAGCTTCGGTACGATCTGGACGGAGGAAGGAAACTCCGGCGGCATCGAGGCCAGCGTCGGCGCGAAGGTCGAGAGCAGGCCGATGCGCTGGCCCATCGTCACCGCCCGTTCGATCATGGCTTCGTTCGGCTTGAGCACCGGCATCGGCGCATGCGCGCGCGCGACCGCCTCGATGCAGGGACCGAAGGCCGAGCAGGTGAACAGGATCGCATCCGCGCCTGTCGCCGCGGCGTAGTGGCCGAGCGCAAGAAAGCGTTCGGTCATGGCATCATTGAGCTTGCCGTCACGCGCCAGATCCGACGAGAGGCTGTCGTCGAGCAGGTTCATCAGCCGTGCTTCCGGCCACGCCTTCGCGAACGCAGCTTCGATCGGAGCGATGGAATGCTTGAGGGCGTGGATGAGGGCGATGCGAGGAGACGTCGGCATTGAACGTTACCTGATGGGAGGTCGCGTGCCCCGGACGCAGCGCGTCCGGGACACGCAAAACGTTTACTTGAACGGCACCGCGTACATCAAGCCGCCCTTGCTCCAGAGGCCGTTGAGGCCGCGCTCGAGCTTGAGCGGGCTCGCCTTGCCGACATTGCGCTCGTAGATCTCGCCGTAATTGCCGGTGGCCTTGAGGGCCGTGACCAGCCATTTGTTGTCGAGCCCGAGGCGCGAGCCGAGATCGCCGGAGGCGCCCAGCAGGCGCTGGATCGCGGGCGTCTGCGACTTCGCCATCTCGTCGACATTGCCTTGTGTGACGCCGAGCTCTTCGGCCTCGATCAAGCCGTAATGCAGCCAGGTGATGATGTCGCTCCAGACCTCGTCGCCATTGCGGGTGAAGGGGCCGAGCGGCTCCTTGCTGATGGTCTGCGGCAGCACGACGTAGTCGGCCGCGTTCGGCGCCGCGGTCGTCACGGCGCCGGCGAGCGCGGAAGCGTCCTGGGTCATGGCATCGCAACGGCCGCCGAAGAAGGTCTGGTACATGGTGTCGACGCGGTCGAACACCAGCGGCTTCCAGTCGATGCCGTTGGCGCGGCCGTAGTCGCCGAGCGTGACCTCATGCGTGGTGCCCTGCGCGACGCAGACGGTGGCGCCCTTGAGATCCTTGATCTCCTTCACGCCGAGGTCTTTCTTCACCACAAAGCCCTGGCCGTCGTAGAAGTTGATTGGACCCTGCCGCAGGCCGAGCGTGACACCGCGCAGATAGGTCTGCGTCGAGTTGCGGTAGAGCACGTCGATCTCGCCGGACTGGAGCGCGGTGAAGCGGTTCTGCGCGGTCAGCGAGACGTAACGCACCTTGGTGGCATCGCCGAGCACGCCGGCGGCGAGTGCGCGGCAATAATCGACGTCGAGACCCTTGTAGTTGCCTTGCGAATCCGGTGCGGAGAAGCCGGCAAAACCGGCGCTGACGCCGCATATCAGCGTGCCGCGGCTCTTCACAGTGTCGAGCGTTGCCGCCGCCGCGACGACTGTCGATGCCGCGAGCAAGCCGGCTACGATAACCACTTTCCTCATCATGCTATTCTCCCCTCACTGATTGACACGACACAATACGTTGTCGACAGCCGTGCCGAGCTTGTCGACGATCAGGTCGATCTCCTCCGCGGAGGTGATATAGGGCGGCGCCAGCAGCACGTGGTCGCCACGGACGCCGTCCACGGTGCCGCCACCGGGATAGCAGCCGAGACCGTTGGCGAAGGCCTCGGCCTTGATCTTCTGGTTCAGCTTCAGCGCGGGATCGAACGAGGTCCGGCTGGCGCGATCGGCGACGAGCTCGATCGCCCAGAACAGGCCGCGGCCCCTGATGTCGCCGACATGGCGGTGATTGCCGAAGCGCTCGGTGAGCCGCTGCTCGAGCTGCTTGCCGCGCTCCTTGACCCGATCGAGCAGGCCGTCCTCGCGGATCACGTCCTGCACCGCGAGCGCAGCAGCGCAAGCGAGAGGGTGCGCCAGATAGGTGTGGCCGTGCAGGAAGGCGCCCGAGCCTGAGCGGATTGTGTCGATGACCTTGCCACTGGCGAGCATCGCGCCGATCGGCTGGTAGCCGCCGCCGAGACCTTTGGCGATCGCCTGGATATCGGGCGCGATGCCTTCCTGCTCCCAGGCGTGCGCGGTGCCGGTGCGGCCCATGCCGCTCATGACCTCGTCGAGAATGAGCAGGGCGCCGTGTCGGTCGCAGATCTCGCGCACCGCCTTGAAGTAGCCGTCCGGCGCCGTCACAGCACCAGCGGTGGCGCCGACGACGGGCTCGGCGAGAAATGCGGCGACCGTGTTGGGGCCGAGGCGCTGAAACTCGGCTTCGAGTTCGGCCGCAAGCCGGGCAACGAATTGTGCGTCGGATTCGCTCTCGTGCTTCTCGTGATAAGCGAAAGCCGGGGTCACATGGCTGAAGGCGTCTGAGAGCAGCGGCGCGTAGGGCGCGCGGCGCCAGGCATTGCCGCCCGCCGCGAGCGCGCCGAGCGTATTGCCGTGATAGCTCTGCCGCCGCGCAATGAAGTGCTGCCGCTGCGGCTCGCCGCGTTCGATGAAATACTGCCGCGCGATCTTGATGCTGGCTTCGATCGCTTCCGATCCGCCGCTGACGAAATAGGCGTAGGCGAGGCCACCGGGCTCATGCCCGACCAGCCTCTCGGCCAGCGCCTCCGCCGGCTCGGACGTGAAGAAGGCTGTGTGAGCGTAGGCCAGCGTCGAAGCCTGCTTCGTGATCGCTGCGATCACGCGCGGATGCTGGTGGCCAAGACAAGAGACCGCCGCGCCGCCGGAGGCGTCGATCACGCGGCGTCCGTCCTCGGCAAAGAGATAGACGCCTTCGCCGCCGATCGCCTTGGGCGGCGTTTCGCGCAGCGAGCGATGCAGCACACGGCTGGTGCGAGCGGCCATGGTCAACCTTTCTCGGATACGTAAGTTGAAGCCGCGGCGAGCCGCGCCTCGGTATTCTCAAGGCGCTTCTTCGCGGTCGTGCCGCCGAGCGAAAACGTCACGGCGGCGAGCGATTGCGCGATCGCAATGGCGCCGGTGAGGCTCGGGAAAAAGCCGGGAGAGGAGGCCGCCTCGAACAGCAGCACGTGATCGGCGCCTTCAGCCATCGGCGCCGAAGGGCTATCGGCGATCGCGATCAGGGCCGCGCCGGCGCGATAGGCGGCCTGCGCGACCCGGACGCTCGCATGGGTGTAGGGCATGAAGCCGATGACGATGACGGCCTCGCCGGGCCGGAACGCGCCCATGTCGAGATCATCGGGGCCGGACGCGCCGACGAGTTGCACCTGTTCGGGACGAAACAGCCGGAGTTCGTAGTTCAGCAGTTCCGCGACGCTGCGACAGCTTCGGTAGCCGGTGATCCAGATCCGCTTGGCGTCGTGGAGCGCACGCGCCGCTTCCGCAATCGGCTGGGCCGGGATGCGCGGAAGGCCGGCGGCCTCGGCCTGCAGCTTCTCGGTGACGAGCGCAACATCGGCGTTCGGGCCGTGGCGGCGACTTTTGGCGCGGCCGGAGAAGGGCGCGATCTGCGAGGGCCGCCGCGCCTCCGTCA
This sequence comes from Bradyrhizobium sp. Ken01, assembly GCF_055807355.1. Taxonomy (NCBI): domain Bacteria; kingdom Pseudomonadati; phylum Pseudomonadota; class Alphaproteobacteria; order Hyphomicrobiales; family Nitrobacteraceae; genus Bradyrhizobium; species Bradyrhizobium sp. Ken01. Next base: position 87,714 of record NZ_JBVVPC010000012.1, read on the forward strand.
GCGCCGCACGCAATTCATCCCAGCCCGAATAGCCGATCGCCTTGGCAAGCCGCGTGAACGCGGCGGGATCGGCGCCGGCGACCGCTGCGAGATCGCGCATCGAACGCGTGGTGGCGTCGTAATCATTCGCCGCGACGAAACGCCCGACCTCCTGCAGTCGCATCGGAAGCGATGGCAATGCAATGCGCAGTTCGCTCAGCGGCGAGGATTTCGCGGGCTCGGCCATGAAACATTTGTTGCACAAAGTAGAGTTTGGTGCAACAGTTGACGTACGCCGCCGGAAATCGCCGTCTTGAGAAGGATTTTTGTGCTGTGACGTCAGACGCTCCGAGACCGCCGCCGCACCGCCGCTTCTTCGGCGCTTTCGGACAACGCGAGCTGAAAGGCCTGTTCTGGCAGGCCGTGGTGGTCGGGATCGCAGTCGCGGTCATCGTCTTCCTCTGGTCCAACACCGTCACCAATCTCTCCGCGCGCCGCATCACGACCGGTTTTGCATTCCTCGGCCGTGAGGCCGGCATGCCCATCTCCGATAGCCTGCTCGCCTACAATCCGAGAGACTCATATCTCTGGGCCTTCGTCGTCGGCGTCGCCAACACCCTGCGCGTCGCCGTGATCGGAATCGTGCTTGCAACCATCTTGGGCACGGTGATCGGCATCTCGCGGCTGTCGGCCAATTGGCTGCTGTCGCGGCTCGCCGCGGTGTATGTCGAAACGCTCCGCGACATCCCGCTGCTGCTCCAGCTCCTGTTCTGGTACGTGCTGATGCAGGCGCTGCCGGCCGCGCGCGCGGCATGGCGGCCGATCGAGGGCGTGTTCTTGTCCAATCGCGGGTTGATCCTGCCGGCGATTCCGATCGAGACGCCGCAGCTTTGGGTGCTCGGCACGGCAGTGCTCGGGCTCGTCGTGTTCTACGTCATCCGGCGGCGGCTCATCGCGCAGCAGATGCGCGATGGCAAGCCGCGGCCGGCCTGGCCTTTTGTGCTCGGGTTGCTCGTTGTGTTGCCCGCGGCGGTGTCCGTGCTGCTCGGCGTGTCCTGGACGATCGAATGGCCTGAGTTGCGCGGCTTCAACTTCGTCGGCGGACTGACGCTCGCGCCGGAATATTTCGCGCTGCTGATCGCGCTCGTCACCTACACCTCGGCCTTCATCGCCGAGATCGTGCGCAGCGGCATCCAGTCGGTGCCGCGCGGCCAGTGGGATGCCGCCAATGCGCTCGGACTGCGCCGCAGCTTCATGCTGCGGCAGATCATCCTGCCACAGGCGTTACGCGTCATCGTGCCGCCGATGACGAGCCAGTACCTCAACCTGACCAAGAACTCTTCGCTGGCGGTGGCGATCGGCTATCAGGACGTGGTCTCGATCGCCAACACGACGTTGAACCAGACCGGCCAGGCGATCGAGGCCATTGCCTTGATCATGGCGGTGTTTCTGACCATCAGCCTCGGCATCAGCTTCTTCATGAACTGGTATAATTCGCGCATCGCGCTGGTGGAGCGCTGACCATGACGGCGATCGCCGACATTCCGGAAGCACCGCGCGCCGCCCGCCGCCCGCAGATCGGCAATCCGGTGCTGCGCTGGCTGCGCGCCAATTTGTTCTCGTCGATCCCGAACGGCATCCTCTCGGTCGTGTTGCTGGCGGTGCTCGCAAAAGGCCTTTTCAGCTTCGCGCAATGGGGCATCGCCAATGCGATCTGGCTCACCCCGGCGAACGATTCCAGCGCCTGCCGCGCGGTACGCGGCGTCGGTGCATGCTGGGCGATCATCCCCGAAAAATACCGCTTCATCCTGTTCGGCACCTATCCGTTCGACGAGCAGTGGCGGCCGGCGCTGGCGGTACTGCTGTTCATCGCCCTGTTCTATCTCTCCACCCGCCGCGCCTTATGGCGGCGCGAGTTGGCCTATCTCTGGATCGGAGCGCTCGCGCTGATCAGCGTGCTGATGTGGGGCGGCATACTCGGCTTGTCGTTCGTCTCGCAGGACCGTTGGGGCGGCTTGCCGGTGACGCTGATCCTGGCTACCTTCGGTCTGGCCTTCGGCTTCCCGCTCGGCATCCTCGTCGCGCTTGGCCGGCGCTCAAAACTGCCGGCGATCCGCTCCCTCAGCGTGCTCTATGTCGAGCTGATCCGCGGCGTGCCGCTGGTCAGTCTGCTGTTCATGGCGAGCGTGATGTTTCCGCTGTTCATGCCGAACGGATTCAACATCGACAAGCTCCTGCGCGCGCAGGTCGCGATCATCCTGTTCGCTGGTGCCTATCTTGCCGAAGTCATTCGCGGCGGCCTCCAGGCCGTGCCGCGCGGGCAATACGAGGCCGCCGCCGCGCTCGGCCTGTCCTACTGGCGCAAGAACCGGCTGATCGTCCTGCCGCAGGCGATCCGCCACGTCATCCCGCCGCTGGTCAATACCTTCATCGCCTTCTTCAAGGACACCAGCCTCGTCCTGATCATCGGTATCTTCGACTTGCTGACGACGGCCAAGACCGCGATCATCGATCCGGCGTGGCAGCAATTCTCGGTCGAAGTCTACATCTTCATCGCCGGTATCTATTTTGTCTTCTGCTTCGCGATGTCGCGGTATAGTCGGAGTCTGGAGGCGACGGACGGAAGGTGATGCTTCTTCACCTCTCCCCGCTTGCGGGGAGAGGTCGATCGCGAAGCGATCGGGCGAGGGGAAATCTCCGCGAGTTGAACTGCCACCGTCTTCGCGGAAGCAGCCCCTCACCCCAGCCCTCTCCCCGCAAGAGCGGGGCGAGGGGGTCTACCGAGCGCGCTGCGCCTTCCGAGTCCTAATTCTTCACGCGCGGATCAATCGGCGTCGTGCCGCGCACGCCCAAAATATCCTCCAGCACCTTGGCGCCGGCGATCACCTGCGCATCCGCGCGCGGAGCCCCGACGACCTGCAGGCCGACCGGAAGTCCCGATGCGGTGAAGCCGCACGGCAGCGACAGCGCGGGACAGCAGGCGAGCGTGATGGCATAGACGATGCCGAGCCACTCGACGTAATTGTCGAACGTCTTGCCGGCGCATTCGGCGACATAGCGATGCTCGATCGGGAAGGGAGGCACGATCGTGGTCGGTACCAGCAGCAGATCGTAGCTCTTGAAGAACTCGACCGCACGCGCGGTCATGCCGACGCGCTGCGCCTCGGCGCGTTCGAGCTGCTCGATCGTGAGCTTGAGGCCTTCCTCGATGTTCCAGATCACTTCGGGCTTGAGCAGGTCGCGCTTGGTGCGCAACAGATTGGCCTTGCTGATCGCAAAATCGAACGCGCGCAGCACGTGGAAGCACTCATGCGCCTCGCGCCAATCCGGGTGCGCCTCCTCGACGATGGCGCCGGCTTCGGCGAAGCGTTCAGCCGCCTTGCGTGTGATCGCTTTGACTTCGGGATCGACCGGCGTGATGCCGAGATCGGGCGAGTAGGCGATGCGCTTCGGTTTCTTGCCTGATTGTGCCGCTGACAGGAATGAGGTCGCAGGCGCGGGAAGCGACAATGGATCGGCTGCATAGTCGCCACTCATGGCATCGAGCAGCAGCGCGAGATCCTCGACGTTGCGTGCCATCGGACCGACGACGCCGAGGTTACGATCGATGGCTGATTTTGGAGTATGCGCGACCCGGCCGATGCTCGGCCGCATGCCCACGACACCGCAGAAAGCTGCCGGGCTGCGCAGACTGCCGCCCATGTCGGAGCCTTGCGCGAGCCAGGCCATGCCGGTGGCGAGCGCAACGGCCGCGCCGCCTGACGAGCCGGCTGCCGACTTGGACGTATCCCAGGGATTGAGAGTTGCGCCGAACACCTCGTTGAAGGTGTTGGCGCCGGCGCCGAACTCCGGCGTGTTGGATTTGGCGTAGACGACGGCGCCGTTGGCCTCGAGGTTTTCGACCAGGATGTCGGACGTCGCCGGGATGTTGTCCTTGAAGATCGGCGAGCCCTGGGTGTTCAGCACGCCAGCAACATCGGTCAGGTCCTTGATTGGCACCGGCAGACCGGCGAGCAATCCGCGCGCACCCGCCGGATTCCGCATCAGCGCCTTTGCGCTATCCCGCGCGCGATCGAAGCACAGCGTCGGCAGCGCGTTGACCTTGCCGTCGACTTGGCTGATGCGCTTTTCCAGTACATCCAAGAGCTCGAGCGGCGAGACGTCGCCGGACCGCAGCTTGTCGACGACGGTGCAAGCGGTTTCGCGGATCAGGTCTTGAGACAACTATTTTACTCCTGTGCTTGTTCTAGGCTCCGTCATTGCGAGGAGCGAAGCGACGAAGCAATCCAGACTTTTGCCGCAGACACATTTCTGGATTGCATCGCTTCGCTCGCAATGGCGAGGATAGAGTTAACCCCATCCCGCGCTGATGCCGCCGTCCACCGTGTAAATCACGCCGGACGTGTAGCCGGCGCGATCCGACGCCAGGAACGCCATGAGGTCGCCGATCTCGCGCGCATGCGCAGGCCTGCCGAGCGGCAGGCTCTTCTGGAATTCCTTGTAGCGGCTCTCGTCGCCGAACTGGTGTTTTGCCCGCGTCTTCAGCAGGGTGACGTGACGGTCGGTGCCGACAGGGCCGGGATTGATGCCGACCACGCGGATGTTGTCGTTGAGGCTCTTGCCCCCGAGCGCGCGGGTGAAGGCCATCAGTGCGGCATTGCCGGCGCTGCCGCAAATGTAGTTGGCGTCGAATTTCTCGCCGGCGGCGCCGATGTCGTTGACGATCACGCCGCCGCCCTTCGCCTTCATCTGCGCATAGATCATGCGCGTGAGGTTGATGTAGCCGAACACTTTCAATTCCCAGGCGTGGCGCCAGGTCGCCTCGTCGATCTTGTCGATGGAGCCGCCGGGAATGTCGCCGGCATTATTGACGAGGACGTCGATGTCGGCGGCTTCCTTGGCGAGCCGCGTCAAATCCTCGCTCTTACGCAAATCGACGATGCTCGTGGCGGCATCGATCTGGTGCGCCGAGCGCAAGCGCTCGGCCAGAGCCTTGAGCTGATCGCCGTTGCGGGCGGCGAGGAGGAGATGGCAGCCTTCCTCGGCAAAAGCCTCGGCGGCAGCTGCGCCAATACCCTTGGACGCGCCCGTGATCAGGACGCGCTTGCCACGCAGATGCAGATCCATGGGAATAACTCGCAGGAGAGGAACGGGAATAAAATCAGTAGGCGGTCGGCCGCGCCATGGTCAACATTGCAGTGCAGCGTTGCACTGCCGCCGCGTTTGGTCCATTGCAGTGCGGTCAAAAAGGCGGCGGCTGCCGGAGCAATCAAGGACGTTCTCGATGAGCAAGAAACAATACCGGATCGCGGTCATTCCCGGCGACGGCATCGGCAAGGAAGTGATGCCCGAAGGTCTGCGCGTTCTGGAGACCGCGGCGAAGAAGCACGGGGTGTCCCTTCATTTCGATCATTTCGACTTCTCGTCCTGGGACTATTACGAGAAGCACGGCCAGATGATGCCGGACGATTGGAAGGATAAGATCGGCAAGCACGATGCCATCTACTTCGGCGCAGTCGGCTGGCCGGCCAAGATTCCGGATCACGTCTCGCTTTGGGGTTCGCTGATCAAGTTCCGCCGCGAGTTCGACCAATATGTGAATCTGCGCCCGGTGCGGCTGATGCCGGGCGTGCCGTCGCCGCTGGCAAACCGCAAGCCCGGCGACATCGATTTTTGGGTGGTGCGCGAGAACACTGAAGGCGAATATTCCTCCGTCGGCGGTCGCATGTTCCCGGACACCGACCGTGAGTTCGTGACGCAGCAGACGGTGATGACCCGCATCGGCGTCGATCGCATCCTGAAGTTCGCGTTCGAGCTCGCGCAGTCGCGGCCGAAGAAGCACCTGACCTCGGCGACCAAGTCGAACGGCATCTCCATCACCATGCCCTATTGGGACGAGCGCGTGGAGGCGATGGCGAAGAAGTATCCAAGTGTGAAGTGGGACAAGTACCACATCGACATCCTGACTGCGAACTTCGTGCTGCATCCGGATTGGTTCGACGTCGTGGTCGGCTCCAATCTGTTTGGTGACATCCTGTCCGATCTCGGCCCGGCCTGCACCGGCACCATCGGCATCGCGCCGTCGGGCAACATCAATCCCGAGGGCAATTTCCCGTCGGTGTTCGAGCCGGTGCACGGCTCGGCGCCCGACATCGCGGGGCAGGGCATCGCCAATCCGATCGGCGCAATCTGGTCCGGCGCGATGATGCTCGAACATCTCGGCGAAAAGGAAGCCGGCAAGTCGATCGTCGATGCGATCGAGCGCACGCTGGCGGAGCGCACGCTCCGCACCAAGGATCTCGGCGGCAACGCCGACACCACGGCTTGCGGCAAGGCGGTTGCGGACATGGTGGATTAGAGCACTGCTTTCCCTCCCCCCTTGTGGGGGAGGGTGGCTTCGATGCGAAGCATCGAAGACGGGTGAGGGGTTGTCTCCGCGGAGACAGACCTCTCAATTGTGCATTTCTCTTCGCGGAGAGAGACCCCTCATCCGGCGCTTGGCGCCACCTTCTCCCACAAGGGGAGAAGGGAAGAGCCGCGTGCTCTGTCTCACTACTCCGCGAGTTTTTCGATCGCCGCCTCATCGAGCCCGAACGTTTTCCCAGCAAGCAGAATATCCCGCCAAGTGGTCGGATCGACCGGGATGCCTTCCGCGAGCCGCTTCTGCTTCGTCTCGCGCTCGGGCTCGCCGGCGATCTTCACCTTGTCGACGCCGGCGGCCGGAGGTGAGCCCGTGTGCCAGGCGACGAAGCTCTCGACTTCGCGCGCGAGATTCTCCGCGGTGCCGAGCTTGGTCGGATCGATGATGATCGAGAGCATGCCGTTGAGGACGTTGTGCTTGCCATCGGACGGGCCCTTGACCACCTGCCCGCCGGAGAGCGCGCCGCCGAGGATTTCGCACACCAGCGCGAGCCCCGACCCCTTGTGCTCGCCGAACGGCAGGATGGCGCCGTGCGGCGGGATCACGGTGTAGCGCGGGTTGGTGGTCGGCTTGCCCTCGTTGTCGATGATCGTGCCGGGCTCGAGCTCGACGCCCTTGTTGTGGGCGACGCGGGTTTTGCCCTGCGCGATCCTGCTGGTGGCAAAGTCGAGCACGATGGGGTCCTTGCCCGCGCGCGGGATGCCGACGCAGAACGGGTTGGTGCCGTGGCGCCCATCGCTGCCGCCCCACGGCGCCACGATCGGGCGCGAGATCACGTTGACGAAGTGAATCGAGACCAGTCCGTGGTCGATGCACTGCTCGGCCCAGTGGCCGATGCGCCCGATATGGTGCGAGTTGGAGAGGCCCACGAGACACACGCCGTTGTGCTTGGCGCGCTCGGCCGCCAGCTCCATCGCTTCATGGCCGATCACCTGGCCGTAGCCGGTGAGGCCGTCGAGGGTGAGAAGCGGACCGGTGTCGAGCACGATCTTGACGTGCTGGTTCACGGCGAGGCCGCCCGTGGTGACGCTCTGGACATAGCGCGGGATCATGCCGACGCCGTGGGAGTCGTGTCCCTTGAGATTGGCCTCGACCAGATTGGTGGATACGAGCTCGGCCTCGCGGTCCGTGGAGCCGCCGGCCTTGACGATGGCACTGATGGCCTCGATGAGCGGCTGTGCCTTGATGGTGCGATAGTCGGCCATTGTTGGTGCTCTCATCCCTTCACGATCCGGCGGCAGTGCTCCCACGCCGCGCCAATCAGGTTCTCGCTCGCCTCCGGGGTCCGGAACGCCGAATGCGCCGACAATGTCACGTTTGGCAGTTTCGTCAGCGGATGATCGCCGGGCAATGGCTCGATGTTGAAGACGTCGAGGCCGGCATGGCGGATGTGGCCCGACTTCAGCGCATCGATCATGGCGATCTCATCGACAACGGCAGCGCGGGCGGTGTTGATGAGGATGACGCCCGGCTTCATCTTCGCGATCATCTCGCGGGTGATCATGCCGCGCGTCTCGTCGTTGAGCAGCAGATGCAGCGACACGACGTCTGCTCTCGCCAACACCGTATCGAGATCGGCGAATTCCACGCCCGGATAGCTCTTCGGCGAGCGGTTCCAGGCGATCACCTTCATGCCGCTGCCCGAGGCGATGCGCGCGACTTCAGCGGCAATACCGCCGAAGCCGATCAGGCCGAGCGTCTTGCCGGTGAGCTGCATGCCGTCTTCGCGGAGCCAGTTTCCGCTGCGCATCTCGCGGTCCATCATCGCGATGACGCGGGCCGAAGCCCACATCAGCGCGATCGCGCATTCCGCGACCGCCGTGTCGCCGTAGCCTTTGATCAGGTGCACGGAGATGCCGAGCTCGGCGAGCTCCTCCGGGTTCATGTAGCTACGGGCGCCGGTGCCGAGGAACACGACGTGCTTCAGGCCTGCGCACTTCTTTGCGACATCGGTCGGCAGCGCGGTGTGGTCGACGATCGCGATCTCGGCGCCGTCGAGGATTTCAGGATATTGTTCGGGCTTGATGTCGGGATCCCTGTGGATCCGCACCTTGGGATCGCCCGGCTGCTCCAGCCGCTCCATGATCATGGCGAGAGCTTCATTGGCGTCGACGAAAACTCCGCGCATGGTTCTCTCCGGTCAGGATGCGACGCCGGCGATCGCCAGCACCGTGTGCATGAGGACATTGGTGCCCGCGGCGCAATCGGGCTGCGTGGCGTCTTCGAGCTCGTTATGGCTGATGCCGTCCTTGCAGGGCACGAACACCATTGCGGCCGGGATGATTGTGTTGAGGTTGCAGGCATCGTGGCCCGCGCCGGAGGTGATGCGGCGAGAGGAGTAGCCGAGCGTCTTTGCCGCGTTCTCGACTGCCGCAATCAATCTGGGATCGAAATGCGTCGGCGGCTTGCGCCAGACCAGGTCGATCGTCACCTCGACCTTGCGGCGTGCGGCGATCTCGGCAATCGCGCTGCGAAGATCGCGATCGAGAGCATCCATGATCGCGCCATCCGCACTGCGGCAATCCATCGTGAAGGCGATCTCGCCGGGAATGACGTTGCGCGAGGGGTTTGCAATCACGGCCTCGCCGATGGTGCCGACTGCCTTCGGCCCGTGCTTCCTCGCAATGGCCTCCATCGCCAGCACGATCTCGGACAGGGTCGCCAGCGCATCGCGCCGCAGCGGCATCGGCGTCGATCCGGCATGGCTTTCGAAGCCGGAAATCCTGCCGTCGTACCAGAGCACGCCCTGTCCGGAATCGACCACGCCGATGGTCTTTCCTTCGGCTTCCAGGATCGGGCCCTGCTCAATGTGCAATTCGACGAAGCAGCCGAGCTTCTGGAAGCCGACCGGCTTGTCGCCGCGATAGCCGATCCCGTCGAGCGCCTGGCCGACGGTGGTGCCGTCGGCGTCCTTGCGCGACAGGATGTCGTCGGTGGTGAAGTCGCCGACATAGGCGGCGGAGGCCATCATCGCGGGAGCGAAGCGCGAGCCCTCTTCGTTGGTCCAGTTGACGACGCAGATCGGCGCCTCGGTCTCGATCCCGGCGTCGTTCAACGTGCGGATCACTTCCAGCGCACCGAGCGTTCCCAGAATGCCGTCATACTTGCCACCGGTGGGTTGCGTGTCGAGATGCGAGCCGATGCCGACGGGCGGCTTCGACATGTCGCGTCCCTTGCGCAGGCCGAACTGCGAACCGAGCGCATCGGTGTGCACCTCTAAGCCAGCGTCCTCGCAGGCCTTGCGGAACCAGTCGCGCACCTGCTTGTCCTCGGCGCTCAGCGTCAGCCGCCGCACGCCGCCCTTGGCCGTCGCGCCGAACTGCGCGGTCTCGTGGATGGAGCCCCAGAGGCGGGCGGAATCGATTTGCAAATTGGTGGCGGCTCGGCTCATGCGGTCAGTCTCTCAGTAATCCGGCGCCTGTTTCAATGACGCGCCGGCGCGGGCGCGTCAACTGTAAGGCTGCCCTGCGCAATCTGACATGCAAGCTCTGCGACCCGTTCCACCGCCACGACATCGGGCGAGGCGAGCCAGCTGGCGGTGAATGTCAGCGGCGCGATTTTGAGATCGGTGTCGAGCAGTTGCAGCCGCCCGTCTGCGAGCTCGCTCTCGACGATGGCGTCGGGGATCACGGCAATGCCGAGGCCCTCGACCGCCATGTGAATCACGGTCGCAAGCGAGGCGGAGGCGTGCAGCCGGATCGGCGGCAGCTCCGGCCGGTCGAACACCTCGCGCACGACCTCGTAAGGCTTGGTCTTGCGCGGGAAGGTGATGATCGGAAAGCGCGCGAGATCCGCCGGCGTCACTGGACCCTTGCCGAGCCCGAGCGAAGGACTCGCCAGAAAGCCGATCGGATAGTCGGCGAGGACGCGGTTGTGCACCCCGGAGGCTGAGAGCGGACCGACGACGAAAGCAAGCTCGATTTCCTGCGCAAGCAGGCGCGCGGTCAGGTTCGGCGTGATGTCGACCTCGATCTCCAGCGACAGGTTCGGGTAGACTTCGTTCATGCTCTTTACGAGCCGCGGCAGCCAGGTGTGCACAATGGTTTCGGCGACGCCGAGCCGCATCACGCCGCGCATCGCCGAGCGGTCGCCGATCTCGGCGATCATCGCGGCGCGCAGGCCGATCAGCTTCTCCGCATAGACCATCATCTGCCGGCCGCTTGGCGTCGGCGAGGCCACGCGGTGGTCGCGGTTCAACAGCTTCACCCCCATCTCGCGCTCGAGCTGGGCGATGCGCTGCGAGATCGCCGGTTGGGTCGTGTTGAGGCGTGCTGCGGCGCCGCGAAAGCTGCCGAGCTTCACAACCCAAAGGAACGTCTCGATCGATCTGAAGTCCAGCATTGGAGGGATTTTCCTGCCCGATAAAAGAAATTTATCGATATTGATTAGAAAGGAAGATTAGACTTTATAGCACGCGTGGTGTTGGCTTGTCTTTGTCGAGTTTATAGGCAGGTCGATCTCATGACTGTTTTGGTGGCAGTGCAGCAAACTGAAACGCCCGACACCCTCCCGAGCCGCAAGGCGCGGCTCGCCTACCGCGAGGGGCTGGTCGCCTCCACTGCCGGCGTGGCCCCCGGCTTCGTCCAGGGCAATCTGGCGATCCTGCCGGCCGAATATGCCGGCGCCTTTCATCGCTTCTGCCAGCTCAATCCCAAGCCGTGCCCGATCATCGGCATGTCCGACGTCGGCAGCCCGCACATCCCCGCGCTTGGCGCCGATCTCGACATCCGCACCGACGTGCCGCGCTATCGCGTTTGGCGCGACGGCGAAGTCGTGGACGAGCCGACCGATGTGACAAAGCATTGGCGCGACGATCTCGTGACCTTCGTGCTCGGCTGCTCGTTCTCGTTCGAAGAGGCGCTGCTCGACGAGGGCATGCCGATCCGCCACATCGAGCACAATGTGCGCGTGCCGATGTATCGCACCAACATCGCCTGCGGCGAGTCCGGTCCCTTCGCCGGCCCCATGGTGGTGTCGATGCGTCCGTTCAAGCCGGCGGATGCAATCCGTGCAGTGCAGATCACCTCGCGCTATCCGGCCGTGCACGGCGCGCCCGTGCATCTCGGCCATCCGCATCTGATCGGCATCAAGGACATCGCCAAGCCGGACTACGGCGATCCGGTGCCGGTCGCCGACGATGAGATCCCGGTGTTTTGGGCCTGCGGCGTGACGCCGCAATCAGTCATCAACGCCGCAAGGCTGCCGTTCGCGATCACGCATTCGCCGGGCCTGATGTTGGTGACGGATCTCAAGAACAGGACCATGGCCGTGATTTAGTGGGCAGCGTTTGCTGCTTCTTCGAGCTTTACCGCATCCACCAATCGCTTCATTCGATCAGCCGAAATTCAGTAACAGGGGACTTTGCCATGACGATCACTCGCCGCGACGTATTGTTGGGAGCCACCGCTACGGCCGCGCTGTTGCCGCTGGCAGCACGCGCACAGGCTTCGGAAGTCGTGATCGGCGTGATCTATCCGTTCTCCGGCGGCAGCGCACAGCAGGGCGTCGACGCGCAGAAGGCGTATGAGACCGCGCTCGAGGTCATCAACAAGGACACCGATTTCGACCTGCCGCTGGCCAAGGGCGCGGGCCTGCCGGGTCTCGGCGGCGCCAAGGTCCGCCTCGTTTTCGCCGACCACCAGGCCGATCCGCAGAAGGGCCGCGCCGAGGCCGAGCGCCTGATCACGCAGGAGAAGGTCTCCGCCATCATCGGCACCTATCAGAGCGCGGTCGCCGTCACCGTCAGCCAGATCTGCGAGCGCTACCAGATCCCGTTCGTCTCCGCCGACAACTCCTCGCCCAGCCTGCACCGTCGCGGCCTGAAATATTACTTCCGCGCCGCTCCGCACGATGAGATGTACTCGGCCGCGATGTTCGACTTCTTCGACGCCTTGAAGAAGAAGGGCACCAAGATCGAGACGTTGTCGCTGTTCCACGAGGACACCATCTTCGGCACCGATTCCGGCAACGCCCAGGCCAAGATCGCCGGCGAGCGTGGCTACAAGATCGTCTCCGACATCAAATATCGCGCCAACTCGCCCTCGCTCTCGGCCGAGGTGCAGCAACTCAAGAGCGCGAACGCCGACGTGCTGATGCCCTCGAGCTACACCACCGATGGCATCCTGCTGGTGAAGACCATGGGCGAGCTCGGTTACAAGCCGAACGCGATCGTGGCGCAGGACGCCGGCTTCTCCGAGAAGGCGCTCTACGACGCCGTCGGCGACAAGCTCGAAGGCGTGATCTCGCGCGGCACCTTCTCGCTCGACCTCGCGCAGAAGCGCCCGATGGTCGGCAAGATCAACGAGATGTTCAAGACGCGGTCGGGCAAGGATTTCAACGATCTCACCTCGCGTCAGTTCATGGGCCTGATCATCCTCGCCGACGCCATCAGCCGCGCCAAGTCGACCGACGGCGAGAAGATCCGCGACGCGCTGGCTGCCACCGACATCCCGGGCGAGCAGACGATCATGCCCTGGAAGCGCGTCAAGTTCGACGAAATGGGCCAGAACAACGACGCCGACCCGGTGCTGCTGCAATATGTCGGCGGCAAGTTCGTCACCATCTTCCCGCCGCAGGCCGCGATCGCCGAGGCGATCTGGCCGATGAAGTAAGACACGGCGAGCGGGAGCACAGATCGTAGCTCCCGCCCTCATCCTGAGGAGCGGGCGCGCAGCCCGCGTCTCGAAGGACGAGGGCTGGGCCATCCTTCGAGACGCGCGCGGTGCGCGCTCCTCAGGATGAGGACGTAGTTCGGGGGACAGACTTTTGACAGCCCAAACCATTATCCAAAGTCTCGCGAGCGGCCTTCTCATGGGCCTGCTCTACGGACTGATCGCCGTCGGTCTCGCGCTGATCTTCGGCCTGATGGACGTCGTGAACTTCGCCCATGGCGAGTTCCTGATGATCGCGATGTATGTGAGCTTCTTCCTGTTCACGTTCTTCGCCATCGACCCCTTGCTGTCGGCCCCGCTGGTGGCCGCCGCGCTGTTCGTATTCGGAGCGGTCGTCTATTTGTTGATCGTACGCTTCGCCATGCGGGCCAAGGCCAATGCCGGCATGGTGCAGATCTTCTCCACCTTTGGCCTCGCCATCGTGATGCGCGGCCTCGCGCAATTCTTCTTCACGCCCGATTATCGCAGCGTTCCGCAGTCCTGGCTCGGTGGCAAGACGATCTCGATCGCCGGCGTCTTCCTGCCCGAGCCGCAGCTCATGGGTGCGCTGGTTTCGATCCTGGCCTTTGCCGGCCTCTACTTCTTCATCCATCGCACCGATTTCGGTCGCGCTCTGGAGGCCACCCGTGAAGATCCCGGCGCGGTGGCCCTCGTCGGCATCGACAAGAATCGCGTGTTCGCGCTCGGCTGGGGGCTTGGTGCCGCGCTGGTCGGTCTCGCCGGAGCGATCATGGCGAGCTTCTTCTATATCTATCCCGACGTCGGCGCGTCCTTTGCGCTGATCGCCTACGTCACGGTCGCGCTCGGTGGCTTCGGCAGCGTGTTCGGCGCTTTCGCCGGCGGGATCATCGTCGGTCTCGTCGAGGCCACCACCGCGCTGGTGCTGCCGCCGTCCCTGAAATCGGTCGGCATCTACGCCGTCTACCTGCTGGTCGTCTTCATCCGGCCGCGCGGCCTGTTCGGATCGATGTGATGGACAAGGATTTTGCCGCGCGGCGCCGCCGCGACCTCATCATCGCTGCGGTGCTGACCGCCCTGGCGGCGCTCGCGCCGCTGTTCATCAAGGACGTCTACGTCCAGAACATCCTGATCCTGACCTTGATGTATGCGGCGCTGTCGCAGAGCTGGAATATTCTCTCCGGCTATTGCGGACAGATCTCGCTGGGACATGCGCTTTATTTCGGCATCGGCGCCTACACCACCGAGCTGCTGTTCACCAAGTTCGGCGTACTGCCATGGTTCGGGATGCTCGCCGGCGGCGCAGTCGCGGCCGCGATCGCGATGGGGCTCGGCTATCCCTTCTTCCGCCTGCGCGGCCATTATTTCGTGATCGCGACCATCGTCATCGCCGAGATCGGGCTGCTGCTGTTCCAGAACTGGGAATGGGCGGGGGCCGCGATGGGAATCACCATTCCGGTGCGCGGCGACAGCTGGCTGAAATTCCAGTTCATGCGCAGCAAGCTGCCGTACTTCTATTTTGCACTGGTGCTGTGCAGCCTCGCCTGGTTCGTCACCTGGTGGCTGGAGGACTCCAAATGGGGCTTCTGGTGGCGCGCGGTAAAGGACAATCCGGAAGCGGCCGAGAGCCTCGGTGTCGTCGTGTTCAACTCCAAGATGGGCGCGGCTGCCGTCTCCGCTTTCCTCGTGGCCATCGGCGGCGCTTTCTATGCGCAGTTTCTCGCCTATATCGATCCTGAAAGCGTCATGGGCTTCCAGTTCTCGCTGCTGATGGCGTTGCCGGCCGTGCTCGGTGGCATCGGCACCCTCTGGGGGCCCGTGTTGGGGGCGGCCATCCTGATCCCGATGACGGAGCTGACGCGCTCCTATATCGGCGGCTCGGGCCGCGGCGTCGACCTGATCGTCTACGGCACGCTGATCGTGCTGATTTCGCTCGCCCTGCCGCAGGGTTTGGTGAGCCTGTTCTCTCGTGCGAAGCGGAAGGGAGCCACGCGATGACCCCGCTGCTTGAAACCCGCGGCGTCTGGCAGCGGTTCGGCGGCCTCGTCGCCAACAGCGACGTCTCGATCTCGGTCGGCCGCGGCGAGATCGTCGGCTTGATCGGCCCCAACGGCGCCGGCAAGTCGACCCTGTTCAATCTCATCGCCGGCGTGCTGCCGCCGACGCAAGGCTCGATCTGGTTCGACGGCGAGGATGTCACCAGCATGCCGGCCGCCGAGCGCTGCCAGCGCGGCGTCGGGCGCACCTTCCAGGTCGTCAAGAGCTTCGAGACTATGACCGTTATCGACAACGTCATCGTCGGCGCTCTCGTGCGCAACACCGTAATGCGCGAGGCCCGCCGCAAGGCGCATGAGGTGCTGGAGTTCACCGGTCTTGCCGCGCGCGCCAACGTGCTCGCGAGCGACCTCGTGCCGGCCGAAAAGCGCCGCCTCGAAGTCGCGCGTGCGCTTGCGACCGAACCAAAGCTGCTGCTGCTCGACGAAGTCCTCACCGGTCTTACGCCGACCGAAGCGCAGACCGGTGTCGCGCTGGTGCGCAAGGTGCGTGACGCCGGCATCACCGTGCTGATGGTCGAGCACGTCATGGAGATCGTGATGCCGCTGGTCGACCGAGCCATCGTGCTCGACCTCGGCAAGGTGCTGGTCGAGGGCAAGCCCACTGAAATCGTCCGCGATCCCAAGGTGATCAGCGCATATCTGGGAGATCGTCATGCTGTCGGTGCGTGAAGTCACGACCGCCTATCAGGGCCTGGTCGCGATCTCCGCGGTCAGCATTGAGGTCGCCAAGGGCGAGATCGTCTGCGTCGCCGGCGCCAACGGCGCGGGCAAGTCGACGCTGCTCAAATCCATCGCCGGCGCCGAGCGCCCGCGTTCGGGTACGGTGACGTTCGACGGCAAGCGCCTCGACGGGATGGCGCAGCATCATATCACGGCCACGGGCATCGCCTATGTGCCGGAGAACCGCCGCTTGTTTCCGCGCCTCTCCGTGCGCGACAATCTGCGCCTCGGCAGCTATCTCTACCGCGGCGAGGCCGACCGCGAGAGTCCGCTCGATCTCGTGTTCCAGCTGTTTCCGCGCCTCTCCGAGCGCCTGGAGCAGCGCGCCGAGACGCTAAGCGGCGGCGAGCAGCAGATGCTCGCGATCGGCCGTGCGCTGATGACGCGCCCGCGGCTGTTGATGCTCGACGAACCCTCACAGGGCATCATGCCGAAGCTTGTCGACGAGATCTTCCAGGCTGTGAAGCACATCCGCGATGCCGGCATGACCGTGCTGATCGTGGAGCAACGCATGGCGGAGTGCCTCGAGATCGCAGACCGCGCCTACATCCTGCAAACCGGCCGCGTGCTGATGCAGGGTGCGGCAAGCGAGATCAAGGGCAATCCGGACGTGCGCAAGGCGTATCTGGGGCTGTAGCCGCGAAGTGTTGGGCACGCTCGCGCAACACACTCGGCGTCATCGCCCGCGAAGGCGGGCGATCCAGTATTCCAGAGGCCGTTGTGATTGAGCCGAGAAGCTGCGGCGTACTGGATTCCCCGCCTTCGCGGGGAATGACAGCGGTGAGTAGGGCGGTGTTAGTTCGCCCTCGGCTGCACGAGGCTCAATGCTCGTGCCCGTGCTCCGGCAGCGTCAGCCCAAACACCTTCACCAGATCCGTCACCTGCTCCGGCGACAAATACCGCGGGTTCATCCCGCGCAGCAACAGATACAGCTTCGCCGTCTCCTCCAGCTCCTCGGTCGCGAACACGGCTGCTTCCAGCGTGTCGCCGGCGACGACCGGGCCGTGATTGGCGAGCAGCACGGATGAGTATTTTCCCGCCAGCCCCTTGATCGCATCGGCGACCGCGGGATCGCCGGGACGGTAATAGGGCACGAGCCCGGTGGCGCCGCATTTCATCAGATAATAGGCCGTCATCGGCGGCAGCGCGGCGCGCGGGTCGATCTCCGGCAGCATCGACAGCGCGACCGAATGGGTGGAATGCAGATGCACGATCGCCCGTGCGCTCCCGCGCGTGGCGTAGAGCGCATTGTGCAGCGGAACTTCCTTGGTCGGCGCATCGCCCGAAACCAGTCGGCCCTGATCGTCCAGCCGCGACAGTTTTGCGGGATCGAGGAAGCCGAGCGAGGCATTGGTCGGCGTCACCAGCCAGCCGCCGCCGTCCAGCCTGACGCTGATATTGCCGGAGGAGCCGGGCGTCAGCCCACGCTCGAACAGGGACCGTCCGAAGCGGCAAATGTCTTCGCGGAGCCGTGTCTCGTTGCTCATGGCCGTCATGTCCGTTTGTCTCACGCTTTGGCAGCGCGGCCAAGCCGTGTTAATCGGTTGCCAAGCTGCCGCAAAGGGCGGCCGTCCGGGAAACGTCGCAAGGATCAGTTGCATGTCCGCCTCCACGTCACAGAATCAGCGCATCGCCGTCATCGGGCTCGGCTCGATGGGGTTTGGCATGGCGACTTCGCTGAAGCGCGCCGGTCATGTCGTCACCGGCTGCGACGTCTCGGCTGATGCGGTCGCGCGCTTCGTGACGGAGGGCGGCGCCGGCGCCAAGACGCCGGCTGAAGCCGCCAAAGGCGCCGACATCGTCGTCAGCGTCGTCGTCAATGCCGCGCAGACCGAGACCATCCTGTTCGGCAAGGATGGCGTCGCCGAAACCATGGCCGAGGACAGCGTCTTCCTGTCGTCGGCGACCATGGATCCCGACGTGGCGCGGCGTCTCGCCAAGCAGTTGGAGGCGACCGGCCGGCACTATCTGGATGCGCCGATCTCCGGCGGGGCGCAGCGCGCAGCGCAGGGCGAGCTGACGATCCTCGCCTCCGGCAGTCCGGCTGCGTTTGAGAAAGCGCGGCCCGCGCTCGATGCCATGGCCGCAAAGCTCTACGAGCTCGGCGATGCCGCAGGCCAGGGCGCCGCCTTCAAGATGATCAACCAGTTGCTCGCCGGCGTGCATATCGCCGCGGCCAGCGAGGCGATCGCGTTCGCGGCCAAGCAGGGTCTTGATATCCGCAAGGTCTATGAGGTGATCACGGCGTCCGCCGGAAACTCCTGGATGTTCGAGAACCGCATGCCGCACGTGCTCGACGGCGATTACACGCCGCGCAGTGCGGTCGAGATCTTCGTCAAGGATCTCGGCATCATCCAGGACATGGCGCGCAGTGCCAGATTCCCGGTTCCGGTCTCCGCCGCAGCACTTCAGATGTTCTTGATGACGTCAGCCGCCGGCATGGGCCGCGACGACGATGCGTCGGTGGCGCGGATGTATGCACAGGTCACCGGCGTCAAGCTGCCCGGCGACAAATAGCCAAGAGGATCCCCATGCCCCGTTTTGCCGCCAATCTCTCGATGATGTTCACCGAGGTGCCGTTCCTCGACCGCTTCGACGCCGCCGCGGCAGCCGGCTTCACCGCCGTCGAGTTTCTCTTTCCCTATGAGCATCCGGCCGAGGCCGTCGGCGAGCGGCTCAAGCGCAACGGCTTGACCCAGGCGCTGTTCAACCTCCCGCCGGGCGACTGGAATGCCGGCGAGAAGGGCTTTGCGGCGCTCCCGTCGCGATTCCCCGAGCTCAAGGCGAGCCTGGAGACCGCGCTGCCCTACGCCAAGGCAACCGGCGTCAAGCGTTTGCATTTGATGGCGGGCATCGCCAACCGTGGCGAGCGCGTCGCCATCGAGGCGTTCTACAAATCAGTGGCGTGGGCCGCCGAGTTCTTTGCGCCGCACGGCATCGACATCGTGCTCGAGCCGATCAATGCGCGCAACGTGCCCGGCTATTTCCTCAACGATTTCGGCTTCGCGCGCGACCTGATCCAGGAGCTGCGGCTTCCGAACCTGAAACTGCAGTTCGATATTTATCACTGCCAGATCATCCATGGCGACGTTACGATGCGGCTGCGCGAGATGATGCCGGTGATCGGCCACATCCAGATCGCCAGCATCCCCTCGCGCAACGAGCCTGATGGCGAGGAGCTGAACTATCCGTTCCTGTTCGACGAACTCGACCGGCTCGGTTATGCCGGTTTCGTCGGCTGCGAATATAATCCGCGCGGCAAGACCACCGACGGCCTTGCCTGGTTCAAGCCTTATGCGGGAGTGAAGTCGTGACAGTTGCAGCGAAAATCTCTCTTGGCTGCATTGCCGACGACTACACCGGCGCCTCCGACCTCGCCAACACGCTGACGCGCGCCGGCTTGCGCACCGTGCAGACCATCGGCGTGCCCGCGGACGATCTCGCGCTGCCCGAGGTCGACGCCGTCGTGGTGTCCTTGAAGAGCCGCTCGATCGAAGCCGGTCTTGCCGTATCGCGCTCGCGTGCGGCGGACAAATGGCTGCGCGGCCGTGGCGCCGGCCACGTGCTGTTCAAGATCTGCTCGACCTTCGATTCCACCGATGCCGGCAATATCGGCCCGGTGATGGACGCGCTGCGCGCCGATTGCGGCGAGGCGGCCGTGCTGGTGACGCCGGCGTTTCCGGAGACCGGCCGCACAGTCTACCAGGGCAATCTGTTCGTCGGCGCCGTGCCGTTGAACGAGAGCCCGCTGAAGGACCATCCGCTCAACCCGATGCACGATTCCAACCTGGTGCGCGTGCTGGCGCGCCAGAGCAAGGCGCAAATCGGCCTCATCGACCTCGCCACCGTCACGCGCGGCGCGGATGCCGTGCGGACGCGGCTCGCCGAACTCGCGGGCAAGGGCATTGGCGCGGCGATCATCGACGCCGTGTTCGACCACGACCTCGAAACCATCGGCCTCGTCGCTGTCCAGCATCGGCTGTCAGTCGGCGCTTCCGGCATGGGTCTTGGGCTGGCGCGAGCGCTGGTCTCGACAGGCAAGGTCAAATCGACAGCGGCGAGCAGCGAGGCGGGGGGAGCGGTCGGCGGACCGGCGGCGTGCCTGGCCGGAAGCTGCTCGCAGGCGACGCTTCAGCAGATCGCGAATGCCGAGCGCGTCATGCCGGTGCTGCATCTCGATCCGGACCGTATTACTACGGGCGAGGACGAGGCGCAGCGCGCGCTGGCCTGGGCGAAGCCGCGACTGGCGGACGGTCCGGTGCTGATCGCGTCGAGCTCGACACCGGATCAGGTCGCCGCGCTCCAGGCGCGCCACGGCCGCGACTCGACCGGGCACGCTATCGAGCAGGCGATGGCCGACATTGCCCAAGGTCTGGTGCAGGCCGGCGTCAAGCGACTGGTCGTTGCCGGCGGGGAGACATCCGGCGCCGTGGTCGACCGATTGAAGATTCCGGGATTTCTCGTCGGAGTAGAGATTGCGGCGGGCGTCCCGGTGCTGCGCGCGGTCGGTGCTGAAAAAGGCGACATGCTGCTCGCCTTGAAGTCCGGAAATTTCGGCGGGCCCGAGTTTTTCTCCGATGCGCTTAGGCTCATGCGCTGAGCGCAGGGCTTTTTTAGCGTCGTGTTCACTTGTTTCAGGCTTCCGTACTCGTACGGAGTCGTCGTTAACGTCTGCTCAGGTGCTCTGGTGTTGGATGTCGGTGCTGCTCCCTTAGGTTGATTCGTAGACTTCCGGACGCGCCGCCGCGCCAGCACAAAGAGACTCCATATGCTCGCCACCATTTCCATCCGCGCCAAGATCATCAGTGTCGTGGCGTTCCTGCTGGTCGCGATGGCCGGCATGGGCCTGCTCGCCGTCATGAAGATGCGGTCGATGAATGCCAACACCGTCGACATCACCACGAGCTGGATGCCCAGCGTGCGCGTGCTCGGCGACCTGCGTGCCGGCGTCATCACTTACCGCAACGTCATCCGGGAGCACATGCTGTCGGAAACGCTGGACGAGAAGCTCGCGGCAGAGAAGACGCTTGCGACCGTGATCGAGGCCAACACCAAATTCCGCAAAACTTACGAGGACATGATTACCTCGCCTGAAGAACGGGCACTCTACGGTGAATGGTCCAGGTTCTGGGACGATTACAAGAAAGGCACCCAGGAGGTCATGGCGCTGTCGCGCAAGGAGGCCGGCAAGGTCCCGCACGAGGCGCATGAGCTGAACACCAAGACGGTCAACAAGATCGGGCTTCAGGCCGACGAGATCCTGCGCAAGGACATCGAGCTCAACACCAAGGGTGGCGACCAGGCCGCGCAGGATGCCGCCAACAGTTACTATTATGCCTTCATGCTCGTCTCGATCATCCTCGGCGCAGCCGTGATCATCGGCATCGGCGTCGGCTTCTACCTCGTCCAGGACGTCTCCAGCGGCATCAATTCGATCATCGAGCCGATGCAGGCGCTGGGCAAGGGCGAGCTTTCCGCCGAAGTCCCTCATCGCGGTGAGAAGACCGAGATTGGTGCCATGGCCGAGGTGCTCCAGATCTTCAAGGAAGCGCTGATCGCCAAGAAGGCCGCCGACGAGGCTGCCGCCGCCGATGCCGAAGCCAAGATCGAGCGCGGCCGCCGCGTCGACAACATCACCCGCGAATTCGAAACGATGATCGGCGAGATCGTTCAGACCGTGTCGTCGGCGTCGACCCAGTTGGAGGCCTCGGCCTCGACGCTGACCTCGACCGCCGACCGCTCCCAGCGGCTGGCGACCACGGTTGCCGGAGCGTCGGAGGAGGCCTCGACCAACGTGCAGTCGGTGGCCTCGGCCACCGAGGAGATGGCCTCATCGGTCGGCGAGATCAGCCGTCAGGTCCAGGAATCTGCGCGGATGGCGGGCGACGCCGTCGGCCAGGCGCGCACCACCACCGAACGCGTCAGCGAGCTCTCCAAGGCAGCCTCGCGCATCGGCGACGTCGTCGAGCTCATCAACACCATCGCCGGCCAGACCAACCTTCTGGCGCTGAACGCGACCATCGAAGCCGCACGCGCCGGCGAAGCCGGCCGCGGCTTTGCGGTCGTCGCCTCCGAGGTGAAGGCGCTCGCCGAGCAGACCGCGAAAGCGACCGGTGAGATCGGCCAGCAGATTTCCGGTATCCAGGCGGCGACCAACGACTCGGTCGGCGCCATCAAGGAGATCTCGTCGACCATCGAGCGTCTGTCGGAGATCTCATCGGCGATCGCGGCGGCCGTGGAAGAGCAGGGCGCGGCGACCCAGGAGATCGCCCGCAACGTACAGCAGGCGGCGCAGGGCACCCAGCAGGTCTCCTCCAACATCACCGACGTGCAGCGCGGCGCGACCGAGACCGGCACGGCCTCCTCGCAGGTGCTGTCGGCGGCGCAGATGCTGTCGAACGACTCGAACCGGCTCAAGACCGAAGTCAGCAAGTTCCTGACCAACGTCCGCGCGGCGTAACGACGGATCCGCGCTGTAAATCCCCGCGTCAACATCCATTGACGAACGAGCGGCGCCGCAAGCGCCGCTCTTTTTTTTCGAGCGCCGGTAGCCCGATGTCGGTAGCAGGTACCATCATGGGGTTCCGCGGAAGTGGGCGGGTGGTCTCCTTCATTGATAGTTAAATTCGGCTTACGAGAATGGTCTCAAGGACCGCCGGTTGCAGCCCTGATTGGAATAGCCGCTTATTTCATCCAACTTTTGGGGCTCACATGCGCAAGAATTTACCAGTCACCGATGTCGAATATCCCGTCAGCGACGAGACGCTGATCGTCTCCCGGACCGACCTCAAGGGCAAGCTCACTTACTTCAACGACGATTTTCTCGCAGCAGCCGGTTTCACGTCCGCGGAACTGATGGGCCAGCCGCACAACATCGTCCGCCACCCCGACATGCCCCCGGAGGCATTCGACAATCTCTGGGACACGCTGAAGGCCGGCAAGCCGTGGCTCGGCGCGGTGAAGAACCGCCGCAAGAACGGCGATTTCTACTGGGTGCTGGCGACGGCATCGCCGATTCGCGAGAACGGCCAGGTCACGGGCTTTACGTCGATCCGCACCAAGTTGCCGGCCGACCAGCGCAAGCTGGCCGAAGAGGTCTACGCGGCGATCCGCGAGAAGAAGCCGCATGGCTATCGCGTTGACGCCGGCATCATCCGCCGCCGCTCGCTGCTCGACCATTTTGCGGTCTTCACCAGGACGCTGAAGGCGCGCCTCGTCACCACGATGGCGCTGCAATTGCTGTTCGTGCTCGCGCTTGGCATCGGCGGTGCGCTCTCGACCGGCGGTACGACCGGCCTGAGCCTGGCGCTGCTGGCCGTCGCCGGCGCTGCCGTCCTCGGCTTCGCCGGCCTCACGACCATGCGCGCTGTCCAGGGGCCTATGCAGCAGCTCAACGAAACCTTGGTCAACCTCGTCCAGGACAAGCTGGACAACCGCATCCTGATCCAGCGTGACGATGAGATCGGCGAGTCGCTGCGCAATCTGCAGACGGTGCAGACGATCATCCGCTTCAGCCGCGACGAGGTACAGGCGGTGCAGCGCCGTGCCGAGGGACAGCGCAAGGCCGACATGACAAAGCTTGCCGACGGCTTCGAGGCCGCGGTCGGCGAAATCGTCGAGACCGTGTCCTCGGCGGCGACCGAACTCGAGGCGTCGGCCTCGACGCTGACCTCGACCGCCGGTCGGGCGCAGGAATTGGCGACGGTGGTCGCGTCAGCCTCGGAAGAAGCCTCCACCAACGTCCATTCAGTGGCGTCGGCCGCCGAAGAGATGTCCTCCTCGGTGCGTGAGATCAGCCGGCAGGTGCAGGAATCCGCCCGGATCGCAGGGGAGGCCGTCAGCCAGGCGCAATCCACCACCGAACGTGTCAGCGAATTATCGCGGGCGGCGTCCCGGATCGGCGACGTCGTCGAGCTCATCAACGCCATTGCAGGCCAGACAAATCTGCTGGCGCTGAATGCGACGATCGAGGCGGCTCGTGCCGGCGAGGCTGGCCGCGGCTTTGCGGTGGTTGCCTCGGAGGTGAAAGCGCTCGCCGAGCAGACGGCCAAGGCCACCGGCGAAATCGGCCAGCAGATCGGCGGCATCCAGACGGCGACGCAGGAATCGGTTGGTGCCATCGGCGAGATCAGCGGCACGATCGCCCGCCTGTCGGAAATCTCCTCGGCGATCGCGGCGGCGGTTGAGGAGCAGGGCGCGGCCACCCAGGAGATCGCCCGCAACGTGCAGCAGGCTGCCCAAGGCACCCAGCAGGTGTCGGCCAATGTCGGCGAGGTGCAGCACGGTGCTTCCGAAACCGGGTCGGCGTCCTCGCAAGTGTTGTCGGCGGCGCAGATGCTGTCGCGCGACTCGAGCCGCCTCAAGTTCGAAGTCGGCAAGTTCCTGGACTCGGTCCGCGCGGCATGAGGCGGCCGCATGGCCGCAGTGCGTGTTCCGCAGTGCGGTAGCACGGAAGTGAATGCAGGTAGCCGCCGGAGGTTGGTGTTTCCGGCGGTGCTCGGGTAAAGGGAGGAAGGGATCCCCGCGGGGGCGGATTCCGTATCCTCGCTTGACCTGGAATTTTCCGGCGAATGATTGCTCTGGTCCGTATTGCCCTGAGCCGGCCCTACACGTTTGTCGTGCTCGCGCTCCTGCTTCTGATCATCGGACCGCTGGCGGCGCTGCGGACGCCGACCGACATCTTTCCGGACATCCGCATCCCCGTGATCGGCGTGGTCTGGCAATACACCGGCCTGCCGCCCGACCAGATGTCGGGCCGCATCACCACGCCGTTCCAGCGCGCGCTGACGACGACGGTCAACGACATCGAGCACATCACCGCCAATTCCTATAACGGCTTTGGCATCATCAAGATCTTCTTCCAGCCGAACGTCGACATCCGCACCGCCAACGCGCAGGTCACCGCGATCTCGCAGACGCTGATCAAGCAGATGCCGCCAGGCGCGACGCCCCCTCTGATCCTGAACTACTCTGCCTCCACCGTGCCGATCGTCCAGGTGGCGCTGTCGGGCGACGGGCTGACCGAGCAGAACCTCGCCGATATCGGCATCAACCAGCTCCGTACGCCGCTGGTCACCGTGCCTGGCGCCGCGATCCCGTACCCGTTCGGCGGCAAGCAGCGCCAGATCCAAATCGACCTCGACCCGACCGCGCTCCAGGCCCGCGGCCTGTCCGGCCAGGACGTCGCCAATGCGCTGGCGGCCCAGAACCTGATCACGCCGGTCGGCACCCAGAAGATCGGGCAGTTCGAATACATCATCCAGCTCAACAACTCGCCGCTGAAGATCGACGAGCTCGGCAATCTGCCGATCAAGGCCGTCAATGGCGCGATGGTCTATGTGCGCGACGTCGCGACCGTCAGGGACGGCAACCCGCCGCAGACCAACATCGTCCATGTCGACGGCAACCGCTCGGTGCTGATGATGGTGCTGAAGGCGGGCGCGACCTCGACGCTCGACATCATCGCGGGCATCAAGCAGAAGGTGATCGACGTCAAGGACCAGCTGCCGGACGCGCTCAAGATCGGCTTCATCGGCGACCAGTCGGTATTCGTCCGGGGCGCCATCGAAGGCGTCGCGTTCGAAGGCGTGATCGCGGCGCTGCTCACCAGCGTCATGATCCTGCTGTTCCTCGGCAGCTGGCGCTCGACCGTGATCATCGCGGTCTCGATCCCGCTCTCCGTGCTCGGCGCCATCATCATGCTGTCGGCGATCGGCGAGACGCTGAACATCATGACGCTCGGGGGCCTCGCGCTCGCGGTCGGCATTCTCGTCGACGACGCCACCGTGACGATCGAGAACATCAACTACCATCTGGAGCAAGGCAAGCCGGTCGAGCAATCGATCCTCGACGGCGCCAACCAGATCGTGACGCCGGCCTTCGTCTCCCTGCTGTGCATCTGCATCGTGTTCGTACCGATGTTCTTTCTCACCGGCGTGGCGCGCTTCCTGTTCGTGCCGATGGCGGAAGCGGTGATGTTCGCGATGATCTGGTCGTTCCTGCTGTCGCGCACGCTGGTGCCGACCATGGCGAACTATTTGTTGCAGGCGCATGTCCACCACGAGGACGGTCCGCCGAAGTCGCGCAATCCCCTGGTCTGGTTCCAGCGCGGTTTCGAGGCTCGCTTCGAGCGCATTCGCGGTGGCTATCACAATTTCCTAGGGCTCGCGCTCGCGCACCGTCCGGTGTTCGTGATCGGCTTCCTCTGCGTGGTCGGCGCGTCGTTCGCGCTGGTGCCGTTCCTCGGGCGCAACTTCTTCCCCGCGGTCGATGCCGGCAACATCCTGATGCACGTCCGCACCCAGGTCGGCACCCGCGTGGAGGAGACCGCAAACCAGCTCGCCGACGTGCAGAAAGCGATCCGCAAGCTGATCCCGGGCGAGATCGAAACGCTGACCGACAACATCGGCATGCCGATCTCGGGCATCAACATGACCTACAACAACACCGGCGTGATCGGCCCGCAGGATGGCGACATCCAGATCAAGCTGAAGGAAGGCCACAAGCCGACGGAGGGGCATGTGCGCGTGCTGCGTGAGCAACTGCCGCGGCTGTTCCCCGGCGTCAGCTTCGCCTTCCTGCCCGCCGACATCGTCAGCCAGATCCTGAACTTCGGCGCGCCGGCGCCGATCGACCTGCAGATCCGCGGTGCCAATCTCAGCGCTAACTTCGCGTACGCCAACAATCTGCTGGCCAGGGTCCGCAGGATTCCCGGCGTCGCGGATGCGCGCATCCAGCAGTCGCCGAACAATCCGACCTTCAACATTGATGTCGACCGCACCCGCGCGCAATATGTCGGCCTGACCGAGCGCGACGTCACCAACAGTCTCGTGGTCAACCTTGCCGGCTCCTCGCAGGTAGCGCCGACCTATTACCTCAATCCGGATAACGGCGTGTCCTATTCGATCGTAATGCAGACGCCGCAATACCAGATGGATTCGCTCAGCGCGCTTCAGACGTTGCCGATCACGGCCGTCGGCAATTCGCAGTCGCCGATCCTCGGCGGCATCGCCGATATCAGGCGCTCGACCTCGAGCGCGGTGGTCTCGCAATACGACATCCAGTCGATGGTGCAGATCTTCGCCACGACATCGGGCCGCGATCTTGGTGCGGTCGCGACCGACATCCGCCAGGTGATCGCCGACACCGCGAAGGAGGTGCCGAAAGGCTCTTCCGTGGTGCTGCTCGGCCAGGTGCAGACCATGAACAGCGCCTTCACCGGCTTGTTGTTCGGCCTGCTCGGAGCGGTCGTCCTGATCTATTTCCTGATCGTCGTGAACTTCCAGTCCTGGTCCGATCCCTTTGTGATCATCACGGCGCTGCCGGCCGCGCTCGCCGGCATCGTCTGGATGCTGTTCGCCACGGAGACGACGCTGTCGGTGCCCGCGCTGACCGGCGCCATCATGTGCATGGGCGTTGCCACCGCCAACAGCGTACTCGTGATCTCGTTCGCGCGCGAGCGCTACGAAGAGCTCGGCGATCCCATCGCCGCGGCGCTGGAAGCCGGCTTCGTCCGGTTCCGCCCGGTGCTGATGACCGCGCTCGCCATGATCATCGGCATGGCGCCGATGGCCTTGGGGCTCGGAGAGGGCGGCGAGCAGAATGCGCCGCTCGGCCGCGCCGTGATCGGCGGCCTGATCTTTGCAACTTTCGCCACGCTGATGTTTGTTCCCGTGGTGTTCAGCATGGTACACAAGAAGCAAGGCGCCAAAGCGGCCGCCTCCCTGGAGACCCCGCATGTCGCCCACTGAATCCCGCTCCCCGGTGTCGCACCGGAAACTGGGCATTTTCGGCGTGATGGCGCTGATCGCGGCGGGGCTGGTCGTGGGCACCGGCATCCGTGCCCGCGAGGAGCAGGGCTCAAGGCTGAAGGCATGGACCGATGACCAGGCCGTTCCCAGCGTCGCGGTGACGCTGCCTAATGCCAAGGCTCTCAATTCGACCATCGACTTGCCGGGCCGTCTCGAAGCCTATTATCGCGCGCCGATCTTTGCCCGCGTTCCCGGCTATCTCAAAAGCTGGAGCGCCGACATCGGTGCGCGGGTGAAGGCCGGTCAGGTGATCGCCGAGATCGAGGCGCCCGACCTCGACCAGCAACTGCTTCAGGCCCGCGCCGACCTCGCCAGCCAGCAGTCCAGCGCCAGGCTGTCGGAAGCCACCCTCAACCGCCGCAAGACGCTGGTCGCCTCCAACTTCGTCTCCGCGCAGGAGATCGACGA
This sequence comes from Bradyrhizobium sp. Ken01, assembly GCF_055807355.1. Taxonomy (NCBI): domain Bacteria; kingdom Pseudomonadati; phylum Pseudomonadota; class Alphaproteobacteria; order Hyphomicrobiales; family Nitrobacteraceae; genus Bradyrhizobium; species Bradyrhizobium sp. Ken01. The sequence continues at coordinate 115,738 of NZ_JBVVPC010000012.1, forward strand.
GCGTACCGCCGATCTCTCCAACAAGAACGCGGCGGTTCGCTCGGGCCAGGCCAATGTCGAGCGGCTCGAGGCGCTCGCCGGTTACAAGAAGATCACCGCTCCGTTTGACGGTGTGGTTACGGCGCGGGACACCGACGTCGGTGCGCTGATCAATTCAGGCGGCGGCTCGGGCCCGGCGATGTTCGTGGTCTCCGACATCACCAAGCTGCGCGTCTACATCAACGTTCCCCAGAACTACGTGCCCGCGATCAAGATCGGCGCCAAGGCCGCCATCGTGCTGCCGGAGTATCCGAACCGGACCTTCCAGGCGACGGTGGAGGCCTCCTCCCAGGCGGTTGATGTCGCCTCCGGCACGACGCGCATGCAACTCGGTCTCGACAATTCCTCAGGCGAGCTGATGCCCGGTGGCTACGCCAGCGTGAAGCTCAGCCTGCAGCGCGATGCCGCGCCGCTCAGCATTCCCGCGAGCGCGCTGATCTTCAACGGCAACGGCCTGCGCGTCGCAACCGTCGGTCCGGACGACAAGGTGCTGTTCAAGCCCGTGACCATCGCCCGTGATCTCGGCCGCGAGATCGAGCTCGCCTCCGGAATTGCAGCGGATGACCGCGTCATCACGGCACCACCGGATGGCCTCTCCGACGGCGACCAGGTCCGCGTGACCGGCGCCGGCGCCAAGGGCAAGCCGGCGACCGCGTCCGAGAAGCAGGCGCCGAAGGGGTAGGTTTCTTCACCTCGCCCCGCTTGCGGGGAGAGGTCGATCGCGAAGCGATCGGGTGAGGGGGACTCTCCGCGAGTCCAACTCTCACCGTCCTTGCGGAGACTCCCCCTCACCCCACCCTCTCCCCGCAAGCGGGGCGAGGGAGACCACTACGCCGCCCGCCACTCCGGCACGCCATCGGCGGCCACCGTGATCTCGCCCAGCGAACCCACCGGCGTCCTGTTCATGTCGAGCAAATGCGCCAGCGTCGCCGTGTCGCTCGCCGGAATCCGCGCCAGCGTGCGCCTGTCGTCTTCCGTCCGCAGCATCACCACGCCGTGCTCGACATCGCCGGCCCGGCCGTAGAGCACCGTAAAGCTCTCGACCTTGCCTTTGCCCGAGACATCCGTGACGAACTCCGGCACCGCGCGCCTGTTGCTGTCTGCCGCCGCCTGCACGCTCGTCTCCTGTGCCAATGCCTCACGCGGCGGCACCTTCGACACCACCAGCGCATGATGCTTGGTGACGAAGCCGCCTTGGCCGTAGAGCAGGCCGAGCTTTGCGCCGTCGCGCACACGCCGCACCATCGCGCAGGCTGCATGCGTCATGTAGGTGTTGAGCGGTGCGCCGAAGAAGGTGAGGCCGCCGGTCACGGTCGGCTGCACGTCTGCATCCAGCCCCAGCGTCCGCCGCGCCATCTTGGGCACGCACGGAAAGCAGCTATAGAGCTCGATCGCATCGAATTTCTTGCCGCCGCCGCCGGCGAGATCCATCACGGCCTTCAAGACGGCATTCTGCGAATGGCTCTCGTAAAACTGGTCGCGCAAGAGATAGTCGCGCGGTTCTTCCGCCGAAGCGCCGCCGAGCGGGTAGACGAGCTTGTCCTCGGCAATGCCGGCCGCGCGCGCCTTGGCGAGGCTGGTGAGCAGCAGCGCGCCGCCCATGTTGACGCTAGGGTTGGCAACCATGAGCTTGTTGTAGGGCCAGGCGATCAGGCGGTTGTCCGCCGTCGGTGTCGTGATTTCCTCCGGCGCATAGCGCCGCTTCAGCCAGGCATTCGGATTTTGCGCGGCGGCTTCGGAATAGCGCGACCACAGCACGCCAGACTCTGCCATCGCGTCGCGCGGCGTCTGCCCCCAATGCGCGGAGGAGGCCGCCTCGTAGAACGGATACACCGTGACCGGCCGGAACACGCCGAGCTTCACGGCCAGCGGCTTCTGGAATGCCGCGCCGCGCTTCGGCTCCTCGACATCATGCGCGAACGGCGTCCATGGCAGCTTCGCGCCGGCGCGCTCGGCCTTGGTCGCCGTCGACTGTGCCTCCGCGCCGCAAACTGCGGCAACACTGCATTCACCGCGCGCGATGCGCTTTGCGGCTTCGTGAATATAGCGGATCGGGCTCTCGCCGCCGACCGGCCCGTAATAGCAATGCGAAGGCGTGATGCCGAGCCGCTGCGCCAGCAGTTTTTCCGGATCGCGATAGCGCCAGCTCAGGAAGTTGACGACGTCGAGCGATTGCACCTCGCCGAGCAGCCTTGTGCCGGCATCTGCTTCCGCGCGCAGCAAGGCCTTTTCGAGCAGGTCGAGCGGCTCGAGGCCATCGGTGATCTCCTTGGGGCGATCGACGATCTCGCCGACGCCGACGATGACGGGGATGCGGTCTTCGGGGGTATTGGTCATTTCTTCGTGGTTCGCTTTCTAGATCTTCGGCAGGCCGTCGCCCTTCGAGGGCCGCTGAAGAAGCGGCCACCTCAGGGTGACGGCTACGGGGGAAGCGTCATCCTGAGGTGCGAGCCGAGCGACGCTTGCGGCGCTTGGCGAGCCTCGAAGGATGGGCCACACACACCATCACTCCGCCACCAGCGCATTCATGTGCTCGACGGCTTCGGCGAACTCTTCCTTGAACTCCTGCACCACCGCGCCGGCCGATTTCACGCTGTCGATCAGCCCGACGCCCTGGCCGACGAAGTAACTCACGAGATCGCGCGCCTTCGCGTTGCCGCCCGCCGCCGCCCGGTCGATCGAGTTGAAGGCGTCGCGACTGACGATGCTTTGCAGCGGCATCGGCAATGCGCCGGGGCTCTCGGGTGCGCGGTCCCAGGCGTCGGTCCAGACCGAGCGAAGCTGCCGTGCCGGCTTTCCGGTGCGGCCCTTCGAGCGGATCGCATCGCGCGAGGACGCCGCGATCATCTTCTCGCGAAAAATCTCCGTGGTCTCGGCCTCCACGGTGGCAAGCCACACCGAGCCGGTCCAGGCGCCCGCGGCACCCATCGCCATGCAGGCTGCCATCTGCCGTCCCGTCATGATGCCGCCGGCGGCCAGCACCGGCACGTCGCGGACCTTCTTGATGGCCTTGATCACCTCCGGCACCAACACCATGGTCGAGACCTCGCCGCAATGGCCGCCGGCTTCGGTGCCTTGGACCACGAGGATATCGACGCCGGCCGCGACCTGGCGCAGCGCGTGCTCCTTGGCGCCGACCAGCGCCGCGACCGGCACGCCATGCTTCCTGCCCATTTCGATCATGGCCTTCGGCGGCACGCCCAGGGCATTGGCGATTAGCCGGATCGGGTGGTTGAACGAGACCTCCAGCAGCTCCAGCGCGGTCCTGCCATCGAACGGCTGCGGCTGGTTGTCAGCGACTTCGATGGTCGTGAGTTCGATATCGTATTTCTTCAGGAGATCGCGGGTGTAGTTGCGGTGCTCCTGTGGCACGCGCGCTTCAAGGCTCTTCCAGGTGACGTCCTTTTCGCCCGCAGTCGAGATGTTTTCGGGGATCAGCACGTCGATGCCGTAGGGCTTGCCGTCGACGTGCTCGTCGATCCATTTCAGCTCGCGTTCGAGGGTCTCAGGCGTGTGCACGGTCGCACCCAACACGCCGAAGCCGCCGGCACGGCTGACGGCGGCGACGACATCGCGGCAATGGCTAAAGGCGAGCAGCGGGAAATCGATGCCCAGCATGTCGCAGATCGGCGATTTCATCGTTCTCTCCCGGCGGCCTCGCGTTGCTGTCGTTGCAATCTTGAGCGAAGGCTCATCGACGCTAGACCATCGTCTTGCGCAATGCCAATCCGGATTTGGCAGCGCATCTTGCGTGCACACGCCGTGTTGCGCGAAGCCGTACGCCTGGCTCGACAGAAGCGGATTCTCGTGATGGCCGTCCTCGGCAACGTCGGATGCATGACGCGGTCGCGAGGCCCGCGCAGGACGCAGGGCCGGCAGGGCTTGCCATCGGCCGTCCGTGGGCTAATTAATGCAGGCGCATCTTTTCGCCGGAGCCCTCTCATGACCGACGCCCCCACCTACGTGCCGCCGAAAGTCTGGACCTGGAACAAGGAGAACGGCGGACAGTTCGCCAGCATCAACCGTCCCATCGCCGGTCCCACCCATGACAAGGAGCTGCCGGTCGGCAAGCATCCCTTCCAGCTCTATTCGCTGGCGACGCCGAACGGGGTGAAGGTCACGGTCATGCTGGAGGAGCTTCTGGCGCTCGGCCACAAGGGCGCGGAGTATGACGCCTGGCTGATCAAGATCGGCAACGGCGACCAGTTCGGCAGCGGCTTTGTCGACATCAATCCGAATTCCAAGATCCCGGCGCTGACGGACCGCTCCGGCCCGGAGCCGATCCGGGTCTTCGAGTCCGGCTCGATCCTGTTCTACCTCGCCGAAAAGTTCGGCGCCTTCCTGCCGAAGGACATCAAGAGCCGCACTGAAGCGATGTCGTGGCTGTTCTGGCAGATGGGCAGCGCGCCCTATCTCGGCGGTGGCTTCGGCCATTTCTACGCTTACGCGCCGACCAAGATCGAATATGCCATCGACCGTTTCGCGATGGAGACCAAGCGCCAGCTCGACGTGCTCGACCGCCGGCTCGCCGACAACGAATATCTCGCCGGCAGCGACTACACCATCGCCGACATGGCGGTGTGGCCCTGGTACGGCGCGCTCGCCAAGGGGCTGGTCTACGGCGCCGGCGAATTCCTGTCCGTGCAGGACTACAAGCACGTGCAGCGCTGGACCGACCAGATCGCCAAGCGTCCGGCCGTCAAGCGTGGCCGCATGGTCAACCGTGTCTCCGGCGATCCCGCCAGCCAGCTCCACGAGCGGCACGACGCCAGCGATTTCGAGACCAGGACGCAGGACAAGATCGGCGAGGTGGCCGCGTCGTAAGGGCGGTGCCAACTTCACCTCGCCCCGCTTGCGGGGAGAGGTCGGATTGCATCGAAGATGCAATCCGGGTGAGGGGGAGTCTCCGCGAGTCCCACTGACAGCGTCCCCGCGGAGACTCCCCCTCATCCCGACCTTCTCCCCCCAGGCGGGGAGAAGGGGAAGAAAGATCACGCCATGCTCAGCTCGTGGCGTCCCACCACCATCCAGTGCACCTCGTCCGGACCGTCCGCGAAGCGGAGATGACGGACGTCCTGGTACATTTCGGCCAGCGGGGTCCAGTGCGAGATGCCGGTGGCGCCGTGCATCTGGATCGACTGGTCGATGATCTTGCAGGCGCGCTCCGGCACCATGGCCTTGACCATGGACACCCAGACACGAGCCTCCTTGTTGCCGAGCACGTCCATGGCCTTGGCGGCCTTCAGCACCATCAGCCGCATCGCCTCGATCTCGCAGCGTGCCTGCGCGATGATCTGCATGTTGCCGCCGAGATGGGCGATCTTCTTGCCGAAGGCTTCGCGGGTGAGGCCACGCTGCACCATCAAATCGAGCGCCTTCTCGGCCTTGCCGATGGTGCGCATGCAGTGATGGATGCGGCCCGGACCGAGCCGAAGTTGCGAGATCTCGAAGCCGCGGCCTTCGCCGAGCAGAATGTTCTCCTTGGGCACGCGCACATTGTTGAAGCGCATGTGCATGTGGCCGCGCGGCGCGTGGTCCTGGCCGAACACGTACATGGGGCCGAGCACCTCGACGCCGGGCGTGTCGCGCGGCACCAGGATCTGCGACTGCTGCTTGCTCGGCGCCGCATCCGGATTGGTCTTCACCATCACGATGAGGATCTTGCAACGGGGATCGCCGACACCGGAGATGTAGTACTTCTCGCCGTTGATGACCCATTCGTCGCCGACGAGCTTTGCGCTCGTCGAGATGTTCTTGGCGTCGGAAGAGGCGACGTTCGGCTCGGTCATGACATAGGCCGAGCGAATCTCGCCGTTCATCAGCGGCTTCAGCCACTTCTCCTTCTGCTCCTTGGTGCCGACGCGCTCCAGCACTTCCATGTTGCCGGTATCAGGCGCCGAGCAGTTCATGCTCTCCGAGGCGAGCGGACTCTTGCCGAGTTCGGATGCGATATAGGCGTAGTCGAGATTCTTCAGGCCCTGGCCGGTCTCGTCGTCGGGCAGGAAGAAGTTCCAGAGGCCTTCCTGCTTTGCCTTGTTCTTGGCCTTCTCCAGCACCTCGAGCTGCTTCGGCGTGAAGCTCCAGCGGTCTTGCTTGCCTTCGCCGGCCTTGGCGAACTCGATCGACATCGGCTCGACGGTGTCGCGGATGAATTTCCTGACGTGATCATAGAGCGGCCGGACCTGGTCCGACATCCGGAGGTCGTTGAGCTCGTCGCCGGGATTGAGGGTGTAGTTGGTGGTGCGGGGAATATAGGTGTGTTTTGTCATTGTTCCTCCCGGGGGGCGCTGAGATCGTGTTGGACGTGAGAATAGTCGCAGCGTCGCCAAAGTGCGAGCGCGCATTTTTCCAACGCGAGCCATGCCACGTGATGGAATTTCGCGAGGGCGTTTGAAATGTTGTTTGAATGGGGCTGCATTCTCGCTGTCATCGCCCGACTTGATCGGGCGATCCAGTACTCCGAGGCGTCGGTGATTCATGGAGAGGCCGCGGCGTACTGGATGCCCCGGTCGAGCCGGGGCATGACAGCGGTGGTTGCGGCTGGCTCAGTTCGCCATCCGGTGCATCGCGCAGATCTTGTTGCCGTCGAGGTCACGCAAATACGCAATATAGAGGTTGACGCCGGGGCCTTGGCGGATGCCGGGAGGATCTTCGCAAGGAACGCCGCCGGCGGCGATGCCGGCCGTATGCCATGCATTGACCTGCTCAGGCGAGTTGGCGGCAAAGCCGATGGTGCCGCCATTCGCTGGCGTTGCCGCCTCACCGTTGATCGGCTTCGTCACCGAGAACACGCCGGTCTTGGTGATGTAGAAGATGCGATGGCCGTCGACGCGCGCCGGCCGCACCTCGAGCGTGGTCAGCAAATTGTCATAGAAGGCCTTGGCCTTGTCGAGGTCGTTGGTGCCGATCATCACGTGTGAAAACATTTTGCCGTTCCCTCATCTTGTAGCCCGGATGGAGCGAAGCGAAATCCGGGTCTTGTTTGCCTTTTTGGCGGTCCCGGATTGCGCTGCGCTCCATCCGGGCTACGAGACTCAAAACGCCGTATAGCCGCCGTCGATCACGAACGTATCCGCGGTGTGATACGACGAGGCCTTGCTCATCAGATACACCGCGATGCCGCCGAAATCGCTGGGCTCGCCGAAGCGGCGCACCGGAATACGCGGCATCACGTTGGCCACGAACTTCTCGTTGGCCATCAGGCCCGAGGTCATGTCGCTCTTGATCCAGCCGGGCAGGATCGCGTTCGCGGTGACGCCGTGGCGCGCCAGCTCGACGCCGAGCGCGCGGACCAGCGCGTTGATCGCGGCCTTGGTCGCCGCGTAGTGCTCGTTGCGGGCGGTACCGAAGATCGAGGCGAGGCTCGAAGTCGCCACCAGCCGGCCGAAGGGATCGCCAGTCTCGGCGCGCGCGGTCATGTGTTTTGCGGCCGCCTGGAACGCGTGGAACACGCCGTCGAGATTGGTCGCAAACATCGTGCGCCATTCTTCCTCGGTGCGTTCGATGAAGGAGCGCCGGCCGCCGCCGCCGATTCCGGCATTGGCGAAGCAGCCGTCGACGCGGCCGAATGTTTCGAGTGTGGCCTTCATCGCGGCATTGACCGAGGCCGGGTCGGTGACGTCGCAGACCCGCGCGTCGACCTTGCCGGATAGCCCCGCCAGGCTCGCGGCAGCGGCCTTGTTCTTGTCAGCATTCCGGCCCCAGATCGAGACGTTGCAGCCCTGGCCGGCGAGCGCCTGCGCGATGCCTAGCCCGATGCCGCCATTGCCGCCGGTGATCACGGCGACCCGGCCTGAAAGGTCGAAAAGATTCATGGCGCGTTTCCTGTTTTTGCTTGGGTCGCGCATCAGCCGCTGCGCGCAAGATTGCTTGCTATGCTCCGATCACCATGGACAAGACCGCGCCAAAAATCAAATATGCGCCCCGGCAAAAGCAATTCCGGTCTGCGAAACTGGTGCAGGCCGCAACTCACGAGGAAACCATGCAGTTCAAACACGTCACGCTCGATCTCGATGGTTCGGTCGCGATCCTCAAGCTCGACCATCAGGAGGTGATGAACGCGGTCTCCGTGGACATGCTGGGCGGGCTCGCGGAAGCGCTCGACGCGATCGAGGAAAAGAAGGACGGGGTGCGCTGCGTCGTGCTGACGGGCGCGGGGCGGGCGTTCTGCACTGGGGCGAATCTCCAGGGCCGCAACAACCAGTCGAAGAAGACCAAGGCCGGCCTGACGCTCGAGACCGGCTTCCATCCCTTCCTGCGTCGCATTCGCAATCTGCATTGCCCGATCGTGACCGCGGTCAACGGCCCGGCGGCCGGCGCCGGCATGAGCTTCGCGCTGCTCGGCGACATGATCCTGTGCGCGCGCTCGTCCTATTTCCTGCAAGCCTTCCGCCGCATCGGCCTGGTGCCGGATTGCGGCTCGACCTGGCTCTTGCCGCGGCTGATCGGCAAGGCACGTTCGATCGAATTGTCGCTGATGGGCGAGCGGCTCCCTGCCGAGAAGGCGCTGGAATGGGGCCTCGTCAACCGCGTCTACGATGACGGCGTGCTGATGGAGGAGGCGATGAAGCTCGCGCACGACCTCGCCAGCGGCCCGACGGTCGCGCTGTCGCTGATCCGCAAGCTCTATTGGGACAGCCCGGAGAATTCCTTCGAGGATCAGCTCAATCTCGAATTCCAGTGCCAGCTCCGCGCCGGCGACACGGATGATTTCCGCGAAGGCGTCGGCGCCTTCCTGGAGAAGCGCCCGGCGCAGTTCAAGGGCAAATGATCGAGGCGGAGCTTTCCCGCAGTGTTGCGCGCTGGTGCGGGGGGGCGACCGGCGTGACCGGCGCGGCCAAGCTGTCCGGCGGGGCCAGCCAGGAGACCTGGCGCTTCGATATCGCGCATCCCGATGGGCCGATCGGTGCGATCCTGCGCCGCTCGCCGAAGGGGTATGGCGCTGCGCCGACGCGCGCGGCAGGACTCGGTGCGGAAGCGCAGCTGATGCAACTTGCCTATGAGGCCGACGTGCCGTCGCCGCGCGTGATGCATGTGCTCACGCCAGGCGACGATCTCGGCACTGGCTTCATCATGCAGCGGGTTGAGGGCGAGACCATCGCACGCAAGATCCTGCGCGACGACGAGTTCGCCGCGGCGCGGCCGCATCTCGCACGGCAGATCGGCGGCGTGCTCGCGAAGCTGCACGGGCTGCCGCGGGACAAATTGCCCGAGCTGCGCAGCCGGTCCGCGACGGAGGAGATTTCTGAGTTCGAACGCGACTATCGCAGCCTGGACTGGCCAAAACCCGTGTTCGAGCTGGCGCTGCGCTGGCTGCGCGACCACGACCCGGGTCCTTCGGCCGAGACCACGCTGGTGCATGGCGATTTCCGCAACGGCAATCTCATCATCGGCGCCGACGGCGTGCGCGCGGTGCTCGACTGGGAGCTCGCTCATCTCGGCGACCCCATGGAGGATCTCGGCTGGGTCTGCGTCAACTCCTGGCGCTTTGGCGAGATCGACAAGCCCGTCGGCGGGTTTGGCTCGCGTGAGGAGCTGTTCGCCGGCTATGAGGCGGCAGGGCGCAAGGTCGATCCATCGCGTGTCAAATTCTGGGAAGTGATGGGCACGCTACGCTGGGGTATCATGTGCGGCGGCATGATGCAGCGATTTCGCGAAGGCCCGGACCATTCGATGGAACGCGCCATGATCGGTCGTCGCGCTTCCGAGACCGAGATCGATCTGTTGCGGCTGCTGGCGCCGCGGGGGAGTTGACCATGCAGGACGAGCCGACCCCGATCGAGCTGACCAAATCGGTCTCCGATTTCCTCCGCAACGACATCGCGCCGCTGATCTCCGGCCACCAGGCCTTCAAGCTGCGCGTGGCCATCAACATCCTCGACCTCGTGACGCGGCAGTTGACGCAGGAAGAGGGGAGCAACGGTGCGGAGATGGAGCGGCTGCGTGCTCTGCTCGGCATGGACGGCTCGGTGACCGATCTCAACCGCGCACTCGCCGAGCGCATCGCCAAGGGCGAGGCCGATCTGGCGACGCCCGGCCTTGCCGAGCATCTGTGGGCGACCACGATGGACAAGCTTGCAGTCGACCAGCCGAATTATGCGTCGTACAAACGGGAGTTGTCGCGAGGTGGGTAGACCTCTCCTCGTCATTGCGATGAGCGTAGCGACGAAGCAGGCGCGCTACTCTCTCCGCATCGTCATGCCCGGGCTCGTCCCGGGCATCCACGTTCTTCGTGCCGTGCGGTGAGGCGTGGATGGCCGGGACAAGCCCGGCCATGACGGAAACAGTTTACTTCCCCACCCATTTCGGCGGCCGCTTCTCCGCAAACGCCTTCGGGCCTTCGATGTAGTCCTGTGAGGCCACCATCGCCTTCACGGCCGGATACTCGCGCTGCTCCTCGATCGCCTGCTCCAGCGACACGCCGAGGCCTTTCTGGATCGCCTGCTTCGAAGCGCGGATCGACATCGGCGAATTCTTGGTGATCATCTCGGCCCAGCGCAGCGCGGCCGTGAGCGCCTCGCCCTGCGGCACCACCTCGTTGACAAAGCCGAGCTCGAGTCCCTCTTTGGCGCTGACATGGCGCGCGGTGAGGATCATGCCCATGGCGCGCTTCAAGCCGATCTGCCGCGGCAGCCGGTGCAGGCCGCCGGCGAGTGCGGCGAGGCCAACGCGCGGCTCGGGCAAGGCGAAGGTCGCGTTCTCCGCGGCAATGATGAGGTCGCAGGCCAGCGCGATCTCGAAGCCGCCGCCCATGGCAACGCCATTGACCGCGGCGATGATCGGCTTGTCGCAGTCGAAGCGCGCGGTGAGGCCGGCAAAGCCGCCCTTGTCCCAGCCGCGCTTGCCGCCGGCCGCCTGCCACTTCAGATCGTTGCCGGCGCAGAACGCCTTGTCGCCGGCGCCGGTGACGATCGCGACCCACTGCTCGGGATCGGCGGAGAAATCGTCGAACACCTTTTGCAGCTCGAAATGCGCATCGGTGTGCAGCGCGTTGTAGACCTCGGGCCGCGACAGCGTGACGATCGTAGTCGGCCCCTTGCGTTCCACCTTTGAGAACTTCAGCTCCATGGTCGCTCCCGCTTTTTCTCGTGAAGGAATATTGCGGCTATACTAGCGCGCGGGCGCGTTTCAGCACCATCGAATTGCGCGGGCGCGCCTTGCGCGTCTCACACGCCTCGCATTGCTTGACTTGGCGGCGCTCTTCTCACCTTAATCGTGCGAAGCAAAGCTGCGCCCAGCGCCTTAACGCAAAACGAAAAAAACACCCGGGAGAGAGCCGTGGATTTCTCACTGCCTGCCGATCTCGTCGCCTATCTCGCAGAGCTCGACCGTTTCATCGAACGCGAGATCAAGCCGCTGGAAGCGGCCGACGACAATATCCGCTTCTTCGATCACCGCCGCGAATGGGCGCGTACCGATTTCGAGAACGGCGGCCTGCCGCGCCACGAATGGGAAGCGCTGCTGCGCAAGGCCAAGGATCTCGCGGACGCCGCCGGTCATTTGCGGTTTCCGGTGCCGAAGCAATATGGCGGCAAGGACGGCTCCAACCTCTGGATGGCCGTGATCCGCGAGCACTTTGCCGCCAAGGGGCTCGGCCTGCACAACGACCTCCAGAACGAGCATTCCATCGTCGGCAACTTCCCCGTCGCCACCATGCTCGATCGCTATGGACGCGACGACCAGAAGGCGATGATCGACGGTTCGATCAAGGGCAAGTACCGCATCACCTTCGGCCTGACCGAGCCAAATCATGGCTCCGACGCCACCCACATGGAAACGCGCGCAGTGCCCGCGACCCGCGACAACGTGAAAGGCTGGATCATCAACGGCGAGAAGATGTGGACGACCGGCATGCACGTCGCCACGCACTGTGCGCTGTTCGCGCGGACGTCAGGGAATGACGGCGATGCGCGCGGCATCACCTGCTTCCTGGTGCCTGCCAAGAGCCTCGGCGTGAAGATCGAAGAGTACATGTGGACCTTCAACATGCCGACTGATCATCCGCGCGTCAGTTTCACGGACGTGTTCGTGCCGGAGGACGCGCTGTTCGGCGAGGTCGGCCGCGGCCTGTCGCTGGCGCAGTGTTTTGTCCATCAGAACCGCATCCGGCAGGCGGCGAGCTCGCTGGGCGCGGCTGTCTATTGTATCAACGAGAGCGTGAAATATGCGCGCGAGCGCAAACCGTTCGGCAAGGCGTTGGCCGAGAACCAGGCGATCCAGTTCCCGCTGGTCGAGCTGGCGACACAGGCCGAGATGCTGCGCCTGCTGATCCGCAAGACCGCCTGGGAAATGGACAAGCTCACCGAGGAGCAGATCGAGCGCACGCTCTCCGACCGCGTCTCGATGTGCAACTACTGGGCAAACCGCCTCTGCTGCGAATCCGCCGACCGCGCCATGCAGGTCCACGGCGGCATGGGCTACTCACGACACAAGCCGTTCGAGCACATCTACCGCCATCACCGCCGCTACCGCATCACCGAGGGCAGCGAGGAGATCCAGATCCGCAAGGTGGCGGGATTTTTGTTCGGCCATATGGGGCCCGGGAAGCATTAGGGGATTGTTGCGAACTATCTCTCCACGTCGTCCCGGCAAAGGCCGGGACCCATAACCCCAGGGAGGGGTTTGGGTGAACTGGTAATTGTCAGCCCTCGCCAAACTGCGTTCGGTGGTTATGGGTCCCGGCCTTCGCCGGGACGACGATGTGGAGGCAGGCGGGCCTAATTCACCCTTCTATCCTTCCCCGCCCAATACGGCTCCCTCAACTGCCGCCGCAAGATCTTGCCTGACGGATTGCGCGGCAGCGCCGGCAGGAACTCCACGCTCTTCGGCGTCTTGAACCCGGCGATGCGCTCGCGGGTGAAGTTGATGATGTCGGTGGCGGTCGCCTGCTTGCCCGGCTTCATCACCACGACGGCTTTCACCGCCTCGCCCCATTTGTCGTCGGGTATGCCGATCACGGCAGCTTCCGCGACGTCGGGATGATCGCACAGCGCGCTCTCGACCTCGGCCGGGTAGATGTTCTCGCCGCCGGAGATGATCATGTCCTTGATGCGGTCGTGGATGTAGAGATAGCCGTCCTCGTCCATGTAGCCGGCGTCACCGGTGCGCAGCCAACCGTCGCCACGGAGCGTCGCGGCGGTCGCCTCGGGCAAATTCCAATAGCCAGCCATGTTGGAGCCTGAGCGCGTCGCGATCTCGCCGACCTCGCGCGGCGGCAGCGGCTTGCCGTCGACATCGAGGATCGCGATCTCGACGCCCGGCAGCGCCTTGCCGGCCGAGCGCATCCGCTCCAGCCCCTCGATATGATCCTCCGGCGGCAGCGCGACGATGGTGCCGGTCGTCTCGGTCATGCCGTACATCTGCACGAAGCCGCATTTGAAGATCTCGATGCATTCCTTCAGCAGCGCCGCCGGGATCGGCGAGGCGCCGTACAGCATGTATTTCAACCGGGAGAAATCGACCGTTTTCGCGCGTGGCTGCCGCACCACAAACTGCATCGCGGCCGGCACCATGAACAGTTTTGTGATGCCGGACTGTTCGAAGAAATCCAGCACTTTGGTTGGATCGAACTCGCGCGCGATCACGCCGCGGGCGCCGTGGTAGAGCCCCATCACGCCCCAGCCGGAGCCGCCGATATGGAAGATCGGCATCGCCACCAGCGACACGTCATCGGTCGACCACCGATTCCACTCGGGCTTGTCCTCGGCATTGCCGGTTTGCACCAGGTTGAGGAAGTTCGCATGCGACAGCATCGCGCCCTTCGGCTTGCCTGTCGTACCCGACGTATAGAGCTGAATCGCGATGTCCCGCGTCGCGATCGGCACCTTGGGATCGTCGCCGCTCTGTGCATCGCGCCAGACTGTAAAATCCTGCCATTCCGCTGCGCCGCCTTCGGTGGTGATGACGCTGCGCACGCCCGGCAATTGGTCCTTGATCTGGCGGACCTGGGTGATGAACTCAGGTCCCACGAACAGCACCGGCGCTTTGCAATCCCTTACGATGAAGGCGACCTCGGGGCCGGCGAGCCGCCAGTTCACCGGCGCCATCACCACGCCGGCCTTCGTCGCGCCCATCAGCAGCTCGAAATAGATGTCGCTGTTCTTGCCGAGATAGGCGATGCGCTCGCCCTTGTTCACACCCATCGCGATCAGCGCGTTGGCCACTTTATTCGTCTTGACGTCGAATTCGGCAAAGCTGGTGGCGCGCCCCTCGAACTCGAAGGCGATGGCGTCGCCGCGGCTCGTCGCGCGCTCGCGCACCATGTCGGCGAGATTAGCCAATGGCTGTGTGGTGGACATGTCTCTCCCGTGACGTCTTGTTTTTATGGTGCGGAGTGTGGCGTCATCCGCGGGCGATGACAAGACGGGAGGGGGTCGCGCTGACGCCTCCACGCCGTCGTCCTGGCGAAAGCCAGGACCCATAGCCACAAAACGCAATTTGGCGAAGACTGGCCATGGCCAATCTTCGCCAAACAAGATTCGGTGGTTATGGGTCCCGGCCTTCGCCGGGACGACAACAACTACCCCCGCTTCGCCCGATCCTTCTCATTCTGCGCCATGATGCTCTCTCGCGCGGTTTTCCAATCGTCGTCGCTCCAGTCGCGGAGCTGGTAGAAATTGCCGCCCATCGCGAGTGCCTGCGCGCCGTCCATGGCGATGGTCTCGCCGCTGATCCAGTCGCAACCGCCGGAAATCAGGAACACCGCGACGTTCTGCAGTTCCTCCATGGTGCCGACGCGGCCCATCGGGTTCATCGCCTTGGTGCGCGCGCCGGCTTCGTCGCCGGGCTTGATGCGCTTGCTCATGCCTTCCGTCGGGATCTCGCCCGGCGCGATCGTGTTCAGCCGGATGCCGTAGCGGCCCCATTCGGCCGCGAGCGACATCGTCATGGCATGGATCGCGGACTTGCTCATCGCCGACGGCACCACGTAAGGCGAGCCGTTGCGCACCCAGGTCGTGGTGATCGAGACGACATTGCCGGGCTGCTTCAAGGCGATCCAGCGCTTGCCGACCGCCTGCGTCACGTAGAACGTGCCGTGCATGACGATGTTGGCGACCGCGTCGAAGCCGCGAGGCGACAGTTCTTCGCTGCGCGAGATGAAATTGCCGGCGGCGTTGTTGATGAGATCGGTGAGGGGGGCGTCGCGAAAGATGGTCTCGATCATCTCCTCGACCGCGAGCGCGTTGCGGATGTCGACGCCGTGGCTGCTCACGCGGCCGCCATACTCGGCCATCAGCTCGGTCGCGGTCTCGTCGCAGACGATCTTGCGCCGGCCGCAGATGTGCACCTCTGCGCCGAGCTGGAGAAAGCGCGCCGCCATCGACTTGCCGAGCCCGGTGCCACCGCCGGTCACGAGGATGTTGCGGCCGGCCAGAAGGTTTTCCTTGAACATGGCTGTTTCCTCCGCAGGGATTGTCAGTTAATTGGTCGATTGACTAAATCCGGCCGCCGTCTTTCTGTAAAGCGGCACCGAACAAGAACAGCAGGGAACCAGGGGAGAATTCATCCATGGAAGAGCGCGTCTCGATCTCGATCTCGGAAGGCGTCGCCGACGTGCGCCTGGTGCGCGCGGACAAGATGAATGCGCTGGATCAGGCCATGTTCGAGGCGCTTGTTGCCGCAACGGATCGGCTTTCAAAGGACAAAGGCGTGCGCGTCGTGGTGCTGTCCGGAGAAGGCCGTGCCTTCTGCGCCGGTCTCGACATGGGGCGTTTTGCCGCCATGAAGGAGAAGGGCGGCAACGGAATTCCGGGTGGCGAAAATCGCGATCTCACCAAGCGTACGCACGGCCAGGCGAATTTTGCGCAACAGGCGGTGTGGGGTTGGCGACAGCTTCCCGTGCCGGTGATCGCAGCGATCCAGGGCGTCGCCTTTGGCGGCGGATTCCAGCTCGCACTCGGCGCCGACATGCGCTTCCTCACCCCCGATGCGCGGATGTCGGTGATGGAAATCAAATGGGGCCTGGTGCCCGACATGGCGGGCACACCGATCCTGGCTTCGCTCGTGCGCGACGACATCTTGCGCGATCTCACCTACACCGGCCGGATCTTCTCCGCGCAGGAGGCGATGGCTTACGGTCTCGCCACGCGCATCTGCGACGACCCGCGCGCGAGCGCCCTCGAAGTCGCGCGCGAGATCGCGGGCAAGAGCCCCGATGCGATCCGCGCCGCCAAACGCCTGCTCAACAATCTCTCGGTCGATCCGGGCCCCGCGCTGCTCGCCGAGTCCGTCGAGCAGCAGAAGCTGATCGGCAGTGCGAACCAGACCGAAGCGGTGCGCGCGAATCTGGAGAAGCGCGCGCCGAGGTTTGCGGATTAGCGACTTTCTCCGTCATGGCCGGGCTCGTCCCGGCCATCCACGTTCTTTGGCAAGGCGACGAAGCAGAACGTGGATCACCGGGACAAGCCCGGTGATGACGACTAGCGGACATCGTCGCTAAACAACAAAGAAAAACAAATGAGCGAAACCTCAAATTTCCTCGGCATCGTCTCCGGCGAGCGCAGCCGCTCCCATGCCGAGGTCGCTGATCGTGCCGATCGCATCGCGAGCGGTCTCAGCCAAATCGGCGTCAGGCAGGGCGCTTGCGTCTGCATGCTGATGCGCAACGACATCGCCTTTCTGGAAGCCGCCTACGCCGCCATGCGGCTGGGCGCCTACGGCGTGCCGATCAACTGGCACTTCAAGCCGGATGAGATCGACTACATCCTTGAGGATACCGGCACCTCCGTGCTGATCGGGCATGCCGACATGCTGCATGCCTTGCGCGATGCGATCCCGAAAGCCGTCACCGTGCTCAGCGTGCCGACGCCGCCGGAGATCCTGTCCAGCTACAAGATCGATCCCGAGCATCTGAAGACGCCGGACTTCGCGATCGATTTCGAGTCATGGCTCGCGGCATTCCAGCCCTATGACGGTCCGATCGTGCCGCAGCCCATGAACATGATCTACACCTCGGGCACGACCGGCCACCCCAAGGGCGTGCGGCGCAATGCGCCGACGCCGGAGCAGGCGGCCGCCGGCGAGCGCATGCGCGCGATGATCTACGGGCTGAAGCCCGGCGCCCGCACGATCCTGCCGGGCCCGCTCTATCATTCCGCGCCGAACTCGTTCGGCATCCGCGCCGGCAAGCTTGGCGGTGCGCTGGTGCTGATGCCGCGCTTCGAGCCGGAGGAGTTTTTGCAGTTGATCGAGCGGTACAGGATCGACACCATCTTCATGGTGCCGACCATGTTCATCCGCCTGATGAAGCTGCCGGAGGAGGTGCGCAACAAATACGACGTCTCCTCGCTCCGCCATATCATCCATGCCGCAGCACCCTGTCCGGCGGACGTCAAGCGCGCCATGATCGAATGGTGGGGGCCGGTGATCTACGAATTCTACGGCTCGACCGAATCCAGCGCCGTCACCTTCGCAACCTCCGAGGATGCGCTGAGGAAACCCGGCACTGTCGGCAAAATATCGCCCGGCGCCGAGCTGCGCTTCATAGGCGAGGACGGAAGCCTGCTGGGCGTGGGCGAGATCGGCGAGATCTACTCGCGCATGGCCGGGATGGCTGATTTCACCTACCACAACAAGCCGGAGAAGCGCGCCGAGATCGATCGCGACGGCTTCATCACCTCCGGCGACGTCGGCTACATCGACGAAGAGGGCTACGTCTTCATCTGCGACCGCAAGCGCGACATGGTGATCTCGGGGGGCGTCAACATCTACCCGGCCGAGATCGAATCCGTGCTGCACGCCGTCCCCGGCGTGCATGATTGCGCGGTGTTCGGCATTCCTGATGCCGAGTTCGGCGAAGCGCTGATGGCGGTGGTCGAGCCGCAGGCGGGCATCGCGCTCGACGCCGGCGATATTCGCACGCGGCTGAAGGCGTCGCTCGCCGACTACAAGGTCCCAAAGCACATCGAGATCCGCGCCGGGCTGCCGCGCGAAGATTCCGGCAAGATCTTCAAGCGCCGCCTGCGCGATCCCTATTGGGAGCAGGCGGGGCGGAAGATCTGACGGTGCGTAGTACACGAGACCGCGAATTCGTGAGCGGCTTCATGGACCGCAACCTCGCTCATCGTGCTATACCAACGGGATCATCGACCTTCGGATATCCCATGGCTCCCGTTTCCATCCTGCTAAACCTGCTCTGGATTCTCATCGGCGGCGCCTGGATGTCGCTCGGCTGGCTGGTCGCCGCGGTCATCATGGCGGTCACGATCATCGGCCTGCCTTGGGCGCGGGCGGCGTTCAACATCGCGGTCTACACGCTGATGCCGTTCGGCTCGCGGGCCGTCAGCCGCTATGAGGTCACCGGCATGAGCGATATCGGCACCGGCCCGCTCGGGGTCATCGGCAACATCATCTGGTTCGTGCTGGCCGGCTGGTGGCTGGCGCTCGGCCATCTCCTTACCGCCCTGGCCCTCGCGATTACCATCATCGGTATCCCCTTCGCTTGGGCCCATCTCAAGCTCGCGGGCATCGCGCTCTGGCCGATCGGCAAGGTGATCGTGCCGGCTTAAGGCGCGGACGCGTTTTGAAGCAGCGTCCTCGTGGCACATCCTCGAGACGCCCGCCCTCGGCGGGCCCTCAGGATGAGGGCCGAACACTTGGCTGCACCTGCAACGAGTCCCGACGCAGCTCAGCCTCATCCTGAGGAGACCGCGAAGCGGTCGTCTCGAAGGACGAGGGGCTTGCTCCGCTTGTAGGATGGATAGAACGCCAGCGAAACCCCATCAATCCGTCCGCCGATGATGAAGCATGATGGGTTTCGCAAGGGCT
Organism: Bradyrhizobium sp. Ken01; assembly: GCF_055807355.1. Lineage (NCBI taxonomy): Bacteria > Pseudomonadati > Pseudomonadota > Alphaproteobacteria > Hyphomicrobiales > Nitrobacteraceae > Bradyrhizobium > Bradyrhizobium sp. Ken01. The sequence continues at coordinate 134,542 of NZ_JBVVPC010000012.1, forward strand.
CAACCCATCCGACGCGCTGGTTCGAAGTGGACCGAGACTGCTTTCAACCGGCATAGCTATCCCGCCCCTCGGCAATGCGTCAGATTTCATTGCAACTTTTCCCGGCTTCATTGTTGAAGAACGAGAGCGAACGCGGCCGCAATGTGCCGCGGCTGGCTGGCCCTTGGCTCATTCTTATCGAGAGGCGATTGCATGAAGTGGCTTTGCTTGGTCGGCTTTGTGGCGGGGGCCGTTGCTTTAACACCCACACCTTCTGCTTCGGCGATGCCCGTTGCCAAGCCGGACGCACTGGGCGCGTCTCAGACTGCCACTATCGAGGTCAAGGGCGGCCACGGACATGGTGGTGGCCACGGCTGGGGTCATCACGGTGGCCGTGGTCATCATTACGGTTGGGGCAGAGGTCGAGGCCATCATTATGGCTGGCGGCACCATCACCACTCGTAAGCGTCACTATTGTCCCGAGATCGGAGTTGGTGACCGCGCTAATACGTACCGCGAAGCACATCCGGGAGCTTGATCACCAACTAACGCACAATCCTCAGGGAGGAGTGGGACAATTTTCTTGGGCAGAGAAACAGTCTATAGCCCGCTGGATGGGTAGGCGAAGCGAAACTCATCAGTCCGCTTGCCGATGACGAAGAAGGAAGAGTTTCGCAAGGGCTCCAGATTAAGACGACGATGCGATCCCTTGTTCCAGCAACACTCTGGCTGCCTCGCGGTTAGCCCCGACGATGGCGGGATCACGCGTTGACTGTGCGATCACGAGCGAGCCTTCGAACAGCGACAGGATCTGGATCACGGCCCTTTCGGGTTTGCTCAATGACAACGGCTCAATGAGTGACGCAACGAAGTCGTGCAACTTTGTAAAATACGCTGCGATGGTCGCCTCTACGCCCGGCGAGTTTGCCTCCGGGCCGAATTCGGCCATGCCTTTCGCGAACGGACAGCCGCGGAACGAAGGCGAAAGGAGCGGTTGTTCGAGTGCGTCGAAAACAGCGAGAACGCGCTCCACTGGCGTGAGACCGGCTCGCTCCGTGGAGGTCGAAAGCATCTGAAACCAGACGGCGCTCTTATAGCGCAGGTAGGTGGCGATGAGGTCGGCCTTCGAGGGAAAGTGCTTGTAGAACGTCATCTTGGCTACGCCGCTTTCGGCGATGATCCGGTCGATGCCGACAGAGTTGATGCTGAACCGGTAAAACAGGTCTGACGCCGTCTTCAAAATGCGCTCGCGCGGGGCGAGCGCATCGAGCGGTTGAATATCCACGTCCACGAAATCAAGCAGCGTGCCCATCGATCATCCTTAACCGAGCCGTTTGCGTCGCTGGACAGACTATTCTGTCAAGTTTGGGATTGCAAAGACATACAGGTCTGTCTACAAGTTCCGTCGTTCCTTGGATTTCAAAGAAAGAGCTGAAATGAGCGGAAAAGTTGTGGTTGTGACGGGTGCAAGCAGTGGTTTCGGAAAACTCACCGCCTTGGAACTCGCAAAGCGGGGCCACACGGTGGTTGCTGCCATGCGCGATGTCGCAGGAAGAAATAGCCGTGTTCGCGATGAGCTTGTCGAGGCGGCAAAGGCTGAAGGGCATGCGCTCCAGGTCCTCGAGATGGACGTCGCCGACGAACGATCCGTCAACGCCGCGATCGCGGATGTCATCCGGCAGCACGGCAGGGTCGATGCCCTGGTCAACAACGCGGGAATGATGCCCGTCGGCGTCACGGAAGCCTATACGGTCAAGGAAATCGAAGCGCAGTTCGCCGTGAACTTCTTCGGCGCCGTTCGCACCGATCGCGCCGTTCTGCCGCACATGCGGGCCGCCGGCAGCGGGGTCCTCATCCATGTCACGTCGCTCATGGGTCGGGTGGTCTTCCCGTTCTTCGGTGTCTATTCCGCCAGCAAGTTCGCGCTCGAAGCCCTCGCGGAAGCCTACCGCTACGAGCTTTCGAGCTTCGGCGTCGATTCGGTCATCGTCGAGCCGGGCCCGTTCCCGAGCAACCTTCTTCCATCCAGCCCCGAACCGTCCGACCAGGACGTGCTGAAAACCTATGGCGGTGTTGCGGCGATCCCGGGTCAGATCAAGCAGCACTCCAACGATGGAAATGATCCGCAGAATCCGCCACAGCCCCAGCGCGTCGCGAATGCAATCGCGCAGCTGGTCGAGGCCACGGAACGGCGGCCTCTGCGGACGGTCGTGATGCCCGAAGGCATGGATTTCGGTGTCGAGCGGCTGAACGAGGCCGTCGCGCCGATCCAGAACGACCTCCTTCGCGCGCTCGGCATGGCGAGCATGATTTGACGCGAAGACGATAAGCACACTGTCAGTTCGTAGGAAGGATAGAGAGCGAAACCCATCACCGTCAGCGATGACGAAGCATGATGGGTTTCGCAAGGGCTGTACCTTTCCTATGCGTGGCTACGACCCATGGCAGAGAAAGACCACTTGGAGTAGAGTAGCCGCGCCGGATATTTTCAGCGGAGCGCGAGATGTCCTTTTTCAAGTTTGGGATCGCTTTTTTGGCCGTCCTTGCGGCGAGTGGATTTTGTGCGACCTTGGCGGAAGATAGTTCACTTGAATACAACCGCGTGACGGCGACCGCCTTGAAGTGGAGCCCGCTGGCTTCGATGCCCAGAGGGACGCAATCGGTGGTGCTCCACGGCAATCCGGGCAAGCCTGGCCTGTATACTGTTCGACTCAAAGTACCGGCGAACTCCAAGATGCCTGTGCACTCACACCCTGACGAACGCGTTCGCGTTATCATTTCGGGAACATACTATTCTGCGCTCGGCGACAAGGTCGATGCATCGAAACTCCTGAGCTTTCCTCCCGGTACGTTTTCGCACGTGCCGCCAAAGGTGTGGCAGTTTGCGGAAACCAGGGATGAAGAGGTGATCTTCGAGATCACCGGGATCGGACCGACCGGCATCGACTATTTGAACGCCGAGGATGATCCACGAAAGCAAAAATAAAGTTGTGCTCCTTCGGTTGTCAGTACATGGCCGACCGCCGTGCGCGTCAGAACTCGTAGGATGGGGAGAGCGTCACCGAGACCTATTGAACCGTCCGCCGGAGCTGGCGAGTCCAGGCGCGATGCGCAACACTTAGCGGCTATCCGCAGGCCGAGGGGGCCGGTCTGATGATCCGTGCGTCGTCGCCCCATCCGGCGAGGCCGTTGCGCTCAAGCACCTTCCGCCCACCATCCCTCGCGTTGCCCGGCAGGCAAAACACGCCACAGACAGGTCAAGGACTGTGTTGCCAAATATTCTGATTGACCGAATTCATAGATTCGGGTAAACCGCAGACATTCCGGCCCGCTAAAAAGGGCGTTTCGCGATCGTCACGATACGTGAGCCGGGATGCGATGGACGCGGCAGCGCCGGCGCGTGACGAGGTGGCAGGGCGGGCGACCCCTGTGAGCCATCGCGATCTGCGCGAACGACCCGGCGCTGTCACAGCGGTTCTTTTCGGCTTCGGAGGCGAGCACGCGCGAGCTTCCGGATGTCCGGGGAGGGACGTCCGCGGACGGCAAAAGCGTGTGGTCCTGACGCCCGGGGTCTGTGCGTCAAGGCTTGCGGTGATGTGCGGCCCGACCGGGTGCGTGCATCGATCGTCCGCAAGGCGACGGGGGCAATAGTGCATCGCTCCCCGGGGAGAGCGCGCCATAAGCCGTAAAACCATTGCGCAGGGAAGGCCGGATGTTCCGGCATCACCTGTGGTCACCCCCGCGTGCGTTTCTCGCGTGCGGACCTGGGGTGCCAGCCGGCGCCCGGCCTTCCCTGCGCCCTTTCTTCTCGACGAGGGCGAAACGGACAGCAAAACTCGGGCGCCCGCGCCGCGAGACCGCGGACGTGTGCGTCGCCACCAAGTTCACCTTGCACTGCGGTAGAAGAATATCGCACACTCGACCGGGCCGGGGAGCCATAGGGAGCTCTACAAGGGGAGCGAGCAATGTCCCTCCAGACATTACCATCCGACACCGCCGATCAGCGCCCCAACCGCCCCGAGGATGTCCAGGCGCTGGAAGCAGATGCGCGGCTGCGCGACGACATCCGCCTGCTCGGGCGCATGCTCGGCGACACGGTGCGCGACCAGGAGGGGCCTGAATTGTTCGATCTGGTCGAACGCATCCGGCAGACCTCGATCCGATTCCACCGCGACGAGGACCGGCTCGCCCGCCGCGAGCTCGAGCAGATCCTCGACAGCATGTCGACCTCGGAGACGGTGCGGATCGTCCGCGCCTTCAGCTATTTCTCCCACCTCGCCAACATCGCCGAAGACCAGAACAACATTCGCCAGATGCGCGCCAACAAGGGCGGCGGCTCCGGCGTGCTGGCTGAGACGCTCGCCCATGCGAGAGCTGCGGGCATCGGTGCCGATGCCCTGCGCAACTTCTTCAAGAGCGCGCTGGTCAGCCCGGTGCTGACCGCGCATCCGACCGAGGTCCGCCGCAAGAGCACGATGGACCGCGAGATGGAGGTCGCTAGCCTGCTCGATCGTCGCGAGCGCGTCGCGCTCACGGCGGAGGAGGCCGCCGCCAGCGACGAACAGCTTCGTCGCGAGGTGCTGACGCTGTGGCAGACCAATCTGCTGCGCCGGACCAAGCTCACCGTGCTCGACGAGGTCGCCAACGGCCTGTCCTTCTACGATTACACGTTTCTCCGCGAGGTGCCGCGGCTGGTCAACGGGCTGGAGGACCGGCTGCAGGAGGACGGCGAGCAGGCGGCAGGCGAGCTCGCCTCGTTCCTGCGCATGGGCAGCTGGATCGGCGGCGACCGCGACGGCAATCCCTTCGTCACCGCCGACGTGATGCGCGGCACGCTGCGGCTGCAGTCGAGCCGGGTGATGCAGTTCTATCTCAACGAGCTGCACGTGCTGGGCTCCGAGCTGTCGATCGCGGCGCATCTCGCCGACGTGTCCGAGGAGTTGCGCACGCTGGCGGAGCGCTCGCCCGATACCTCGCCGCACCGGAGCGGCGAGCCCTATCGTCTTGCGGTCTCCGGCATCTATGCGCGCCTCACCGCCACGGCTGAGATGCTTCAGGTCGAGATCACGCGGCGGCCGGTCGGCAAGGGCGCGCCGTACGACAGCGTCGGGGAGTTCAAGGCCGATCTCGATGTGCTGCACCGCTCGCTGATCTCCAACAACGCCGGCGTCATCGCCCGCGGCCGGCTGCGGCTGCTGCGGCGTGCGGTGGACTGCTTCGGCTTCCATCTGGCCCGGCTCGATATCCGCCAGAACTCGGCGGTGCACGAGCGTACCATCGCCGAGCTGATGGACGCCGCCAACCCCGGCATGTCCTATCTCGCCCTCGGCGAGGACGCGCGCATCTCCCTGCTCACCAACGAGCTGCGCTCGACGCGCTCGCTGGTGTCGCCGTTCGTCAAATACAGTGACGAGACCATGGGCGAGCTCAACGTGTTCCATGCCGCAGCAGAGGCGCACGCGAAGTTCGGCTCGGACGCCATTCCCCAATGCATTATCTCAATGTGCAAGGGCATGTCCGACATGCTCGAGGTCGCGGTGCTCTTGAAGGAGGTTGGCCTCGTCCATCCCTCCGGGCGCAGCGCCATCAACATCGTGCCGCTGTTCGAGACCATCGAGGATTTGCAAGCGTCCTCCACCATCATGGACCGCATGCTGTCGCTGCACGATTACCGCCGCCTCGTCGACAGCCGCGGCAGCGTGCAGGAGGTCATGCTCGGCTATTCCGACTCGAACAAGGATGGCGGCTTCGTCACTTCGGGCTGGGAGCTCTACAAGGCCGAGATCGGCCTCGTCGACGTGTTCGAGCGCCATGGCGTGCGCCTGCGCCTGTTCCATGGCCGCGGCGGTTCGGTCGGCCGCGGCGGCGGCCCGAGCTATGACGCCATCATCGCCCAGCCCGGTGGCGCCGTGAATGGCCAGATCCGCATCACCGAGCAGGGTGAGATCATCTCGTCGAAATATTCCAACGCCGAAGTCGGCCGCAACAATCTGGAGATCCTTGCCGCCGCGACGCTGGAGGCGAGCCTGCTGCATCCGCGCCAGAGCGCGCCCCGGCGCGACTATCTGACCGCGATGGACGAGCTTTCGAACCTCGCCTTCAAGGCCTATCGCGGCCTCGTCTACGAGACCGACGGCTTCGTCGATTATTTCTGGGCGTCCACCGTCATCAACGAGATCGCGACGCTGAACATCGGCAGCCGCCCGGCCTCGCGCAAGAAGACGCGTGCGATCGAGGATTTGCGCGCGATTCCCTGGGTGTTCTCCTGGGCGCAATGCCGCCTGATGCTGCCGGGCTGGTACGGCTTTGGCAGCGCGGTCGAGCAATGGATCGCGGAGCATCCCGACAAGGGCATGCCGTTCCTCAAAGAGCTCTACAAGGAATGGCCGTTCTTCCGCATGCTGCTGTCGAACATGGACATGGTGCTGGCGAAAAGCTCGATCGCGATAGCCTCGCGCTATGCCGAGCTCGTGCCCGACGAAGCGCTCCGCGAAAAGATCTTCGGTCGCATCCGTCGCGAATGGCATTCCTGCATCGAGACGCTGCTGGACATCATGGGGCAGGACCGGCTGCTGCAAGGCAACCCGCTGCTGGAACGCTCGGTGCGCCACCGCTTCCCCTATCTCGACCCGCTCAACCATGTGCAGGTCGAATTGCTGAAAGAGCACCGCGCGCAGAACCCGGACGAACAGGTGCTGCGGGGGATTCAGTTGACGATAAACGGGATCTCGGCGGGGTTGAGGAATACGGGGTAAGGCGACCCACCCTCAGTCGTCGTGCCCGGGCTCGTCCCGGGCATCCACGTTCTAGGTGCAGCGCGTAAGGTCGTGGATGGCCGGGACAAGCCCGGCCATGACGCGTGGTGAGAGCACGGCCTCAACAGAAATGCGCGCCCTGCGTTTCCACATACACCGCATAGAGCGACTGGCTCGCGGTCATGAACAGGCGGTTGCGCTTCTTGCCGCCGAAGCAGACATTGGCGCAGGTCTCGGGCAACAGGATCTGCCCGATGCGCGCGCCGTCGTTCGGCGCGAACACCTGCACGCCGTCATAGCCGGGGCCGACCCAGCCGGCGCCCACCCAGATGTTGCCCTCGGTATCGACGCGCAGGCCGTCCGGAAAGCCTGATTTGCCGTCGAGGGTCATGTCGATCAGCTTCTTCGGGTTCGACAGCTTCGTCCCGTCGATGTCGTAGGACCACACCACGTTCTTGGCTTCGGGATAATGCGTGATGCCGGTGTCGCAGACATAGAGCTTCTTGTAGTCGTGACTGAAAGCGATGCCGTTCGGCTTGAACGGCTCGTCGGCCACCTTCGCGACCTGGCCGCTCTGCGGATCAATGCGATAAACCGCTTCCTTCTGATACGGCTGCAGCGAGCCGGTATTGGCAAGCTTGCCCTCGTAGATGCTGATCGCGCCATAACCGGGATCGGTGAACCAGATCGCCTTGTCGTTGGGATGCACCACCATGTCGTTGGGGCCGTTGAGCGGCTTGCCGTTGGCCTGTTCGGCCAGCGTCGTGACCGAACCGTCATGCTCGTAGCGGACGAGGCGGGTGCGCTCCGCGCTGATCTGCCGGCCCTCGGTGTCGAACGAGTTGCCGTTGGCCTCGTTCGACGGCTTGTGGAACTGTTCGGAGATGTGGCCATCGTCGTCGAGGTAGCGCAGCTGGCGGTTGGCAGGGATGTCGCTCCAGACCAGATATTGCCCTTGCGCATTCCACGCCGGTCCTTCCGCCCACAGGCAGCCGGTATAGAGCCGCTTGATTGCGGTGTTGCCGACCTTGGCCTTGAAGCGCTTGGGATCGATGGCAACGATATCCGGGTCGGGATAGCGCTGCGGCTCGGCATTGGCGCCGAAGTCACGAGCGTCGGCGTTCGAGGCGAGCAGGGCGGATGCGGCAACGGTCGCGGCGCCCTTGAGCAGAGTGCGGCGGGCGAGGCCGCTGCTTGCAGTCGTGTCGTCGGAGTCGGTCAGTATTCTTGTCATGGTTTCCTCCCAAAGTTGTGTTGGGAGGAAATGATCCGCCAGCAATCGGGCGTAAAGCGGAGCGATCTCCGGACTAAGATAACCGGAGATCGCAGGGCAGAAATGCCGGAAATACGGTCAGACGAGATTCCTTACACGGGATCCCACGGGAAGATGTCGGCGGAGCGGTCGAGCTTGTAGAACGATCCCTTCAGCGCCGGCATGCCGTGCTCCGCGATCGATTGCGGGGTCCAGCCTTCGCTCCGATGCACCGAGCGCAGCGGGCGGTTCTGGCTGAACAGGAACAGCTCGTTCATGCGCGCGCCAAAGATCTGCCCGGAGACGTCCTTTGCGGCATCGGAGAGCAGATAGGCGCAGACCGGCGCGATCTTCTCCGGGCCCATCTGCTTGATCTTCTCGACGCGCGCCTTCTCGGCTTCGGTCTCGGTCGGGATGGTGCCGATCATGCGGGTCCAGGCGAACGGCGAGACGCAGTTGGAGCGAACGTTGAAGCGGCCCATGTCGAGCGCAATCGACTTCGACAGGCCGACGATGCCGAGCTTGGCGGCGGCGTAATTGGCTTGGCCGAAGTTGCCGATCAGGCCGGAGGTCGAGGTGAAGTGCACGAACGATCCGGACTCCTGCTCGCGGAAGATCCGCGCCGCGGCGTGGCTGACGTAGAACGAGCCCATCAGGTGAACCTTGATGACGGCCTCGAACGCTTCCACGCTCATCTTGTGGAAGATCATGTCGCGCAGGATGCCGGCATTGTTGACGACGCCGTCGAGCCGGCCGAAATGATCGGTTGCGGTCTTCACGATCTTGCTGGCGGGGATGGCTTCGGCCACCGACTCGAAATTGGCGACGGCGGTGCCGCCGCGCTTCTTGATCTCCTCGACCACCTCCTCGGCTGGCGCTGCGCTGGTGCCGGCGCCGTCAGCGGCGACGCCGGGATCGTTGACGACGACCTTGGCCCCTTCGCCAGCGCAAAGCAGCGCAATCTCCCGCCCGATGCCGCGGCCTGCGCCGGTGACGATGATGACCTTGTCTTGCAGTGATTTCGTCATGTGGATTACCTCTCGTTCGTAAACACGATCGTGCCCGACGCGGCGAACATGCCGCCGACGCCGTGGCACACCGAAATCTTCGCGTTGGCGACCTGCGCCGGCGCAATACCGCGCATCTGCCGCACGCTCTCCTGAAGCGCGTACATGCCGTACATGCCCGAATGCATGTAGCTCAAGCCGCCGCCATTGGTGTTGAGCGGAAGCTTGCCGCCCGGGCGCGTGTTGCCGTCCGCGATGAACTTGCCGGTCTCCTCGTGCGGCATGAAGCCGAGATCGCCGAGGCCGAACAGCGGCAGATGCGCAAAGGCGTCGTAGATCATGAGATGGTCGACGTCCTTGTGTGCGATGCCGGCCTCCCTGAACGCCAGCGGTCCCGCGGTCTTGAACGCGCGCGAGGAATTAAAAGTCTCCATCTGGCTGACCATCGGCGTCTCCACGCTCTCGCCGGTGCCCATGATGTAGACCGGCTTGCGCGGAAAATCCCGGGCACGGTCCGCCGAGGTCAGGATCAGCGCGCCGCCGCCGTCGGTGACGAGGCAGCATTGCAGCAGGCGGAACGGATAGGCGATCATGCGCGAGTTGAGGACGTCTGCGACCGTGATCGGATCCTTCATCATCGCGCGCGGATTCTTCGCCGCCCATTCCCGCTGCACCACCGCGACCGAGGCGAGCTGCTCCTGCGTGATGCCATAGGTCTTCATGAAGCGCAGCACGGGGATCGGGAACATGCTGGGCGGGCCGTAGACGCCGAACGGCGCCTCGAACTGGCCTTGCAGGCTGTCGGTGGGGATCGAACGCGGCGCCTTGCCGATCATCGACTTGCCGCTCTCGGCATGGGTGATCAGCACGGTCTTGCACAGGCCGGCCTCGATTGCCGCGGCGGCATGGCGCACGTGCAGCATGAAGGAGCAGCCGCCGACCGAGGTGCCGTCCACCCAGGTCGGTTTGATGCCGAGATAGTGGCAGACCTGCTGCGGTGTCTCGACCGCGGTGGCGAAGCCGTCGATGTCCGACAGTTTCAGTCCGGCATCGGCGATGGCATTGAGCGCCGCATCCGCGTGAAGCTGGAGCTGCGAGGCGTTGGGGATGACACCGAGCTCGGTGGTCTCGGCCGCGCCGACGACGGCAACCTGGTTGCTGCGCATGGGCTTACCCCTTCGCCGGACGGAATACGGGAAGGGTGATCTTGTCGTCGAGTGCCTCGAAGGTGACCTCGAGCTTCATGTCGAGCTCGAGCGCCTCCGGCGTCTGCGGGCAGTCGATGATGTTGCTCATCATCCGCGGCCCCTCGTCGAGCTCGACCACCGCGATGGCGTAAGGCGGCGTGAAGCCGGGCGCGGCGGGACGGTGGTTGATCACGTAGCTGTAGAGAAAGCCCTTGCCGCTCGCCTTGAAGATGCTGACCTTGCGCGAGGCGCAGGACGGGCAGAACGGGCGAGGCGGGAAATAGACATGCGCGCAGGCGTCGCAGCGCTGCAGGCGCAACTCGCCCGCTCTGGTGCCGTCCCAGAAATGCTGGGTCTCCGGCGTCGGTTTCGGTCGCGCGCGCTGCGGTTCGGCCATCTCGGCAGGTCCTCCCAAGGCCAAGCTGAGCCCGGCTGTTGCGATCTTGATGCGACAATCGACCATGGCGCGTCAACGGTCCAGCAATGCGCATGCATGCCATCATGCGCACAATGCTTGTGTCGAAGTGAGGCAGCGCTATACATTGCGCGCAAATATTCCGTGAGACAGACATGCCTGATTTTTCGACACTGAAGAAGCTCGCCGAAGACCTCGAAAGCGGCCGCACCACCTCCCGCAAGCTGGTCGAGGCGTGCCTCGCCAAAATCGGCGATCCGGCCGGCGAGGGGCAGCGTGCCTTCATCCATGTCGACAAGGATGCCGCGCTCGCTGCGGCGGATGCGATGGACGGGTTGCGCAAGGTGAAGGCGGCGCCATCGCGCTATGCCGGTATCCCGGTCTCGATCAAGGATCTCTTCGACATCAAGGGCCAGGTGACGCGCGCCGGCTCCCGCGCGCTCGACGATTCCTCGCCGGCCGAACAGGATGCCCCCACGGTGGCGCGGCTGCGCAAGGCCGGCTTTGTCGTGATCGGGCGCACCAACATGACCGAGTTCGCCTATTCCGGCATCGGCATCAATCCGCATTACGGCACGCCAAAGGGCGCCTGGAACCGGGCCGAGGGCCACGTGCCCGGCGGTTCGTCCTCGGGCGCCGCGGTCTCCGTGCTCGACGGCATGGCGCATGGCGCGCTCGGCACCGACACCGGCGGCTCCTGCCGGATTCCGGCGGCCTATAACGGCATCGTCGGCTACAAGCCGACACAGCGGCGCGTGCCGCTCGACGGGGCCGTGCCGCTGTCGTTCTCGCTCGACAGCATCGGGCCGCTGGCACGATCGGTCAGTTGCTGTGCCATTCTCGATGCCGTGCTCGCCAACGAGCCGATCGCTCCGCTGAAGCCGCGCCCGGTCAAGGGCATGCGGTTGGCGGTGCCGACCACGATTGCGCTGGACGATCTCGACGCGGCCGTGGCCGCGACATTCGAGCGGGCGCTCAAGAGCCTTGCCGATCACGGTGCGATCATCGAGCGCATCGAGATGGCCGAATTCCACGACATCGGACCGATGAACGCCAAGGGCGGCTTTGCGGCTTCCGAAAGCTATGCCTGGCATCGCTATCTCCTCACGTCCAAGGGCGACGTCTACGATCCCCGAGTCTCCGTGCGCATCATGCGTGGCGAGGCGCAGAGCGCGGCGGACTACATCGATCTTCTCCACGAGCGCCGCTCGCTGATCGCCCGCGTCAATGCGCGCGTCGCCCCCTATGACGGGCTGGTGCTGCCCACCACCGCCAACACGCCGCCGAAAATTTCGGATCTTGCCGACGACAAGGCGTTCACCAGGGAAAACCTGCGGGCGCTCCGCAATTGCACCCTGATCAACATGATCGACGGCTGCGCCATCTCGCTGCCTGCGCATCGCGAGGGTGAGATTCCGGTCGGCCTGATGCTGGCAGGCGCGGGCGGATCGGACCGCCGTATCTTCGAGCTTGCTGCCGGCATGGAGGCCGTAATTCGTGTTTGACCTGACTTTCACCGTCGACGCCCAGGACACCACCACGCCGCTGACGCTGGCGATCGACCAAATGGTCATCGCCGGCTGGACCGGCCGCGATCCGGTCGCGCGCGACAAGCACATTGCCGAGCTGCAGGAGATGGGTATCGCCCCGCCGGCCTCGACGCCGATCTACTATCGCGCCTCGGCGCGGCGGCTGACGATGGAAGACAGCATCGAATGCACCGGCGGCGATTCCTCTGGCGAGGTCGAGTTCGTGCTGATCGGCTGGCAGGGCCGCATTTTCGTCGGCTGCGGCTCCGACCACACCGACCGCAAGGTCGAGGCCTATAACGTCACGGTGTCCAAGCAGATGTGCGACAAGCCGATCGCATCCACGCTGTGGGAGCTGGAGGACGTCATCGGCCACTGGGACAAGATGATCCTGCGCTCCTGGGCCACCATCAAGGGCGAGCGCGTGCTCTATCAGGAGGGCATGCTCGACGCGATGCTGCCGGTCGCCGACCTGATCGCGCGCGGTTTCGAGGGTGGAAAACTCCCCGACGGCTGCGCCATGTTCGGCGGTACGTTTGCGGCGAAAGGCGGTATCCGCCCCGCCGACCGTTTCGATTTCGAGCTGGAAGACCCGGTGCTGAAGCGCACGATCAAACACGGCTACGACGTGGTGACGCTGCCGGTGAGGGGCTGAAGTCTCTCCGCCGTCATTGCGAGGAGCCCTTGCGACGAAGCAATCCAAACTGGTTCCGCGGACGGAATCTGGATTGCTTCGCTTCGCTCGCAATGACGGGGGGAGAGACGGAAATCGGGTGGTAGAGGACGGGGCGGTCCTGCGAAGGTCAGAACCATGACAGCAACAGCACGCAAATCGCCTCAATCCCCGACAGCCGACCTCGCCGCCCATGTCGATACCCTGGACTGGCCCCAGATCACCGCCGAACTCGACACCCACGGCTGCGCGCTCCTGAAGGGCCTGCTCACGCCGGACCAATGCCGCGCCGTCGCTGCGCTCTATCCCGGCGACGCCAACTTCCGCAGCCGCATCGTCATGGGCCGCCACGGCTTTGGCCGCGGCGAGTACAAATATTTCTCCTACCCGCTGCCCGATCTGATCGCGCAATTGCGCCCGGCGCTCTACGCGCATCTCCAGGGCATCGCCAATCGCTGGAACGAGGCGATGGGGATCGACATCCGCTATCCCGCCGAACACGCGGCGTTTCTGCAGCGCTGCCACCAGGCCGGGCAGGCGCGGCCGACGCCGCTGCTGCTGCAATACGAGGCGGGCGATTTCAACTGCCTGCATCAGGATCTCTATGGCGAGCACGTGTTCCCGCTCCAAGTCGCGATCCTCTTGTCCGAGCCCGGCCGCGATTTCACCGGTGGCGAGTTCGTGCTGACCGAGCAGCGCCCGCGCATGCAGTCCCGCGCCGAAGTGGTTCCGCTCGCGCAGGGCGATGCCGTGGCCTTCGCTGTGCATCACCGTCCGGTGCAGGGGACACGCGGCATCTACCGCGTTAATCTCCGCCATGGCGTCAGCCGGATTCGCTCTGGCCAGCGCCACACACTGGGTGTGATCTTTCACGATGCGAAATAAACGCTGCCGCTGATGGCGGATTTGTTCGACAATGTCGCCGAAGCCCAGCCGTCGCGCGAGGAGATCGCCGACGGCGCCGTTCTGCTGCGCGGCTTCGTCAAGCCGATCGAGAGCGAGTTGATCGAAGCCGTGCGCGCCATCGTGGCGCAGTCGCCGTTCCGGCGCATGACCACGCCCGGCGGGCATCTGATGTCGGTCGCCATGACCAATTGCGGCGAGCGCGGCTGGATCACCGATCATACCGGCTATCGCTATGATCCCATCGACCCGGGAACCGGGGCGCCGTGGCCGGCGATGCCGCCGGTGCTCCGCGATCTGGCGTTGCGCGCCGCGGAGCAGGGCGGCTTTACAGGCTTTGCGCCCGATGCCTGCCTCGTCAACCGCTACGAGCCCGGCACACGACTGTCGCTGCATCAGGACAAGGACGAGCTGGATTATTCGGCCCCGATCGTCTCGGTCTCGCTCGGCCTGCCTGCGACTTTCCTGTTCGGTGGCCTGGCACGCAGCGACAAGCCGCGCCGCTTCCGCTTGGTGCATGGGGATGTCGTAGTTTGGGGCGGGCCCAGCAGGCTCGCCTATCACGGCGTCGCGCCGCTCGCAGACGGCGAGCACGCGCTGCTGGGGCGGAAGCGGATTAATTTGACGTTCCGAAAGGTCCGCTGACGCGTTTCCTCGCAGCCGCCGCTCGTCTAAGCTTCCGGCGGGGGAGACAGCGATATGGCGACCACACGGCTCTCGGCCGGCACTGGCGCGGCCAACCGTACCGGCTTGTATCTGGCCGTGCTGCAACTGGCGTTCACGCTTGGCTGGACCACCTACGTCATCTATCTGCCAAAGCTCGCGGCTGAAGTCGGCATCGCGCCATCGGCCGTCATCCTCATCCTGATGCTGGACCAGGCGATCTTCACCATCGCCGACACCGCGATGGGGATCGCCGCCGACAAGATCGCGCCCCATCTCGGCAGGCTTGGCCTGTTCGTCGGGCTCCTGGCCGCGATCTCCTGCGGCGCGTTCGTCGCGCTGCCCTTCGTCGCAGGACGCGGCGTGGCCGCGCAGGGGTGGTTCATTGCCCTGATCGTGGTCTGGTCGATCGCCTCGTCCGCACTGCGCGCGCCGCCGCTGACCCTGCTCGGCAAATACCGCGCCCGGCCGCAGGTGCCGTTCCTCGCCGCGCTCGCGATGCTCGGCTATGGCGTCGCCGGCGCAGTCTCGCCCTATCTCGGTGTGGTGATGCGCGAGCATGATGCGCGGCTGCCGTTCGTGATATCGAGCGCAGTGTTGCTGTTGACCGCGCTCGGACTGTCACAGATCGAGCACGAGGTGGCGCGCGACACCACGCCGCCGACACCGGCCGAAGCGGCAAAGCCGCTTGGCCTCGTGCCGATCGCCTTCATCGTCGCGATGGTGGCGCTCGCGCTCGGCTATCAGTTGCACTTCGCTCTGAACAGCGCGCCGTTCTATCTGCGCTTTGCCAAGCCGGATGAGCTGCAATGGCTGATGCCGGTGTTCTGGATCGGTTTCAGCATTGCGATGTTTCCGGCAAGCCTCGTCGTCAAGCACCGTGGCGGCGTGATCGTGATGGGCGCGGCCGGACTGCTTGGAGCCGTCGCGATTGCTGCGGCCGAATTCGCCGGCAGCCTCAACACGCTGATCGTCGCGCAGTTTCTCGCCGGAGCGGCGTGGGGCTGCATGCTGATGAGCGCGATCTCGGCTGCGTTGGCCATCGGCTCGACCGGCGCGGAAGGAAAGGTGACCGGCCTCGTCTTCTCGGCGCTGGCACTCGGGACCTTCGCGCGAATGGCGGCGGTCGCCGGCGGCTTGCAGAAAATGCCTGAATACGCGCCGCTGCTGCACTGGGCCCCGGTCGCCTGCTGGGCGGTCGCAGGCGCGGGCTTGCTGGTTATCGCGGCAGCGCGGCTACAGGGCGGCGTTCACCTCAAGGCTTCGGCGGGTGAATGAACGCCCACGGGCTCACTTCCGAATCCCTCGTCACTTCCACCGAGATCAGATACGGCCCGCCATGCGCCAGCGCCTTCTCCATCGCCGCCTTGAACTGATCCGGTGCGGTGACGCGCGCAGCCGCGACACCAAAGGACTCCGCGAGCTTGACAAAATCCGGATTGACCAGATCGGACGCCACCACGCGGCCGTCGAAGCGCTCGCGCTGGTCGCGGCGGACATTGCCGTAGGCGTTGTTGTTGAACACCAGCGTCACCACGGCGATGTTGAACTGCACGGCGGTGGCAAGCTCCTGCACGCCGAACATGAAGCCGCCGTCGCCGGTGATCGCCACCACCGGCTTGTCGGGGTTGGCGACCTTGGCGCCGAGCGCGGTCGGGAAGCCCGAGCCGAGCGTGCCCTGATAGCCTGATGTGATGAAGGTGCGCGGCTCGTAGATCGGAAAGCCGTACCAGGAGGCGAAGCCGAACTGGGACAACTCATCTGTCACGATCGCGTTCGCCGGCAGCACCTCGCGCAGGATGTTGAGATACGCCATCTGCGGCTGGATGCGCTGGATCTCGGCTTGCGCGCTCGCAGTCGCCTCGCGGATCTCTCCCCGCCGGCCGCTGGTCCTGGCATAGCCGGCCTTCGTCACGGCTGCGACGAGATCGGCCGTGCCGGCTTTGGCGTCGGCGACGATAGCGACATCGGAAGCGAGCCGGCGCATCTCGGCCGGATCGATATCGATACGAATGGATTTCAGCCCCTTCGGCTGATACGGCCAGCGGAAGCCCGACGCCGGCAGCTCGGCGCGCGTGCCGATTGCGATCATCACATCGGTTGTCGGCCACAGTCTGTAGGCCGCCGCCATCGTGAGCCCAAGCTCATGCGCATTGGAGACAATGCCGCGACCGCTGCGGAAGGCGACGACAGGGGCGTCGATCATCTCGGCCAGTTCGAGAATCTCCTCGCGCGCTTCGATTGCGCCGCTGCCGACGAAGATCATCGGCGCCTTGCTGTTCCTGATCAGCGCTGCCGCCTGCTTGATCATATCGGGGTCGGGCTGCGGCGCCGGCAAAGGCTCCAGCACCTTTGCGGCGGCCGTATCCGCGCGCTGGGTGAAGACGTCCCAGGGCATCTCGACCGAGGCGGGGCCGCGTCGTCCCGACGTCATCTCCTGGAAGGCGCGCGCGACGGTGGTCGGCGCGTTGCCGGGATATTCGATCCGATCCGCCCATTTCACGTAGGTGCGCAGGGTCGCGAGCTGGTCCGGCATCTCGTGCAGATGGCCGCGGCCCTTGCCCAAAAACTGCGTCGGCACCTGGCCGGTGACGCACAGCACCGGCTCGTTGCAGCCGAAGGCGGTGAGCAGCGCGGCGCTGGCGTTGAGCACGCCGGGGCCGGGCACCACGCTGAACACGCCGGGCCTGCCGCTGGAACGCGCATAGCCGAACGCCATGTAGCCGCAGGCCTGCTCGTGCCGCGCGCCGATCACCTTGAGCTGCGCCTGGTGGAAGGCGTCGAACAGGCCGTAGACCTGCGCGCCGGGCAGGCCGAACACGGTGTCGACGCCGTGGGCGACAAGGCCGCTTACGATCGCTTCGCCGCCGGTGAGGGTGGTCATGGCACTATTCCATTTCGATTATTGTTCAGGCTTCGTCGACGACGCCGTTGCGTAAAGATCCGATGCCCTCGGCCGCGACTTCGATAACATCTCCGGGCTTCAGATAACGCGGCGGGTCGAACCGCGCACCGGCGCCGGTTGGCGTGCCCGTGACGATGACGTCGCCGGGAACGAGCGTTGCGAAGGTCGAGATATAGCTGATGAGATAGCGGAACGGAAACATCAATCGGCTGGTGCGGTCGTCCTGCCGCAGCTCGCCGTTGACATGCGTGGTGAGGCAGATGTCGGCGACCTGCGATTCCTGTGTGTAGGGCACCAGCCACGGGCCGAGACTGCCGCTGGAATCGAAGTTCTTGCCCTGCGTCACGTTGAACTTGGCATGGCGCAGCCAGTCGCGCACCGAGCCTTCGTTGCAGAGCGTCAGCGCGGCGATGTGGTCGAGCGCAGAACTTTCCGGAATGTGCCGACCTTGCTTGCCGATCACCAGCACGATCTCGCCCTCATAGTCGAGCTGCGCGGAGGCGCGCGGGCGCACCAGCGGCGTGTCGTGGCCGACGAAGGAGCGCGGTGAGCGCATGAACATGCTCGGATATTTCGGCGCGTCCTGGCCGTCCTTGTACTCCGCATTGCGGTCGGGATAGTTGACGCCGATGCAGATGATCTTTTCCGGCGCGGGCACCGGCGGCAGCCAGGTGATGTCACCGAGCGCGTGATCGGGCGTGCGGCCGGCGGCCTCTTCGGCGAGGCTCGCGAGCTTTCCTGCGGCGATCACCTCGCGCAACGTCGGATAATCTTTGGCGTGGCGCGCGGAGAGATCGACAATGCCGCCGTCGACGACGGCGCCGTACTTCGTTGCACCTTTGACGGAATAGGTGGTGAGGCGAGGGAGGTTCATTGCTTAATCCGCCACCAGCACGTCGGCCACGAACTTCGGCTCGCGCACCGTCTGCCCGGAGAACGGCGAGCCCTGCTCGAACCAGGAGCGCGGGGCGGGCGCGCCCCACAATGTCTGGCGGCGCGGATCGCGCAACGACCAGCGCAGCGGCTCGTGGTCGTGATCGCCGGTGAAATAGTCGCTGGTGTAGAGCTCGAGCCGGTGTCCGTCGGGGTCGCGGACGTAGAGGAAGAACGCATTCGAGATGCCGTGGCGGCCGGGGCCACGCTCGATGTTCTTCACGAACCCTTGCGAGGCCATCACGTCGCAGAGATGGATGATGTTCATCGCCGTCGGCGTCCAGTACGCGAAGTGGTGCAACCGCGGGCCCTTGCCGTTGGTGATGGCGAAATCGTGGACATTGCCCTTGCGATGCATCCAGGCAGCCGCAATGCGCCCGTTCGGTCCGTCCTCCTCGGCGTATTCGGTGAGGCGAAAGCCGAGCCGGGCATAGAATTCGACGGTGTCCTGCACCTCGGCGGCGAACACGTTGAAATGGTCGAGCCGCTGCGGATGGCAACCCCTGTAGAGGTCATAGCGGCGCAGCAGGTGCGGCCGCCGGTCCATCGACGCATACAGCTCGATCTGGAAGCCGAAGGGGTCGGTGAATTGCAGCGTGCGGCCCTGGAAGGGCTGATCGACGAAAGCGTAGCCCAGGCCGTTCTCGGACAGAAACTTTGCAGCCTTGTCCAGATCCCCGTCATTGCCGACCTTGAAGCCGAGGCGGTTGCAGGCAGGCGCCGCCGCCTTGCGCAACACCAGCGAGTGATGCTGATGCTCCTCGGCCGCGCGCAAATAGACGACCTTGTCGTCGGCGTCCTCGACATGCAGGCCGACAACGCTTTCATAGAACTCGCGGCTGAGCTTCAGATCGGTCACGTCCAGCACAGCGTGGCTGGAGCGGATGATGTTGAACGGCGGCTCGAAGACATGTTGCGGTACGGGCATTGCGTTTCCCCTCTCGGCTCTTGTCATTCCGGGGCGCGCGGAGCGCGAGCCCGGAATCCATTCTTCCACGAACTCTGCTGCGCGATGGATTCCGGGTTCGGCTCTTCGAGCCGCACCGGAATGACAGTTAGATTCCCAGCTTCTGAATCTTGTGCGTGCCCCGCGCCAGCGAGACGTGCTTGGTTTCCATGTAGAAATCGAACGAGTAATCGCCGCCGTCGCGGCCGATGCCTGATGCCTTCATGCCGCCGAACGGCGTCGGCAGATGGCGGACGTTTTCCGAGTTCAGCCAGATCATGCCGGCCTCCAGCGCATCCGCGACACGCAAAGCGCGGCCGACATCGTTGGTCCAGACATAGCCGGTCAGGCCATAGCGGATGTCGTTGGCGATCTCGATCGCGTCTGCTTCGTCCTTGAAGGGCAGCACGGTCAGGAAGGGGCCGAACACCTCTTCCTGCGCCACGCGCATCTTGCCGTGTGCACCGGTCACCAGGGTCGGCTCGACATAATGGCCGCCGCCGGGGCCATCATAAGCCTTGCCGCCGACCGCAATGGTCGCGCCGTCCTGGCGTGCGACGTCGAAATAGGAGCACACCTTTGCCAGATGCCGCTCGTGGATCAGCGGCCCGATCTCGGTGGCGGGATCGAGGGGATGGCCGACCTTCAGTGCCTTCACGCGCGCCGTGAGTTTCTCGGTGAACTTCTCGGCGATGCCGGCCTGTATCAGCAGGCGGCTCGACGACGTGCAGCGCTCGCCGTTGAGCGAGTAGATCATGAACACGACGGCATCGAGCGCGCGGTCGAGATCGGCGTCGTCGAACACGATCACCGGGTTCTTGCCGCCGAGCTCGAAATGCACGCGCTTCAAGGTGGGCGCGCCCTGAACCATGATCGCGGAGCCCGTCGAACTTTCGCCGACGAAGCCGATCGCCTTGATGGCGGGATGCTCGGTCAGCGCCTTGCCGGCCTCTTCGCCAAAGCCGTGGACGGTATTGAGCACGCCGTCGGGCACGCCGGCTTCCTTGACGAGCTTTGCAAGAATGGCCGCCGTGACCGGCGACCATTCCGCCGGCTTGTGCACGACGGTGCAGCCGGCGGCGAGGGCAGGGGCGATCTTCCAGGTCGAAAGCATGAACGGCGTATTCCACGGCGTGATCACGCCGACCGGGCCGATCGGCACGCGCGTCGAGACATTCCAATGCTCGTCGCTCGGCGTGTTCTGGCCGTCGCGCGCCTCGCCGCACCTGTCGGCAAAGAAGCGGAAATTTTCGGCGGCGCGAATCGCGGCCTTGGCCATGAAGCGATAGGCCTGGCCGGTGTCGATGCATTCGAGCACCGCGATGTCCTCGGCATTGTCCTCGATGGCGTCGGCGACCCGATGCAGCAGCTTCTTCCGCATCACTGGGCCCATGTCGCGCCAGGATTTGAAGGCCAGCGCAGCAGCGGTGGCGGCGCGATCGACATCCTCGGCATTGCCGCGGGCGACGCTTGCGAGTGTCGCGCCGTCGACCGGCGACTTGGTCTCGAAGGTCTCGCCTGAAATCGACGGCACGATCTTGCCGTCGATCATGTGCCCGATGCCGTCGGCACGCAGCGTCTTCAGCAGCGGTGCGATTCGGTCGCGATTGGCCTGGAACACATCGGTTTTCGGCGTGGGCTTATCCATGGGCGGCCTCCGCTTTCAGGGCGTCGTGGATGTTGTTGCGCTTCCAGCTCGTGTCCTTGTCGTTGATCTGCATGTCGAACGAGAGCGCGAATTTCGAGCTTGCGAAGACGGGATCGAGATGCCGTGAGAGCGCCTGGAACACGTGCTCGCCGGCCTGCTTGCGGGTTGGCAGATCGCGGCCCTCGCCAATGCGCAGCACCATGTCGAGAAAGCCGTAGTCCTGCCGCGCGTCCGCAATCGCATAATGCACGCATCTGACGGCGCGGACGCGGATGCCGCCGAGCGGGAAGATGCCGGTCTCGACCGCGGCCTTGCGCACCACCTCGCACGCCGCGCCGATGTCGAGGCGGTCGTCGAGATTGGCCGAATATTCGATCGTGAAATGCGGCATCGCGGTTTCACTCCCTGTCTTTTTGTTCGTCTAAGCGAAGTAGCAGCTGACCGAGCCGTAGGCGCCATAATCGGCTTGAATTGTGTCGCCCTTGCGGGTCTCGATCGGACGGATGAAGGAGCCGGCGAGCACGACCTGCCCGGGCTCGAGCGCTAGCCCAAGCGGCGCGATCTTGTTGGCGAGCCAGGCAACGGCCGTGGCGGGATGGTTGAGCACGCCGGCGGCAAGTCCGGTCTCTTCGAGCTGGCCGTTCTTGAAACACAGCGCGCCGATCCAGCGCAAATCAGCCTCCAGCGGGCGGATCGGCCGTCCGCCGAGCACGATGCCGGCGTTCGCCGCGTTATCGGCAATGGTGTCGAAGATCTTTCGCGTCGCCTTGGTCCGGGGATCGACGCGCTCGATGCGCGTGTCCAGAATCTCCAACGCCGGTACCACGAAGTCGGTGGCGTTGAGCACGTCGAACAGCGTGCAGTCGGGGCCCGCGAGGCGCTTGCTCATGACGAAGGCGAGCTCGGCTTCCACGCGCGTGGCTATGAAGCGCTCGGTCGGGACGAGGCCACCATCGGCAAAGAACATGTCGTCGAGCAACACGCCGGAATCCGGCTCGTTGATGCCGAGCGCGCTCTGCATCGCCTTCGAGGTCAGGCCGATCTTGTGCCCCCTGACGATGCGCCCCTCGGCAATCTTGACGTCGACCCAGGCCTTCTGAATCGCGTAGGCGTCAGCGATGCTGATGTCGGGAAAGTCCTGCGAGAGCTGCCGGATCTGCGTACGGGTCTTCTCCGCCTGGTGCAGACGGCTCGCGCAAGCTCGGATATCGTCGTTGGAAAGCGCCATTTGTGATCTTACAAACCGTGGTGCGGGAAGATACTTAACATGTTAAGTGAATGCGTCAATCGCAAATTGGCTTGCTGCACTGCAAACGTTTCGCGGCTTGAAAGGGCGTCATGACGAAGAGACCGGCTGATCCTGCGAACGGAAGCGAGCCCGCCGTCCGGCAGGTGCCGATGCGCGACTTCTCGCGTTCGCTGCCGATGTCGTTGCTGCGGGCACGCGAAGCGGTGATGCGGCAATTCCGTCCCTCGTTGCGCGAGCATGGCCTGACCGAGCAGCAATGGCGCATTCTGCGCGCGCTGGCGGCGATCGACACGGTCGAGGTCACGGAACTGGCGCGCACCGCGTTCCTGCTCGGACCGAGCCTGTCGCGCATCCTGCGTGATCTGGAGGCGCGCAATTTGATCGAGCGCAAGACCGCGAAGGCGGACCAGCGCCGCAGCATGGTCTCGATCTCGGAAAAGGGCGTGAAGCTGATGGCCTCCGTGGCGCCGTCCTCCGAAGCGATCTATGCGGAGATCACGCGACGCTTTGGCGCACGCAAGCTCGTCGAGTTGCAGGAGATGCTCGGCGAGCTCGAACAGAGTCTCGCAGGGCTCGGCGCGAGCGAGGAGGCAAGTGCCGAGGAGTGAAAGCTGATATGCGCAAGAGCGCGGCAACAATCGTGGACATCGCCGCTTTTTTTCGCTCAAGTGCCGCTCAAGCCGATGACTGCAAAATCGGCGCCGAGGTAGAGGCAAACAGACCCTCATGGTCACCATCCAGGTTCAGAAGCTGATCGACTTCGTCACCGAGGTCTTCGCGCATGCGCAGTCGTCGCCCGACGAAGCCCGGCGCATCGCCACTTATCTAACCACGGCGAATCTGACCGGCCATGACAGCCACGGCGTGATCCGCGTCCCCGTCTATATTCGCTGGCAGAGGTCCGGCGCGGTCGTGCCCAACCAGAACGCCGAATTGGTGCTCGACACGCCTTCGCTCGCGGTGATCGACGGCAAGTTCGGCTACGGCCAGACCGTGACGCCGCAAGCGGTCCGGATCGGCATCGAGAAGTGCAGGAAGGCGGGACTTGCCGCAGTCGCGCTGCGCAATGCCGGCCATATCGGCCGGGTCGGCGATTGGGCCGAGATGGCCGCCGCCGAAGGACTGATCTCGGTTCATTTCGTCAATGCCGCAGGCTCGTTGCTGGTGGCGCCGTTCGGCGGCGTGGAGAAACGGCTCTCCACCGCACCCTATTGCGTCGGCATTCCGCGCGAGGGCCAGGATCCGATCGTGCTGGACTTTGCAACCTCGGTCGTGGCTGAGGGCAAGGTGCTGGTCGCAAGCCGCGGCGGCAAGAAGTTGCCGAAGGACGCGCTGGTCGATGCCGACGGCAGCCTGAGCGAGGAGCCGGCCGTGCTCTACGGCCCCTACACGCCGGATGGGCCGCGCGATCACACCAAGGGAACGGGCGCGATCCGTGCGTTCGGCGAGCACAAGGGCTCGGGCCTTGCCTTCATGTGCGAGCTGCTCGGCGGCGCGTTGACCGGAACCGGGGCCACGTCCGGCGGTCGACGCTTCGCCAACGGCATGCTGGCCTTCTACGTCGATCCGAAAGTGGTCGATACCTCCCATGTCTTCGACGCAGAGGTGTCGCGCTATGCCGACTTCATCCGTGCCACCAAGCCGGCGGCCGGGGTCGACCAGGTGCTGATCCCCGGCGATCCCGAGCGGAAAACCCGGGCTGAGCGGACCCAAAACGGCATCCCCTTGCCGGATGACACCTGGGCGGCAATAGTGAATACCGCCCGCGAGGTCGGCGTCAGCGAAGTCAGCATCCAGAGGGCGACCGCATAGGTCTTGCGTCATTGCGAGCGTAGCGCGACGCGCCAGTTCGCGGTAACAGCGGTTGTGCTGTCGCGACGCTCGTCATGGTGACGATAGTCCAAATCACACGGTCCAAATAACACGGTCCAAACAACAAAGAAGGAAGGCAACGTGGCGAACAAGGTCAAGGAAATCTGGAAGTCGGGCAAGGCCGTGGTCAACGCGTGGCTCGCGATTCCCTCCGGCTTCTCGGCCGAGATGATCGCGCAATGCGGCTTCGACAGCGTCACCGTCGACATGCAGCACGGCGTGCAGGATTATCTGTCGATGGTGCAGTGCTTCCAGGCGATGGACAAGCACCCGATCACGCCGATGGTCCGCGTGCCCTGGAACGAGCCCGGCATCATCGGCAAGGTGCTCGATGGCGGTGCCTATGGCGTGATCTGCCCGATGGTCAACACGCCGCAGGAAGCCAGGAACCTCGTCTCCTATGCCAAGTACCCGCCGAAGGGCGTGCGCTCCAACGGCCCGATCCGCGCCGGCATGTACGGCACCGCGGGCTCCTACCAGAAGACGGCCAACGACGACATCGTGCTGCTGCCGATGATGGAGACCAAAACCGCGGTCGAGAACATGGAAGCGATCTTCGACGTCGAAGGCATCGACGGCGTCTATATCGGCCCGTCCGACCTCGGCTTCTCCTACGGCCTCGAACCGAAGCTCGATCGCACCGAGCCGGAGATCCTGGCGATCTACGAGAAGATCATCAAGGAGTGCGGCAAGCGCGGCCTCAACCCGGGCATCCATTGCAGCGGCGCCGAGGGTGCCGCACGCGCCATCAACATGGGCTTCAAGCTGGTGACGCTCTCGAACGAGGTCGGCCTGATGACGACTTACGCCAAGATGCAGGTGAATGCCACGCGGAAGGATTCCGGCGGCAAGGCCTGATCTCTTCCCTTTTCCCTCTCCCCGTTCTTACGGGGAGAGGGTTAGGGTGAGGGGCTCTCTCAACACGACTAATCCATCGATCGAGCGCGCCGCTTGCCCCTCACCCGGATCGCCCCGGACGATGCATCGCCGGGCGCGATCCGACCTCTCTCCGTAAGAACCGGGAGAGGTGAAGAAAGAAGACCAAGGAGACCTCCCATGACCATCAGCCCCGTCATTCGCCTGCATCCCGATGATGGCGTGCTGATCGCGCGCGCGAGTCTGCCGCCGGGAACGGTAGTGGCCGACGGCGTGACCACGGTCGAGCGCATTCCTTCCGGCCACAAGGTCGCGATCAAGCCGATCGCAGTTGGCGAGCCGGTGATACGCTACGGCCAGATCATCGGCTTTGCGACGGTGCCGATCGCGCCGGGCCAGCACGTGCACGTGCAGAACTGCGGCATGGGCGATTTCGCCAAGGACTATGCCTATTGCGCCGACGTCAAGCCGACGCCGAATTTCGATCTGCCGGCGAGCTTCGAAGGCATCCGCCGCCCGGACGGCCGCGTCGCCACGCGCAACTACATCGGCATCCTCACCTCGGTGAATTGCAGCGCGCATGTCGCAAGCCTCGTCGCCGACGTGTTCAAGAAGAATCCGTTCACCGGCGACAATCCGCTGGCCGACTTCCCCAATGTCGACGGCGTGGTCGCGCTGACCCACAAGACCGGCTGCGGCATGACGCAGAACGAGCCCCTGGCGCTGCTCCGCCGCACGCTCGGTGGCTATGCGCGGCACGTGAACTTCTCCCACGTCATCGTGCTCGGCCTCGGCTGCGAGGTGAACCAGATCGGCGGCTTGATGGAGGAGCAGAAGCTCGCCGGCCGCCTGCGCGCGATGGACATCCAGGAGGTCGGCGGCACCCGCAAGACGGTGGAAGCCGGCATCGCCTTCGTGCGCGAGGCACTCGCGGAGTCCAACAAGGTCAAGCGCGAGTCCGTTCCGGTCAGCGAATTGACCGTGGCGCTGCAATGCGGCGGCTCGGATGGCTATTCCGGTGTCTCCGCCAACCCAGCGCTCGGCGCGGCCAGCGATCTCATCGTACGTCACGGCGGCACCGTGATCCTGTCGGAGACGCCGGAGACCTATGGCGCCGAGCATCTGCTCACGCGCCGCGCCGTCAGCCGCGAGGTCGGCGAGAAGCTGGTCGATCTCATGCGCTGGTGGGACGAATACACGACGCGCGAAGGCGCCGAGATGAACGCCAATCCGAGCCCGGGCAACAAGGCCGGCGGTCTCACCACCATTTTGGAGAAGTCGCTCGGCGCGATGGCGAAGGCCGGCACCACCAACCTCGTCGAGGTGCTGCGCTACGCCGAACCCATCACCAAGAAGGGTTTCGTCTTCATGGACACGCCCGGCTACGATCCGGTTGCCGCGACCGGGCAGGTCGCCGGCGGCGCCAATCTGGTCTGCTTCACCACGGGCCGCGGCAGCGTGTTCGGCTGCAAGCCGGCGCCCTCGATCAAGCTCGCCACCAACACGCCCATGTACAAGCGCATGGAAGAGGACATGGACGTCAATTGCGGCACCATCCTCGAAGGCGAGGAGAGCGTCCAGCAGTGCGGCCAGCGCATTTTCGATCTCATCCTCAAGACCGCGTCCGGACAGCCAACCAAGAGCGAGAGTTTTGATTTCGGCGGCGCCGAGTTCGCGCCGTGGGTGCTGGGCGCGACGATGTAATCCCGTCGTTGCGCGTCGGCGGTAGCACCGCACTGCAAGCGACGCTCCTAAGTAATGATACGGAGCCGTCAAGCGATCGCGGGGGCTCCCGCGGTCACACCTGATTAACATCTTCTGCCGTAATCCCTGGGAGGATGCGAGCTCCACTCATTCGGGGCGTTCGCCCTTCGTGAGGATTCGTCAACGATGACGCGTACGATACGGCCGACCGGCGTGGAAAATCTCCTCGGTGAGGAGGAGCTGATCGTGTCGAAGACCGATCTCAAGGGCCGCATCACCTACGCCAATGATGTCTTCATCCGCATGGCGAAGTACTCCTGGCAGGAGCTGATGGGTGCGCCCCACAGCCTGATCCGCCACCCCGAGATGCCGCGCTCCGTCTTCAAGCTGCTGTGGGACACGGTTCAGTCCAGACAGGAGATCTTCGCCTACGTCGTCAACCTCGCGAAGGACGGCAGCCATTACTGGGTGGTCGCCCACGTCACGCCGACATTCGACGAGCGTGGCAATATCGTCGGCTATCACTCCAACCGTCGCAAGCCCGATCCGGCGCAGATCGAGCGTGTCAAGCCGATCTACAAGGCGCTGTTCGCGGAGGAGGCGCGGCATGCCAATGCCAAGGACGGCATGCATGCGAGCTTCGAGGCGATGGTCAGGCTGCTCAACAAACAGGGTGTCGGTTACGATGAATTTGTGCTCTCTCTCTAAGGCGCAGGGAGCGACCGCGCTCGCATCCGTTCTTGCCGTCGTTGCGTTCGTGCTCTCGCTGACTGGGGCAACCGGAATTTCCGGCGCGGCGTTGTTAGGCGTTACGGTCGCGCTGCTCGCCTATGCCGTCTGGTGCCAGCATCGCACGGCGGTGGCCGTCGACGAGGCGGCGGACGTGTGCCGCAAGGCCGCACGTGGCGACCTCGAGGCGCGGATCCTCAGCATCCGCCAGGCCGGACGCATCGGCGCCATTCAGAAGTCGGTCAACGACATGCTCGACATCACCGATGCCTATTTGCGGGAAGCTTCGGCGTCGATGGACTATGCGAGCCGCGGTAAATATTTCCGCAAGATCCTCGCACGCGGACTACCCGGCTCGTTCCGCCGTTCGGCCACGGTCATCAATTCCGGCACCGACAGCCTCGGCCGCCGCGTGGTCGAAATCGCGGACCTCGCAAAGCAGTTCGGCACGCATCTCGACCAGGTCGCGGGCACGCTGATGGGCGCGGCAACTGATCTTGAATCCGACGCCGGCCAGATGGCGGCCGCGGCCGAGAAGACCAGCCGGCAGACCTCCGGCGTGCTCAGTGCGTCCGACCAGGCCTCGCGCAACGTCGCCACCGTCGCGAGCGCCGCGGAGCAGCTCGCGTCATCGATCGCCGAGATCAGCCGCCAGGTCGCGGGCTCGACCGCGAGCACGGGGCGGGCGGTGAACGAAGCCAATCGTGCCGGCAGCGAGATCCGCACGCTCGCGGATGCGGCGATGCGGATCGGCGACGTGGTCAAGCTGATCAGCGAGATCGCCGAGCAGACCAATCTCCTGGCGCTCAACGCCACCATCGAGGCCGCGCGGGCAGGCGAGGCCGGCCGGGGCTTCGCCGTGGTCGCATCCGAGGTCAAGAGCCTCGCCAACCAGACCGCGAAGGCGACCGAGGAGATCAGCGCCAAGGTCGGCGAGATGCAGCAATCGACCACCAATTCGGTCGCCGCCGTCGAGGCGATCGCGCAGACCATCACCGAGATCAACGGCATCACCGCCTCGATCGCGGCCTCGATAGAACAGCAGGGTCTCGCCACCCGGGAGATCGCCCGCAACGTCCAGGAAGCCTCCGCCGGCACCTCGCAAATGTCCTCCAACGTGACAGGCATCAGCGAAGCCGCCGCCGACACCGGCCGTGTGGCGAGCCGCGTCAACAGCGCCTCCGAACGCGTCCATGGCGAGGTCGAGACGCTCCGGCGCGAGGTGACGCAGTTCCTGCAACGGTTGACCTCAGCGGCGTAACGTTACCCCGCATGAGGTCGTCGTGCCCGGGCAGAAGCGCGAAGCGCGTCTTCGCGCTAGACGTCCCGGGCATCCACGTTCTTGGGGACCGTGAAGGTCGTGGATGGCCGGGACGAGCCCGGCCATGACGCTGCGATTGCTCCGTGGACAACGGAGATACTTCGTAGGCACCGTTTGCCCGTTGTTAGTGCTTGATCGAGGTCACCAGCGGTGTTCTGCTCAAAAAAGCTGCTGGAGTACCGCACCCCGTGTCGATCTACGTCGCATTACACCACGTCACGCACTACAAATACGACCGTCCGATCGATCTCGGCCCGCAGACCATCCGTCTGCGGCCGGCGCCGCATACCCGCACGCCGATCCTGAGTTATTCGCTCAAGGTCACTCCGGCCAATCATTTCGTGAACTGGCAGCAGGATCCGCTGGGCAATTGGATCGCGCGCTACGTCTTCCCGGAGAAGACGACCGAGCTCAAGATCGAGGTCGATTTCACGGCGCAGATGACCACGGTCAATCCGTTCGACTTCTTCGTCGAGCCCTATGCCGACAGCTTTCCGTTCGAATATACGCAAGATCTCAAGACGGAGCTCGCGCCTTATCTCGAGACCGTCAAGCCCGATCGGCTGTTCGCGAAATATCTCGACACGATCCCGCCCGAAGCCCCGAACACCGTCAACTTCCTGGTCGATCTCAACAGGGAGCTGCAGAAAAGGATCGGCTACGTCATCCGCATGGAGGCGGGCGTGCAGACGCCGGAGGAGACGCTCTCCTCCGCGGCCGGCTCATGCCGTGACTCTGCCTGGCTTCTGATCCAGACCTTCCGTCACCTCGGTCTCGCCGCCCGTTTCGTCTCCGGCTATTTGATCCAGGTCCGTCCCGACATCGATCCGATCGAGGGGCCGCCGGAGGTCGAGAACGATTTCACCGATTTGCACGCCTGGGCCGAGGTCTACCTGCCGGGCGCGGGCTGGATCGGCTTCGACGCGACCTCGGGCATGCTGGCGGGCGAGGGCCACATCCCGGTCGCGGCGACGCCGCATTACCGCTCGGCCGCGCCCATCTCCGGCGGCGCCGGCTTCGCCGAGGTCGAATTCGCCTTCGACATGAGCGTCAAGCGCATTCGCGAGGCGCCGCGCATCACAAAGCCGTTTTCGGACGAATCCTGGATACGGCTCAACGATCTCGGCGAGCAGGTCGACGGCGATCTTGCAGCGCAGGACGTCGGTCTGACCATGGGCGGCGAGCCGACCTTCGTCTCCGTCGATGATCTCGAAGGCGCCGAGTGGAACACGGACGCGGTCGGTCCGACCAAGCGCGGGCTCGCCGACGATCTGATCCGCCGCCTGCGCGCGCGTTTCGGACCCGGGGGCCTGCTGCACTTCGGGCAAGGCAAATGGTATCCCGGCGAAAGCCTGCCGCGCTGGGCGTTTGGACTGTACTGGCGCAAGGACGGCGTGCCGATCTGGAAGAATGCCGACCTCATTGCCAGCATCGAAAATCCGCGGCCGGCGCAGGCCAAGGACGTCAAGGCGTTCGTGGAGGGCACGGCGCTGCGGCTCGGGCTCGATCCCGGCTACATCATGCCGGCCTTTGAGGACACCGCGTACTGGCTGCAGAAGGAAGCCGAGCTTCCCGTCAACGTCGATCCGTCCGATTCCAAATTGTCCGATCCGGAGGCCCGCGCGCGAATGGCGCGGGTGTTCGAGCAGGGGCTCAACAATCCTCGCGGCTTCGTGCTGCCCGTGCAGCGCTGGAATGCGGCGCCACGCTGGCGCAGCGAGCGCTGGCAGCTCCGGCGCAGTCATCTGTTCCTGATGCCGGGGGATTCGCCGCTCGGCCTGCGCCTGCCGCTGGACTCGCTCGGCTATGTCCCGCCCGATCAATATCCCTACATCGTCGAGCGGGATCCGATGGAGGCCCGCGGCAAGCTGCCCGTGTTCAGCCTTCCGGCGCGTCCGGACTCGCCGGAGCGGCTCGAGCCCGAAGAGCTCAACACCTCCGTGCCGGTTCGCACCGCGATGTCGGTCGAGGTCCGCGACGGCGTGCTCTGCGCCTTCATGCCGCCGGTCGAGCAGATCGAGGATTATCTCGAGATGATCGCGGCGCTCGAAGCGACGGCCGAGGAGATGCAGCTCCAGGTCCATGTCGAGGGTTATCCGCCGCCGTTCGATCCGCGTGTCGACGTCATCAAGGTGACGCCCGATCCCGGCGTGATCGAGGTCAACGTCCAGCCGGCCAAGAACTGGCGCGAGGCGGTCGAGATCACCGCCGGGCTCTATGAGGATGCCGGCAAAACGCGCCTCGGCGCCAATCGCTTCCTGGTCGACGGCCGCCACACCGGCACCGGCGGCGGCAATCACGTCGTGGTCGGCGGATCGAGCCCGCAGGACTCGCCGTTCCTGCGCCGGCCTGATCTGTTGAAGAGCCTGGTCCTGCACTGGCAGCGTCATCCGTCGCTGTCCTATTTCTTCTCCGGCCTGTTCATCGGCCCGACCAGCCAGGCACCGCGCATCGACGAAGCCCGCCACGACAGCATTTACGAGCTCGAGGTGGCGCTCACGCACGTGCCGCCGCCGGGCACTCAGGCGCCGCTGTGGCTGGTGGATCGCTTGTTCCGGCATCTCCTCGTCGACATCACCGGCAACACCCATCGCGCCGAGATTTGCATCGACAAGCTCTATTCACCGGACGGCACGACCGGGCGCCTCGGCCTGGTCGAATTTCGCGCGCTCGAAATGCCGCCGGATCCGCGCATGTCGCTAGCGCAGCAGCTGCTGATCCGCGCGCTGATCGCAAAATTCTGGCGTGAGCCGCAACAAGGCAAGTTCGTGCGCTGGGGCACCGCGCTGCACGACCGCTTCATGCTGCCGCACTTCATCTGGGAAGATTTCCTCGAAGTGCTGACCGAGTTGAAGCAGTCCGGCTATCCGTTCGAGCCTGAATGGTATCTGGCCCAGCTCGAATTCCGCTTCCCCGCCTTCGGCCGCATCCATCATGGCGGCGTCACGCTGGAGCTGCGGCAGGCGCTGGAGCCCTGGCACGTGCTCGGCGAGGAGGGCTCGGCCGGCGGCACCGTGCGCTATGTCGACTCATCGGTCGAGCGGCTCCAGGTCAAGGTGGAAGGCTTCGTCGAGGGCCGCCATATCGTCACCTGCAACGGCCGCCGCCTGCCGATGACCGCCACCGGCCGCTCCGGCGAGGCCGTGGCCGGCGTCCGCTTCAAGGCCTGGCAGCCGGCCTCCGGCCTGCACCCGACCATTCCCGTTCACGCGCCCCTGACATTCGATCTTATTGACACCTGGAACGGCCGCTCGCTCGGCGGCTGCGTCTATCACGTCGCCCATCCCGGCGGCCGCAGCTACGACACCAAGCCGGTCAACACCTACGAGGCCGAGGCGCGGCGGCTGGCGCGATTCCAGGACCACGGCCATACGCCGGGCCCGATGCAGCCGCCGCCCGAGGAACGCACAAATGAGTTTCCGCTGACCCTCGACTTGCGGTCCCCGCTCCTGCAATGAGTATGATGCGGGGGCAGGGAGAGGCGCATGGCCGAGGGCGCAGCCGAAGAGGACGACAAGGCGGGTCAGGCGCAAGGTCAACGTGACGGCCAGCGCCGTTTCGCGCAATGGGTCCGCGACTATAGGCGCCTGCCTGGCATCCCCGACGAGTTTCTCGGCCCGGACGGCAAGCCCCGCGCGGTCTGGAGCCGCTTCTTCGATGCTTTCGGCGCGCTCGCGCCCGACGAGGTCGAGCGGCGGTTTGGCATGGCGGACCGTCATCTCCGCGAGGCCGGCGTCACCTATCGCGCGCCCGGCGAGAGCGCCGACCGGCCCTGGTCGATCAGCCATCTGCCGCTGCTGATCGACGAGGCCGACTGGAAGCAGCTGTCCGACGGCATCACCCAGCGCGCCGAGCTGCTCGAGCTCGTGCTGCGCGACATTTATGGCGAGGGCCGCCTCGTCGCCGAAGGCGCGCTGCCGGCGGCCGCGATCGCCGGCAGCCCCGAATATCTCCGTCCCGTCTGCGGCGTGCCGCCGCCGGGAGGGCGCTATCTCTCGCTCTATGCCGCCGATGTGGGCCGCGGGCCCGACGGCCGCTGGTGGGTACTCGGCGACCGCACGCAGGCACCGTCGGGTGCGGGCTATGCGCTGGAGAACCGCCTGGTGCTCTCGCGCGCCTTCTCCGATCTCTACAAGTCGATGAACGTGCCGCGTGTCGCGCCGTTCTTCGAGGCGTTTCGCGACAGCCTTCGTGCGCGCGCCGACCGCGACGAGCCGCGGATCGGCGTGCTCACGCCGGGCAGCTTCAGCGAGACCTATTTCGAGCACGCGACGCTGGCGCGCTATCTCGGCTTCCTGCTGGTCGAGGGCGACGATCTCGCCGTCAGTGACAACCATATCCACATCCGCACGGTTGCGGGGCTCAAGCGCCTCGACGTGCTGCTGCGCCGTGTCGATTCCAATTCGCTCGATCCGCTCGAGCTCGATGCCTCCTCGCGGCTGGGGGTCCCCGGCCTGATCGACGTGCTGCGCAAGGACGGCGTCGTCGTCGCCAACATGCCGGGCTCGGGCGTGCTGGAGGCGCGGGCGATGCTCGGCTTCCTGCCGGCGCTCAGCCGTCGCCTGCTCGGCGAAGAGCTGAAGATGCCGCACATCGCGACCTGGTGGTGCGGCCAGCGCTCGGCGCGCGACGAGGTGTTGTCGCGGCTCGACGAGGTCGCGATCGAAGGCGCCTATCGGCGCGGCGTTCCCGGTTTCGACAGCAACGGTCCCGTGCTCGCGAGCGAGCTCGACGCCGCCGGGCGCCGGCGCCTGAGCGACGCCATCGCCGCGCGCGGCATGGACTATGTCGGCCAGGAGGTGGTGCGGCTCTCGACCATGCCGGTGTGGGAGCAGGGGCAGATCACGCCGCGTCCCTTCGTGCTGCGCGTGTTCGCAGCCGCGACGCCCGACGGCTGGGCCATCATGCCCGGCGGCTTCTGCCGGATCGCTGAGCAGCCCGATGCGCGTGCGGTGTCGATGGGCGACGGCGCGCGTTCCGCCGACGTCTGGGTGGTCTCGGACAAGCAGGTCTCGACCGCGACGCTGCTGCCCGCCACCGACAAGGTGCGCATCCGCCGTATCGCCGGCGTGCTGCCGAGCCGCGCGGCTGACAATCTGTTCTGGCTCGGCCGCTATCTCGAACGCGCCGAGGCGACGTTGCGGCTGGTGCGGGCGCTGGGCTCGCCGAGCGGGCCCAACAAGGGCACCGCGGCCTCGCTGCAATCGGCGGAGCGTATCCAGCGCCTGCTGGTGACCTGGGGCGCGATTTCACAGACCTCGCGCGCGGCGCCCGGCCGCATCGTCGCCGAAGCACTGCAGAGCCCGGAGCGTTTCGGCTCGGCACTGTCGCTGGTCCGCGCGGCCCAGCGCACGGCGACCTCCTTGCGCGAGCGGCTGTCGCCCGATGCCTGGCAAGTCATCACCGAGATGGCCGAGCGTCTTGCCGTCGAGGTCGAGGACGACGACAGCGTGCTGAGCGCGGCCGAGCTGACTTTGCAGGAGCTCGCGAGCTTTGCCGGCCTTGCGCATGAGAACATGAACCGTGCGGCCGGCTGGCGCTTCCTCGATATCGGTCGGCGCACCGAGCGCGCCATCAACACCACGCGTTTTGCCCGGCAGTTTGCCTATGACGAGGCCGGCGACGAGGATCTCGATATTCTGCTGACGCTGGTGGATTGCCAGATCACGTACCGCTCGCGTTATCTGCTGGCGCCGATCCTGGCGCCGGTGCGCGACCTCGCCGTGCTCGACAGCTACAATCCGCGCTCGGTGGCGTTCCAGGTGACGGCGCTGAACGAGCATATCGCCGCGCTGCCGAGCCTGAAGGAGCACGGCCTGATCGAGAAGCCGCAGCGGCTTGCGGTCGCGATGCAGGCGATGCTCGCGACCGCGGAGGCCGAGAAGCTCGAGGTCAAGACGCTGTTCGCCCTGGAGCAGGATCTGCTCAGCCTCGCCGAGGCGGTCGGGCAGCACTACTTCCCGCACGGTCCCAATGCGAGCCGGCCGGAAAAGCTGACGGGGTTGGCGTGATCTACGATATCCGTCACCTCACCACCTACGAATACGAGAGCCCGGTCAGCTTCGCCCGCTGCACGCTGCGGCTGGAGCCGAGGAGCGGCCATGGCCAGGAGCTGATCTCGCACAAGGTCGAGATTCGTCCGCGCGCCGCGGAGCGTAGCGTCCGGCGCGATTTCTTCGGCACCCTGACCGAGAGTGTCGTGATCGAGGCCGCGCATCGCACTCTGCGCATCGATTCCCGCTCTCGCGTGAAGGTGTCGCGCCAGCCGCCGGCGCGCGCCGCTGCCAGTCCGGGCTGGGAGAGCATTCGCGACATCGCCTTCGAGGCGACCAGCCTCGGGCCGTCCTCGCCGGTCGGCTATGTCTTTGCGAGCCCGCTGGTGCCGGTGCTGGGACCGGTCAGCGCCTATGCGGCGGAAAGCTTCGCGCCCGGCGCGGGCATCCTCGGCGGGGCGGTCGATCTGATGCATCGCATCCGCGCCGAATTTCGCTACGACCCGAAGGCGACGGTGATTTCGACGCCGCTCGACGAGGTCTTCGTCAAGCGCCATGGCGTCTGTCAGGATTTTGCCCATGTGATGATTGCGGGCTTGCGCGGGCTGGGCTTACCCGCCGCGTATGTCAGTGGATATCTTCGCACCATTCCGCCGGCGGGCCAGCCGCGCCTGCAGGGCGCCGATGCCACCCACGCCTGGGTGTCGCTGTGGTGCGGGGAGGAGCTTGGTTGGGTCGATTTCGATCCGACCAACGATCTCATGGTTGCTGGCGACCATATCGTGCTCGCGGTCGGCCGCGACTTTTCCGACGTTTCACCGGTCGACGGCATCATCGTCGGTTCGCCAAAGCAGAAGCTCGACGTCGCCGTCGACGTGCTGCTGGTGGAATGATTGCGGGCCCTCCGGCGACGCCCTGCCAAGGTGTGTCGGGCCCGCAGCGCAACCGTGATATCGCGGGGCACAAACCGCAACATATTTCCGTGTTTACGCTCCCGGGTTTGGCCAGTCGGCCAAGATGGGCTATGCTGGCGCCTGCGTCGAGGACGAGAATGAGACGTCGGGTATTGGCGTGGAAAACCACCGACAGACGGGGCTGCATCCATGATGACGTTACCGAGACTGGCGGCGGAATCCCTGGAGAAAACGCTGGGTTCGTTCATGCGCCGCAGGTACGGCGATTCTCCGGCAAACATAGTCGAGAGCGCGACCCGTACCGCGATGGAATGCATCGGAAACAGCGACGCTCTCTATCATAATATCGAACATACGATGCTGGTCACGCTGGCGGGCCATTCCATCCTGAGCGGCCGGTATCTTCATATTCATCTCTCGGCCGAGGATTACGTCCACGTCCTGATCGCGTGTCTTGCCCATGACATCGGTTATGTCCGCGGCTTGTTCGAGGAGGATGACGAGGACGGTTTTGTGGTCGATGCGGCAGGCACCAAGGTCTCGCTGCCCCGCGGCTCATCAGATGCCAGCCTGATGATGTATCATGTCGACCGGTCCAAGCTGTACGTCATGCGCCGCCTGCAGCATATCCCAGGGCTTGATCCGGAACGCATCGCCCGCGCCATCGAGGGCACCCGCTTTCCGGCCCGCCAGGGCCAGGACTATGACGACGACGCCTCGATCCTGCGCGCCGCCGACTTCATCGGCCAGCTCGGCGACCCCAATTATCTGCGCAAGGCCAACGCGCTCTACTACGAATTCGAAGAAGTCGGTATGAACCGCCAGCTCGGCTACGATTCGCCCGCCGACATCGTGAACCGCTATCCTCAGTTCTACTGGAACAGCGTCGCGCCGCACATCCAGACCGAGATCGGCTACCTCAACAAGACCGAGATTGGGCGGCAGTGGATCGCCAACCTCTACAGCAACGTGTTCCGCGCCGAGCGTGATATCACGTTGTCGGGCCCGCAAAAATAGCTTCGCCTTCTAATGCAACACAAAACAATCACCACCGATATCCTCGACATCGCCTATCGCGAATACGGTGCGCCGGACGGTTGGCCCTGCATCATGGGTCACGGCTTTCCCTATGACGTGAACGCCTATGCCGAGACCGCGCCGATCATTGCGCAGGCGGGCGCGCGGGTGCTGGTGCCCTGGCTGCGCGGCTACGGGCCGACGCGATTCCGTTCCGCTGCGACGTTGCGCTCCGGCGAGCAGGCGGCGCTTGGCGCCGATCTCCTGGCTTTCATGGATGCGCTTGGAATCTCGCGCGCGGTGGTCGGCGGTTACGACTGGGGCGGGCGCGCGGCCTGCGTGGTCTCGGTGCTGCATCCGGAGCGCGTGATCGGCCTCGTCTCGGGCAATTCCTACAACATCCAGAACATCGCGCGTTCGATGGAGCCGGCTTCGCCACCGGAGGAGGCGGCGCTCTGGTATCAATATCTCTTCCACAACGAGCGCGGCCGCCGCGCGCTGGAGCGCAACCGGCGCGGTTTTGCACGCCAGCTCTGGTCGATGTGGTCGCCGACATGGGCCTTCGACGATGCGACATTCGAGACCAGCGCAATCTCGTTCGACAATCCTGATTTCGTCGATGTCGTGATCCACTCCTATCGACATCGTTACGCGCTGGTCGCGGGCGATCCCGCCTATGCCGCGATCGAGGCGAAGCTCGCCGCCCAGCCGCCGGTTCGGGTGCCGACCATCGCGATCGACGGCGACAGCGACGGCGTCAATCCCGGCACCGCGCACCATGCACGCAAATTCGAGGGCTTTTTCGAGCGGCGCGTCTTTACAGGGGCCGGCCACAATTTGCCGCAGGAGCGGCCGGCCGAATGGGCGCAGGCCGTGCTCGATGTGCGGAAAGCGGCCGCATAGAGCCGGGTTTCTCGTCCCTCAGTCTTGCCGCTCTCGCAGCTTCCGATTTTTCCTGATCCCGGGAACCTTTTCCAATCGCAGCCGTCCAAGCTGTGGGGCCGCGTTCTGTATGCGGTCCGTTGCAGGGGAGGTTTTCGATGAAGACGCAAACGCGCAGGCTGGAACGTGTCGCGGTCGCGCAGGCGCCGAGCGAGCGGCCCGAGAGGGCGGAGGTCGAGCAGGCGATCCGGACCATGATCCGGTGGGCCGGCGACGATCCCGCGCGCGACGGTCTGCGCGACACGCCGGACCGGGTCGCGCGCGCCTTCGAGGAGTATTTCTCCGGCTATGCGCAGGATCCGACCGAAATCCTGCAAAAGACGTTTGAGGAGATCGAAGGCTATGACGAGATGATCGTCCTGCGCGGCGTTCGCTTCGAAAGCCATTGCGAGCACCACATGGCGCCGATCGTCGGCCGCGCCTGGGTCGCTTATATTCCGCAAGGCCGGGTCGTCGGCATCTCCAAGCTCGCGCGTCTCGTCGACATCTACGCCAAGCGGCTTCAGATTCAGGAGAAGATGACCGCGCAGATCGCCAACACCATCAATGATGTGCTGAGGCCCGAAGGCGTCGGGGTCATCATCAAGGCAACGCATCACTGCATGACCACGCGCGGCGCGCACAAGCCCGGCACCGATCTCGTCACCAGCCGCATGCTCGGTGTGTTCCGCGACAATGCGCTGACACGCCAGGAGCTGCTTGGGCTGGCCAATTCGGACGATTGATCCGCGACGGCTCAAGGAGGCACAACGCCATGACCGAGGACAAGAAGCCAAGCGGGCCCGACCTGAGCCGGGGCGTGACGCTCGCCGCGTTCAAGGACGGCAAATTGCTCGGCCATGTCGGCGAGGAAGACGTCCTGGTGGTGCAGGCCGGCGGCGAGATCTTTGCGATCGAGCCGACCTGCAGCCACTATCACGGTCCGCTCGCTGAAGGACTCGTGGTTGGCGACACCATCCGCTGTCCCTGGCATCACGCCTGTTTCTCATTGCGGTCAGGCGAGGCGACCCGTCCGCCGGCGCTGAATGCGCTGGCGGTGTGGGAGGTCTCGCGCGATCAGGACAAGATCATCGTTCAGCGCAAGCGCGAGGTGCCGAAGCCTCCGGCGTCTCACCGGACAGCGCCAACGCCGCAAAATTTCGTCATCATCGGCGGCGGCGCGGCCGGTTTCGCGGCGGCGCAGACGCTCCGTCGCGAGGGCTTTGCCGGCGCCATCACCATGCTCAGCAATGACAGCGCGATGCCGGTGGACCGGCCCAATCTCTCCAAGGACTACCTCGCGGGCAACGCGCCGGAGGATTGGCTGCCGCTGCGAGGCGAGGACTATTATCAGGACGCCGGCATCGATCTCAGGCTCAACACGAATGTCTCTGCGATCGAAGCGAAGACGCGCAGCGTGACGCTGGGCAACGGCGACAGGCTGCCGTTCGACCGGCTGCTGCTCGCGACCGGCGCCGAGCCGGTCAGGTTGCGGATTCCGGGTGCCGACCAGCCTCATGTCCACACCCTGCGCTCGGTTGCCGACAGCCGCGCCATCATCCAGGCGACCGGCGGCGCCAAGCGTGCGCTGGTGATCGGCGCCAGCTTCATCGGCCTGGAAGTTGCGGCCTCCTTGCGGGCACGCAAGCTCGAGGTGCACGTGGTCGCGCCGGACGAACGGCCGATGCAGAAGGTGCTCGGTCCCGAAATGGGTGATTTCGTACGCGCCCTGCATGAGGAGAATGGGGTCAACTTCCATCTCGAGGACACGGTGGAAAAGCTGGACGGCACGCGCGCCACGTTGAAGAGCGGTGGCGTGATCGAGGCCGAACTGGTCGTGGTCGGCATCGGCGTCAAGCCGCGCCTTGCGCTCGCCGAGCAGGCAGGCCTTGCGGCCGACCGGGGCGTCAGCGTGAGCGAATATCTGGAGACCAGCATAGCCGGCATCTTCGCGGCCGGTGACATCGCGCGCTGGCCGGATCCTCACTCGCGGCAAACCATCCGCGTCGAGCACTGGGTCGTGGCGGAGCGGCAGGGCCAGACCGCGGCGCGCAACATGCTTGGCAAGCGCGAGCGCTTCTCGGCCGTGCCGTTCTTCTGGTCACAGCACTATGACGTGCCGATCAACTATGTCGGCCACGCCGAGAGTTTTGACGATATCGCGATCGACGGCAGCATTTCCGGCAAGGACTGCCTGCTGAAGTATCGCAAGGGCGGCCGCGTCCTTGCGATTGCTTCAATTTATCGGGATCTCGACAATCTCAAGGCCGAACTGGAGATGGAGCGGACACGCGGCTGAGGCACGCATCCGGTCTTGATTTGCGTCAATGTCGTTGCCCGCGAGGGCTGCTGTGCTGGCTGTCGTCCCGGTGCGGCGCGCGCTAGTCTGGCCTGTGCTCGCGGGCTTCCATGCAGGAGTGGCCGTCATGACAAGTGCCTCGGATATCTCCCATCCTTCCGGCCTGGGCTCCGGGATCTCGGCCCTGCATGCCAAATGGGGCTGGATCGTAGCCTTGGGAGTCGTCTACCTCGTCGCCGGCTTCGTCGCACTTGGCAGCGTTGTAATGGCGACGGTGGCGAGCGTGATCGTGGTTGGCGCCATGATGATCGTCGCAGGCGCGGCCGAAATCATCGGCGCGTTCCAGATGAAAAGCTGGGGCAAGTTCGTGATCTGGGCCTTGCTCGGCGTACTCTATGTTATCGCGGGCTTTCTCACCTTCGAGAACCCGCTGTTTGCTGCAGTGTTGCTGACCCTGTTCCTGGGTGCCTCGCTGCTCGCTTCCGGCGCCGTCCGGCTGTTTCTCGCTTTCAGCATGAAGCGTGAAAGTCCGTGGGTCTGGGTGGCGCTCTCGGGCGCCATCACGCTGCTGCTGGGGCTGTTGATCCTCGCACGTTGGCCGGTGAACAGCGTCTACATCCTCGGCCTGTTTCTCGGCATCGACCTGATCATGGCGGGCGCGGGGTGGGTGAGCCTGGGCTTCAGCCTGAAGCGGCGCCACTGATCAGCAACTCGACGCAAGACCCTCTCACGGAACTCCGCTGATCTGGCGTGCTGGCAAAAAGCAGCACGCCGCGCCTTCCGACCAGCGCGGCGATCATCACCGGGGAGAAACCATGAAAGCCGCTTTGGTCCTGGCTGCAGCCTTGGCTGCGTGCCTGTCCACGCCTGTCTCCGCGCAAAAATCCTACGGTCCCGGCATCAGCGACACCGAGATCAAGATCGGCAACACCATGCCCTATAGCGGCCCCGCATCGCCGCTCGGCATCACCGGCAGGGTGCTCTCGGCCTATTTCGACGAGGTCAACGAGAAGGGCGGGATCAACGGCCGCAAGCTCAATCTCCTGTCGCTCGACGACGCCTTCTCACCGCCGAAAACCATGGAAGCGGCGCGGCGGCTGGTCGAGGGCGACGGCGTGGCCTTCATCTTCGCGACCATGGGCACCGCGCCGAGCTCGGCGATAGCGAAATATCTCAACAGCAACAAGGTGCCGCAGCTGTTTCTGATCAGCTCGGCCTCGAAGTGGAACGATCCCGCCAACATGCCCTGGTCGATGGCGCTGCCATGGGCGCCGAACTACACCAGCGAGGCCGCCATCGACGTCGCCTATGCCCGTGCCAAGAACCCGAACGCGCGCTTCGCGGTGCTCTATCAGAACGACGATGCCGGCAAGGAATATCTGCGCGGCGTCAAGGAAGCGCTTGGCGCCGACGCCGACAAGGCGATCGCGATGGCGTCGAGCTTCGAGGTCGCCGACCCCACCGTCGATTCCCAGGTGCTGACGCTCGCCAACACCAAGGCCGACGTGTTCATGATCTATTCGGTGACGCCGCGTGCCTGCGCCCAGGCGATCCGGAAAGCGCATGAGGTCGGCTGGCAGGCGACGCGTTTCCTCGCCTCAGGCTGCGCCAACAAGGCCACCGTGATGGTTCCGGCCGGCCTCGATGCCGGCAAGGGCGTGCTCTCGCTCGGCTCCCTCAAGCCGTTCGTCGAGGCGCCGAAGGACGATCCGGCGATGACGGCCTATATCGACTTCATGAAGAAGCGCCTGCCCAATGCCGACGTCAACAACGTCGCGGGTCTCTACGGCTACACCGTCGCCGAGGCATTGGTGGTCTTGCTGAAGCAGTGCAAGGACAATCTGACGCGTGAGAACATCATGGCGCAGGCGGCCAATTTGAAGAATGTGCCGCTGTCGCTGCTGTTGCCCGGCATCACGCTCAACACCACGCCGCAGGATTTCCGCCCGATCAAGGACGGCTATATGCTTCAGTTCAACGGCAACGACTGGATCGTGGCAAGCGAGCTGCTGCGAGGCACCTAACGCGCGAAGCGACAAGTGGGGGCGAGGTGGCGCGCTCCGCGCACTCGGTGCAGTAGGGTGGGCAAAGGCGCACTTGCGCCGTGCCCACCACCTATCAATGCTTCGAGAGAAATGGTGGGCACGCTCCGCTTTGCCCACCCTTGTAATAGCGCGATCAGTTATCCTGGACACGTTCCGTGAGGAATGGCCTGCCGCGGTTTGCACCCCGCGACAG